>LVAA01000146.1 GCA_001603955.1 Syntrophobacterales bacterium Delta_02 | reverse complement strand
GCGTAGACGGGGGGGGAGACACGAGGATCGATGGAAGACTCTTGTCTGTCATGAGAAATGTCCGTCCACGGGACGGGAATAACTAATTCCCCGGTGTTTTTTTCATGGCTCCGGGCATTTTGACCGCGACGACCTCACCACGAGCGCAGAGCCTTCCCTCTGCCAGAACCTCAACCGCCACCACCACCTTGCGTTTTCCCACGCTCTTGACAGTGCCGCGAGCCACGAGCTCGGGTCCCAGCGGTGTGGGCAGGAGATAATCCACTTTCAGGGAAGCCGTCACGAATCGGAGGTTGGGCTCCGTGTCCATGGCCCTTCCCTCGAAGCGATAGGCCGCCGCCGCCGCCGTGCCTGTGCCGTGGCAATCGACGAGCGATGCGATCACGCCGCCGTACACGAAACCGGGTGCCGCCATGTGGCAGGCCTTCGGGGTGAAACGGGCTACCGATGTTTCTCCATCCCAGTAACTCTTGATATGAAGGCCCTCCTCATTGAAGCGGCCACATCCGTAGCAATGACTAACATCTTCCGCATAGTAATCCTGAAATGCCTTTTCTTCCATTGTGTCATCTATCCTTTCTCGGGTAGCTCATCCGGGGGAGCATGAGACTATATGTATCATTTTGAGGAGAGAAAAGCATGACAATTTTCCGTGTATTCTGGCAGCATGCGGGAAAGTGGCAGATCGGTTGCGATGGGAACAGCGGATCTCATCCATTGGCGACGATCCTGATTCTCTCCGTCGGCTGGTCTATGAATTCGCCGATCGCGGCCGCTTCATCTACCCCGTTTTCCCTGAGTTTTTCCAGCATTTCCCGGGCCTTTTCCCCCGGGACCGCGATGAGCAGCCCTCCCGATGTCTGGGGATCGAAGAAGATATCGGAGAGGAAGGGGGAGACATCCGGATCGATATCGACCATGTGGATCCTGAAGTCCCGGTTTCTATAGGTGCCTCCCGGAACAAGGCCCATCTCCGCGAAGCCCACGGCTTCCGGGAAGATGGGGACCTGTGATCCGTATATGACGATTCCCCTGCCGGTTTCCTGGACCATCTCGAAGGCATGACCCAGAAGACCGAATCCGGTGACGTCCGTGCAGGCCCGTGCTCCCACCTCCTGCACTGCTTTGGACGCGGCCCTGTTGAGGCGGGCCATGCAGTTTGCGGCTGTCCGTGCCAGTTCTTCCGTTGCCATTCCGCCCTTGACGGCGGTATTGATGATCCCCGTGCCTAGTGGTTTCGTAAGGATCAACACATCTCCCGGTTCAGCCCCCACATTGGTGAGCACCCTGGATGGGTGGACCGTTCCCGTTACGGATAGTCCATATTTCAACTCCCGATCCTCAACGCTGTGTCCGCCGGCCAGCGTGACCCCCGCCTCCTTCATTTTGTCCAGGCCGCCCCGAAGGATCTCTCTCAACACGGATATATCCATCGTTTTGACCGGAAAGCACACAATGTTCATCGCCGTGAGCGGTTCGCCTCCCATGGCATAAACGTCACTGAGTGAGTTGGCCGCGGCGATCTGGCCGAACATGTAAGGGTCGTCCACGATAGGAGTGAAGAAATCGAGGGTCTGAATGATGGCGAGGTCTTCAGATAGCTTGTAGACCCCGGCATCGTCCGCCCTGTCCATCCCGACAATGAGATTCGGATCATTCATCAGGGAAAGACCGCACAGGGCCTTGTCAAGGTCTCCCGGACCCAGCTTTGACGCTCACCCGGCTCCCTGCACGGTTTCCGTTAATCTTGGTCTCTTCTTGTGAGTCATTTATTTTCCTTCAGGCAGGACCTCAGGGCTTCGGGAATGTGGCGTATTATTTCCGCCACCTGGGTCGCAGGTGTCGGGTGCGCGTAAGATCCGGCTATGCGATTCGTTCGGGCCGCCACGATCGCGGCCTCCTTGATGGACATCCCGGATGCGCTGAGAGCGGATACTATGCCTGTCAGGGTGTCCCCGGTTCCTCCTATGGCCTCCATGGATTCCTCCACAGGGCTGTCGATAACGCCTTGTACCCCTTCCTTGCTCACCACGTAGTCCTTGATCCCTTTTACGAGGAGATGCCGGGGAGCGTTCCCGTTGCCGTAGACCTTACTGATCAGGTCCGGGACCCGGTCCTGTTCGTGCAAAATGAACCCTCGTGTGTAGAATGGGTGAGGAGCACTGTCGTCGGCAAGAAAAGCGAGTTCCCCGATGTCCGGAGTGAAAAGGTCATAGGCTGCGGATTGCCGGCTCATCTTGGCCATGTACATGTACCCGGCATCCGCGATAAGAACCGGTTCCGGTCTCATTTCCTTGATCGTTGCAAGGATTCGTTCGTGCCATTCGACGAGGGGCTGCACGTAATGGAATGCAATGGTGTGGAACCCGCCTTGTTTGAGATGCTGCAAGAGATACTCATAAAGCTTTCTGCTGCCGTCACCGCGGCCGATGTCCCCTATCAGGTAGGCGAAAGGTTCTTCCTGTCCCAGGGTTTGTGCGACCTTGGCCGCAGCGGCAAGCAGGGCCGGTGTTCCCCGGTTTACGGTGGTCCTTTTTCCCTGGATCGAAATGTGATCGTCCTGGAGGGTTGCCCTTCCTGCAAGCAGGGGAAAACCACTCTCAGGGACAGTGCCGACTACCGCGAGCATGTTTGTTTCACCTCTTCGTAAGCGAGTTGAAGGGCATAGCCGCAGAGGGTGTGCCCGATCTCCCGGGGGCTCGGGGCCTCGTCAAGATGCTTGCCGACCATTTCCTCGGCGAGGTAGGGGACGTCGGGACAGCCGCCTCCCGAGACGTTGACGATGACCAGTGATTCTTTGTCGACGGTCAACTTCATGTTGGCTGCCTGTACCATCAGGTACCTGCCAAAGTCCCTGGTCCTGAAGAGGTTTACCGGTTGCAGCAAAGGTCCGGTGACCGGAACCACCTGAAGGGGTGGTATTCCGGCATCCTCGAGGACCCTGGTGATCCTCAACTCTTCGATCAACGGGAACTCGATGACGAGATCACATCCCTTCCTGACTTCGGGAGGGGGTCCCATTACACGGATCTCCCAACCGTTCTTTTTTAACAGGTTCTCGGCCTGGATGACTTCGCTGGTATTCTCGAATACCAGAAAACCGAGATCCGCGTCTGCCCGTTGCCCTCCTTCCGGCTGCCGCTTCTTGAGGAATCCCAGCAACGACATGGATCAGTCCTTCGTGAAACTGATGCGAAATCCCTCACCTTCGGGCTCAACGTTCTTCAAGGTCCATCCCTGGGCGATCGCCGCCCGGGAAACGTTTTCCCTCGAGGTCACGGTATCCACGAGAACGATTATCTCACCTTTCTGGACCTTCTTGATCTCGTTCAGGGTCAAAATGACAGGCTGCGGGCAGGAAAGCCCTTTTGCATCGACTATTGAACTCATTCTAATTCCTCCTTATAGTTCAGGCGACCTTTTCTCTCATCGTGAACCCGATGAAGAGGCACACCAGGAGACCGATGATGACAGCCGGGATCCCGTAAGGCCCGACACCCTTGGGGGAGCTGGCGAGACCGAAATTATGGGCTATGCCGGCACCGACGATCATCCCCATCACGAAAACGGCTGCATCACCGTCGCCCTCACCCGCGAGGAAGAGCTGTCGACCCGGACAGCCCCCGGCAAGGCAGAAGGCCAATCCCGCGAGCACCATCCCGCCGAAGTTCCACAGGCCCATCGTATGGGCCACGGGCTGATTTGCGAACCCAGGGTGAAACTGCCCCAGGACCAGGTTGGTCAGGAAGGCGAACACCACGAGTGAGATAAACCCCGAAAGAAGGTGGGTCTGCCTGAAGAGAACCAGGTCGCGTATGGCTCCCATGGTGCAGAACCTGCTCCTTTGGGCCAGAAACCCGATGATGAGACCCATCACCAGCGATATGATAAGAGCCGCATGCATGGAACCGGGTCCTTTCAGGCTGTAGAACAGGACCCCGTTCTTGTCCTGTCCCGGTATCTGGGGAAAGACGAGCGTCAAGGCGAGGAAGCCCAGCATCGTCAGGGGCAGCAGCCATCCGACCGAGGTGTGCGTGGTCTGTGAGCGTCCAAGGTTGTACCCACCCTTGAGGAAGAGGGTTCCCACCCATACACCGCCGACAAGTCCGAGGATCCCGAAGATCGCGTTCCAGTCACCACCGGCTAAGCGCAACACTGCTCTCCAGGGGCAACCCAGGAAAACGAGTGCACCGATCATGGCGAAGGCGCCAAGAACGAACCGGACAATAGGGGCGGATCCGGCCCGCGCCCGGAATTCCTTGAAGATGTATGCGGCTATAAGCGAGCCAACGACAAACCCGATGATCTCGGGCCGCATGTACTGAACGACGGCCGCGCGGTGAAGTCCCAGGGCACCCGCCATGTCCCTCTCGAAGCAGGCCACGCAAATGCCCATATTCGCCGGGTTTCCCCATTTTTGCAGAAGCTGCGCGAAGATTCCTATAAAAGCTCCCACTGCAATGATTCCCCATCGTGTCGCAAATACCTGTACGAACTTTGACATGAGCTTTTCCCCTGTATGTTTTTTTAATTTTCCTATGTAACACAACATGATAATTGCTTATTTGTCAAATTGATATTATCAATATATGTTTCCAGC
>LVAA01000145.1 GCA_001603955.1 Syntrophobacterales bacterium Delta_02 | reverse complement strand
AAAAGGGGAGGGGACAGAGGATAGGACGAATAGGAAAATAGGACCTATCCACCCCCGCCCCCGTTCTGCCCCCTACCCCCTTGCCTCACTGTTTCTTGCAGTAGAAAGAAAGGGCATCCCTTCCCGCCCTCCAGAGGCGCTCGGCCTCGCCCGCATCGATGGAGCTCAGGACGACCCTGTCTCCCGGTCTTATCTGGGCCAGCGTATCCATGTCTGCGTCCGCCACCGTGGCCAGCCTGGCATAGCCGCCGATGGTCCTCTCGGCGAGGGCGATGACGGGGTGCCCGCCGGGCGGGACCTCGATGGTTCCCGGCAAAAGGCCCTCGGACATGATGCTTTGTTCCGCCTCGTCGCGGAACCTGATCGGCTCCCCGTCCAGTCGGATCCCCGTTCGGTTGAGGCGCGACGCGGCGTTGAAAACAACCGTTTCCTTCCGGTCTGCCAGGAACCTGACCGACTCGGGGGCGAAACGGTCGGCCTCGGGTCCGGCAATAACCCTGACCAGGTGGGGCTCGCGCATGGAGGGTATCATCGTTTCAGGAACGGTCAGGAGTCCGGCCGGCTTACGGACATCCCGCAACGACATCCTGTCTCCCTTCATGAACGGCCTGCCGTGAAAACCGCCGAAGTTGCATTCGAGATTTGTAGTGCGGCTGCCCATCACGGGCTCCACATCGATGATACCCGAGAAGGCTATATAATAACGCAATCCTTCCAGGACCTCCGCGACCCGCAGGACGCCGCCCTTCCTGGCGTGGACCGTCGACCAGGGGCGCAGGGGCTCACCGTCGAGGGTTGCCTTTACCTTCGCTCCCGTGATGGCAAAGGCCATCTCCTCCAGGATACACAGCTTGAGGTCGTTTCCCATGACCTCGAGAAGAGGAGCGTCCCCGGGGATATCGACGAGATATCGCGCAATCGCTGAGGCGTGGCGATCCAGCTCCCGTGAGGACGCAACCCCTATGTGTCCGTGGCCGTGTCTGCCGCGGTCCACGACAATGGACAGAAAACCGGGGCTGAGAACCTCTATCATGCCCGCACGAACCTCACCATGTCACCGAACTTGAAAAGACTGAACGGCGGCTTCAGATGGTCGAAAAGCCTTACCATGGTCCTGCCGATGACCCGCCAGCCCGCAGGTGATTCGAAGGGATAAATACCCGTCTGAAGCTGGGCTATCCCCACCGAGCCCTGGGGGACCTTGAGGACGGGGGTTTCCTGCCGGGGCACGTAGATCCTTTTGTCAACCGGGCCCAGGCAGGGAAAGCCGGGCACGGGACCTACGGCATAGACATGATAGGCCGTCCCGCAGTGGATCTCCACGACCTCCTCCGGGGACAACCCCGAATAGGAGCAGACGAAATCCATGTCGGGCCCGTAATCGCCTCCATACCTGACGGGTATCTCGATCCGCTGCACATCGGGAAGGGGCATCTTCGCCCACTCATCCTCCATCCCCTTCAACAATTCCGACAGATCCTCGAAGCAAACACGTTCCCTGTCGAAGTGCATAATGCAGGACCTGAACGATGGGACGATCTCCATGACGCCGGCGATGTTAAGGGAACTCGCGTGAAGGAAGAAGCGCCGAACCAATTCGTGGGTCGCCTCGTCCATCTTCTCTCCGAAGATCAACCGGACCCCTTCTTCACCGAAACGATCGATATCCATGAGATCACACAAAAGCAGCCAGCAACCGGCAGCACCGTCCTGACGCTTCCCCGGGCGCAGGGCCAAACATCACGAATACAGCCTCCCCGAACATCCGCTTCATCACCCGCGCCCCGAAGGACTCCCTCACATCGCGATCAAGATCGAACACACGAGCCATAGTGTCCAATTTTACCAGAAAACCGCCCCCAAGGACAATCTCGGGTTGTCCGGGAACGGAAAACCCATCTCGCTCGTTGTGGGGTGGGAGTCAGGAGATAAGGTTCAAAGACATTATCTCACGCCCGTTCGTCGCCTCGCTCCTCTCTCGAGTCCGCAGAGGACGCAGAGAGAGCAGTTCCAGCGACGAACGGGCGTGAGATCGCCTTTTCGGCCTTTACAACCCCTTCTGCTTCTGCTAAGTTTTGGGAGCCATGGCAAAAAAAGGTATCGGAACGGTGAAACGAAAAAGCAGGGTCGAGGCTTCCGATGACGACAGGAGACGGCTCAGGAGGTTCCTTTTCCTCTGGGCGCCCATCATTGTCATCGTCCTTGCCGGTCTCTACGCAACCGCTCTCGATCCTGCGAGACCGACGGGCAGGACCATGGAGGCAAGCATCACCGGGAAAGAGCCTGCCGCCGGCGGGCAATCCTCATCGGCCATGTTCAAGGTGCGGATCGACAATGGCGAGGAAACGGTGATCTTCATCCCCGAGCGACAGACACCGCCGCCGCCTGGTCGGATCGTGGTGGAAGAGTACACGACCACCCTTCTGAAGAAAACAACGTACAGGTACCTGAGGAACCTGACCGAAGAACAAGGTTCAAGGGTTCAATAGCTCAAGGGTTCCAGGGAAAAGATGGAAACGACAGACGTGACCGGCGGGACGCCGGAGAATGTGCGGTATGCGTTCCGGTTCACTGCAACGGCGGGTGAGTATTTCAGGATCTGGATCGTGAACCTCTTTCTTACGGTCATCACCCTGGGGGTGTACGCCGCCTGGGCCAAGGTCCGTACCCGCCGGTACATCTGGGCCAACATCAACCTGGCAGGCCACCCCTTCACCTTCCATGGCAGACCGGTGGCGATCCTGAGGGGGAACGTGATCATCGCGGCTCTCTTCATTGCCTACGTCGCGATGGATCGGTTCGAGCCCTCCTTCACCGGCATTCTGGTCATCCTCTTCGCCTTCGTCTTCCCCTTTCTTGTCATTAAGTCCCTGCGTTTCAACGCCCACAACACCTCCTACAGGAACATCCGCTTTCACTTTCTGGGTACCCTCAGGGAAAGCTACGAGACATATCTCCTCTTTGCCGGCATCATCCCCTTTACCCTCTTCCTCTTCTTCCCGGCCTGGCAGTTTTACAAGAAACGGTTCTTCTTCAACAACCTGGCATACGGCACGACGGAGAGCTCCTTCGCCGGACGCAAAGGACCCTTTTACAAGGCCTACTTTCTCGCCGTGATCCTGGGGTTCGTGGTCTTCGTTGGCCTGGCCTCCCTGGCCGCCTTCGGCATCCACCGCCTTACGACGGGTTCCGCGGTCGAATGGGGACCGCTCAAGGTCATCTACTCCCTCTTCTTCACCTACCTCCTCGGGGCGGCCATCCTTTACACCCTTCAAGCGTTCGTTTATTCGATAACGATGAACCACTGCTGGGAGAGGACACAACTGGGAGAGGTCCGGTTCGTGAGTACCTTCAAGGCGCGCAGGCTCCTTTTCATACGGATCACAAACATGGCGGCCATCTTCTGCTCGCTGGGCCTTCTCATCCCCTGGGCAAGGATACGCCGCACCCGGTACATTGTTGAGAATCTCGCCGTGGTCACCGCCCGCGGGTTCGATGGCTTCGCTTCCCGCGATGCCTCGGATACCACCGCCGTCGGCGATGCCGCAACGGATTTTGTAGATATAGAGATAGGTCTATGATACGCTTCGACGCCCATTTCTTCGATGGAAAGACATCCCGGGCCCTGCCCGTGACCGTCGATTTCGACGGAGTCACCCTTGCCTTCAGGGACGAGATGGACGGTACCGCGACGAGAGCATCGATCATCGATTGCTCCATCGAGCCCGCCATCGGCCGGACAAAACGGTCCATCCTGCTGCCCGGAGGCGCCCTGCTCCAGACGTACGACCACAACGCGGTGCACAGGCTGGAGCGCAGCCTGGGCGTGAACCGCCCCTCGGGTCTCGTCCACTTCCTCGAATCCCGTTTGAAGATGGTGGCGGTCTGCATGGTATGCCTTGTCCTCACCCTCTTCGCCCTCATCTATTACGCTATTCCGCACGCGTCGAACCGGGTCGCCCGGATCATCCCTCCCGAGGTCACGGCCTCCGCCAGCACAAATACGCTCAAGATCTTCGACGCCCGTTTTCTGGGACCGAGCGGATTGACCGCGGAACGTCAGGGTGAGATCAAGGACCTCTTCGCAAACGTCACGCGGAGTATAGACCCCGGAGGCGCAACCGGGTACAGGCTGGAGTTCCGGACCGGGAAGAAGATCGGCGCCAACGCCTTCGCCCTCCCTTCGGGGATCGTCATCGTCACGGACGAACTCATCTCCCTCTCCGAAAGCAATGACGAGCTGGCCGGCATTTTCGCCCACGAGATCGCCCATGTGAAGAACCGTCATGCCCTGCGCAGCATCTTGCAGAGCACGGGCGTATTCTTCCTCATCACACTCCTTTCGGGAGATGTCACATCGATAACCAGCTTTGCCGCCCTCCTTCCCACCCTGCTTATAGAAAGCGGCTACTCACGGGAGTTCGAGAGGGAGGCCGACCGCGCGGCCGCATCTTTTCTCATGGCAGGGGGCAAGGGGACCGCTCCCTTCCGGAAGATGCTGGAGAAGCTCGACCTGAGCCAGCCCGGAGCACTCAAGCTGGGCATCTTCTCCGACCATCCCGAGACGGCGAAGCGTGTCGAATACCTGAGGGAACTGGAAAGGACGGAAGGCGGCGGACCGTAATAGCGGCAAAATTCCACACGTCTTTTGTAAGGCCGCCCCCTTTCTGTTATAATGGTCGGACATCACGATCCTGAGTGAGGACAACATGAAGCAAACGATCCGCCGGTCACTGCACGCCATTCTCATCCTCTTGCTTTTCATCGCCGTCCCGGCCGGCTCCCGCGGAGAGGGTGAAAAACACTTCCTCTGGCAGGCGAGGACACAGACGGCGACGGTGTACCTCCTTGGTTCCGTCCACTTCATGAAAAGAGATGCTTACCCCTTGAGTCCGGTCATCGAGAAGGCCTTTGCCGGGTCCGACATCATAGCCGTCGAGGCAAATATCAATGATATCGGACAGGAGACCCTTGCGAAACTCCGTACCGAGGGCTTTTACGCCGGACAGGACTGCATCGCCAACCACGTGTCGAGCGAGACATATAATTACATCACCACCCAGGCCGCGCGTCTCGGGTTCCCCATCGCGTCCCTCAACCGGCAGAGACCATGGTTCCTTGCCATGACGCTGTCTTCGATAGAACTCATGAAGGCTGGCTACAACCCGCATTACGGCATCGATAAATACTTCCTGACAAAAGCGGCCGGCAGGAAGAAAGTCGTGGAACTGGAAACCATCGACTACCAGATCGACCTCCTCGCAGGTCTGCCCGACAGGGAACAGGAATCTTTTCTTCTCTACGCCCTCAAGGACCTCAGTTCCCTCGTGCAGCAGGTCGACACCCTGATGGACGCCTGGAGGACGGGCAACAGCGACCGGATCGCCGAGCTCCTGGAGAAGTCCGTTGGTGACGATGAGAACCTGAAAGTGATCCACCGGAAGATCCTGACAGAACGCAACAGGAACATGGCCAGGAAGATCGCCCTGTACCTCAGGTCGCCGGGACGCGTGTTCGTCGTGGTGGGGGCGGCACACCTCGTAGGCGACGCAGGGATAGTGGAGCTTCTCAAAAAAGAAGGGTTCACGGTGGAACAATTATAATGATGATAAAGGAGCTGCATACATGACACGGATCGTTTTACTGCGGCATGGCGAAAGTCAGTGGAACTTGGAGAACAGGTTCACAGGCTGGACCGACGTCGATCTATCCGAGAAGGGGGTAGAAGAGGCGCGGCAGGCCGGACGTGCACTGAGAGAGGCGGGCTTCGTCTTCGACGTGGCATTCACGTCAGTGCTGAAGAGGGCCATACGGACCCTCTGGATCGTCCTCGAAGAACTCGACCGCATGTGGATACCGCAGCGCAAGTCCTGGAGGCTGAACGAACGCCATTACGGGGCTCTTCAGGGCCTGAACAAGGCCGAAACGGCGGTTGAGTACGGAGAAGAGCAGGTCCGCCTGTGGCGGCGAAGCTACGATGTACCCCCTCCTCCCCTTGAGCGCAGGGACAAGCGTTTCTGCGGCAACGACCCCCGGTACGACGCCCTCGCCCCGGAAGAACTGCCCATCTCCGAGAGCCTGAAGGATACGGCCGCACGCGTGATGCCCTTCTGGGAGGGGACCATCGTCCCCGTTCTCGCACGAGGTGCCAGGGTCATCGTCTCGGCCCATGGGAACAGCCTGCGGTCGCTCGTCAAGCACCTTGACAACATCCCCGACGAGGACGTCCCTGCCCTGGAGATACCCACGGGCAAACCCCTCGTCTACGAGTTCTCAGACGACCTGAAACCGACGAAACACTATTATCTGTGAAGACGGTGTTAAGT
>LVAA01000144.1 GCA_001603955.1 Syntrophobacterales bacterium Delta_02 | reverse complement strand
CCTTACTTTTTTTCGTCGAGCATCTTGTCGCCATGATTCCCCCTTTTTAGGTTTTTGTAGCGCAAAACTATTTATTTTTTATTGTATAATAATAAAACATTCTGTCAAGAAGGAATGTGAAAAAAAAGTCCTTTATTTCAAATTACTTCCGGCGAAGAAAAACCCGCGTCCTGCGGACTGCCCTGACGACCTTCCTGATCAAAAAACCTCTGGCCAGATAGAGAACGAAAGTGAGGACAACGCTCAGGGAAAGAAGAACGAAGAACAGGCGATATTGTTGTGTGTACACGGCTGTACCCTGCATCGTCAGCATCAGTGTTCCAGGTAATCTTCCAAAGATGTTCATAATGATGAAGTCAATGAGCCTGATGCGGGTCAACCCCAGGAGATAGCACAGCGAGTCCTTTGGAAAACCGGGGATGAGGAAGAGAATGAATGAGACGTTGAGCCCTTTGTGTGTGATGAAGAAATTGAACTTGTCGATGTAGCTCTTCTTCACGACCTTCTCCACGAATCGCAATCCAAGCATCCGTGATATCGCGAACGCCCCGAGAGAACCCAGGGTGAGACCGATCGTGGAGAGTATCGTTCCCCAGATGTTGCCGAAGATAAGGCCTCCCACGAATCCCGTTATCTCCCCCGGAACCGGAGCAAAAACGACCTGGAGGCATTGGATCGCGATGAAGGCGAAGGACGCGAAGGGCCCGAAAGAGAGGATGAAGAGGCGCAATTTCTTGTAGTCGAAGAAGAAGCGATAGTAGGAGAAGATCTCTTTCCACGCGCCCTGCTGATAGGAATAAAAGATCAGAAAGACAAGCAGCAGCGTGAAGAGCGCAAGGATGGAGCGCAAAATGTGAGAGGTGATCTTTGATTTGACGAGTGATCTTCGGATCAATTTTGGACCGCGACTGTCCGCAGGACTTCGTCAACAGTTGTGAGCCCTTCACCGAGAAGAATGAGACAGTATTCCTTCAAGGCTTTCATGCCGCTTCTGAGTGCCGCGTCCCGGATGGCCAGAGTGTCGGCCCCTTCCGCGATGAGGTGCCTGAGTTCCTCGTTGACCATGAGGACCTCGTATACCCCGACCCTTCCCTTGTATCCCGTTCCCCCGCACACGTCACATCCTTTTCCCCTGTACAGCGTGGTGCCCTCGCTCATCTCGAGATATTTCAGGATCATGGGGTCGGGCTCGTAGGGTTCCTTGCACTTGGTGCAAATCCTGCGCACGAGACGCTGGGCAATGATGCCGATGACGGATGTGGAGATAAGAAAGGGCTCGATGCCCATTTCGGAGAGACGCATGAAGGTGCTTGGAGCATCGTTCGCGTGAAGCGTCGTGAAAACAAGGTGGCCCGTGAGTGCCGCCTCCACGGCGATCTTCGCGGTCTCCGTATCACGCGTCTCACCGACGAGGATGATGTCCGGGTCCTGCCTCAGGAAGGCCCTGAGCACCCGCGCGAAATCGAGTCCGATGTCGGAGTTCACCTGCACCTGGTTGACACCCTCGAGATCGTACTCGACAGGGTCTTCCACCGTGGATATGTTAACGCCTATGTCGTTGATCTCCGCGAGCGAACTATACAGCGTCGTGCTCTTTCCGGACCCCGTCGGGCCCGTGACGTAGATGATGCCGTAGGGTTTCTTGATCATGTCGCGGACTAGCTCAAGAACCGGCACGTGGGAGATAAGCTTGTCGAGGCCCATCGTCGTGTTCGTCTTGTCGAGGATCCTTGTACAGATCTTCTCTCCGAACTTCGTCGGAACTGTGGACACACGGAAGTCAACGGACTTGCTGCCGAGCTTGATCGTGATCCTGCCGTCCTGGGGAAGCCGCCGTTCGGTGATGTCCAGCTTCGAAATGATCTTCACCCTGCTGATGAGAGGCAATTGTACCTTCTTCGGAAGCATCATTTCTTCACGCAGCACGCCGTCGATGCGATACCGCACGCGCAGCCCGCGTTCCATGGGTTCGATGTGGATATCGCTGGCACCTTTCTTCAGGGCCATGGCGATTATGTTGTTCGTGAGCCTGATGATAGGGGCTCCCTCCGCCTCGCGCGCAAGATCGGTGATCCCCGAATCGTCTTCCTGGCCTTCGTCGAACTCGACATCCTTCATGATGTCCGACTGGATGTGGTCCATGGAGTCCAGAAAATCGTCGAGGTTGACCTCCGTCTTTTCCTCGACGAGGGGCTTGGTGAGAGTCTTGTACTCACCTTCCATGAACTGCTTGAAATCTTCCTCGGTGACGATGACCTGATCTAGGGCGACGCTTTTCGTGAACTTCGCCTTGACCAACCGGCGCGCCTCATCGAGGGCAAGTATGTCCTGAGGGTTCACCATGGCGATGGTCAGGCTCCCGTTGCCGTAAGAGGTGGCCAGCATCTTGTACTTCAATGCCTCCGCCTCGGGTATGACGGTTATGAAGTCGGGATCGATCTTGAGCGTCTGTATGGAGACGACACCCATGCTCTTCTGCGTGTTCATCTCCTCGATGCGTTCCGCGACTATCTTGTTGATGGATATGGAGATACTCGGATGCTCAAGGAGCAGCGCATCGAAATCCTTCTTTTCGAGGACGAAGAGTTCCGTGGCCGCGATCGCCATGACGGTGGCGGAGCGGGGCTTGCCTGTCAGCAGCGCCATCTCGCCGAAACATGCCCCCATGCCGAGCGTCGCTATGGTGAGGTCGACGCCGAGATTTTGCTCTCTCTTCCTCACCTCGACCTGCCCATTCTTGATGATGAACATGGCGTCGCCGGAGGCGCCTTCGCGGACAATGGCCGTGTTTGGAGGGTAAACCCTCTCCCGCAGCTTCGTCGAAAGCTTCTCCAGATCGCCATCGTCAAGAGCGCGGAACAATTCCGTGTTCTTGAGCGATGAAACCCTGTCCATTGCAGCACTCACTGTGACATCCTCCAGGATCTTGAGCCCCGATCGCTCATCTATCCCTCAGGCTCCACCGGGATACTTAAAGTCTTTGAGGCCGGCTTGAGGC
>LVAA01000143.1 GCA_001603955.1 Syntrophobacterales bacterium Delta_02 | reverse complement strand
CGCCCTCCGCCGTCTGGAAGGCGAGGAACTGATCGAACCCCTGCCCAAACGCGGTTTCCAAGTCCGCCAACTGGACAATGAAGCCGTCAACGAACTCTACAATTGCCGTACCCGCATCGAGCTCCTGGCCCTGGAAAGCGCCATCAAACGCCTCCCCCCGGATGAACTTCATGCCCTGAAACGCGAACTTCAGGAAGACAATTCTCTGGAAACCTCTCTCGCCGTCGATGAAAAATTCCATTTTCTGATCGCCCGCTGCTGCGACAACCGTTATCTCCGGCAAATCCTCGAGAAACTGATTCGCCAGACCGCGCCGTTCCGCGCTCACCGCAACTACAGCACCCGTGTGGAAGAACTGAACGCCGAACGAATCACGGTGCTGGATTCCCTGCTGGCCGGTGATTACGAATCCGCCGCCAAACTTCTTGAACAGCACATCGTCAAGGGAAAAATCAACAAGAAGCTGTAATTTTCTGTTGAAAACAGCAAAATGACGGATAAGTGACGGATAAGTGACGACCGCTTTCAGCCCATATGGGTAGGGCGCTCTGTCCCAGAGCGCCGTTCGTTCCGCACATCATAGCGGATCTGCTTATGCCATGGAAATATTCAAGCCGAGGTGAACGGACCTCATTTGTTGCCAGCCTGGGTAGGGCGCTCTGTCCCAGAGCGCCGTTCATTCCGCACTCCACAGCCGATCCGCTTATGCCATAAAAATATTCAAACCCAGGTGAACGGCTGTCTGGGGACAGACAGCCCTACCTCATTTGTCGTCCCAGAGCGCCGTTCACCTTGCATCAATTCCCGCTATGGCATCCGGTGAACGGCTGTGCCCTACCCGAAAATTTCGCGGTCGATGTCGTCATTTTTATCCCGAAGTGACGGATATCAGGGCACAAAAAAACCCCGGAACGAATTCCGGGGTTTTGATTTTTCTGTTGGCTTCTTTTATTCGGCGGGCTCTTCCGTGACGACATCACGAAGCGGCTTTTTGTTGCCGTGGTCTTGAACCTTGTCGATCAGCCGAACGATCTGGGTATCGATTTTGGTGACCGCCGCATCGATGGACTCATACATATCCTTCGTCTCGGCCTTGGCCTCGAACTGATGGTTTTTCAGATTGACTGAAATGTCCACGATATTGCGTTCTTTCTCAATGTCGAGCATGACCCGGACGCTGGTGATTTTGAGATTCGGACGATCAAGAACAGTACTGAGCTTATTCTCAATCTGAGCTTTCAAAGCATCACTCACCGAACAATTTCTGGAACTGATGATAACTTGCATACGCATTCCTCCTTAGGTTACATGGTAAATTGCGGGCCCAGATAGACTTCTTTGGCCTTCTCGTCGTTGGCCAGGAATTCGCCCGGTCCCTCAAGCAATATCTGCCCCTGGGTCATGATATACGCCCGATCCACCACGGTCAATGTTTCACGAACGTTGTGGTCGGTAATCAGGATTCCCAAATTCCGTTCTTTCAAACGGTAAATAATCTGCTGTACATCGTACACCGCCAGCGGGTCCACCCCGCTGAAAGGTTCGTCCAGCAGGATGAACGACGGATTGGTGACCATGGCGCGGGTGATTTCCAGCCGCCGCCGTTCGCCGCCGCTCAACGTCATGGCTTTCTGTTTGGCCAGACGGGTCAATTCGAGCTCATCAAGCAATTCCGCCAGACGTTTCCTGCGCTCCGCGCGGGTGATATCCAACGTTTCGAGAATCGCCATAATGTTCTCCTCCACCGTCAACTTACGAAAAATGGACGGTTCCTGCGAAAGATAACCCATTCCCATCCGCGCCCGCTTGTACATCGGCACCTGGCTGATGTCGTAGCCGCGGAAATGGATCTGCCCGCTGTCCGGCCGGATCAGCCCCATAATCATATAAAAAGTGGTTGTCTTCCCCGCTCC
>LVAA01000142.1 GCA_001603955.1 Syntrophobacterales bacterium Delta_02 | reverse complement strand
CAGAAATCGTATTTATATTGATAATTATTAACTATAAGAACCATCTTTACAAGAAAAACTTGGGGACAGGGCAGGCAAATAGAGGGGTCAAAGGGTCAATATTTCCGACTGCTTCAGAAAACGGATGTTCCTCCTGCCCGAACGTTCAAATTCGGCGATTATCTCGGAAGCAAAGACGGGCTTCATGTGGGAGACATAGAAGAGCCTGTCACCGAGGTCATGGGCGTCGATGTTCTCCATGAGCATGGCGGGGGTCATGTGGCCCGACAGGGTGGCAAGATCGGCGAGACGGTTGGGGAAAGACACATCGGCAATGATGAAACGGATATCCTTCTCGCCTTCCGCAACCTCCCAGAACCTTCTCGTCGGCCCCGTGTCCGCCGTGAACATGAAACCCCAACCGTCATCCTGACGGATGACAAAACCTACCGTGTAGACCGTATGTGTCATAAGCACCGGCATGACGCTGATCTTATCGAGAATGGTCGGCCGTCCAAGGGGGATCTCCCTGAGCCGGATGACCGCGTTCGAGACCGAAGGAATGACGGTGAAATCGGGCCAGATCAGGTTATTGAGAAGATTGTTGGTGATGATGTCCAGTACGGAACCGACGCTGACCAGTTCCACGCTGTAGTCGCCCATCATGACGAGTTCGTCCACCAGGGGGAAGAGGCCCTTCACGTGATCCATATGCGTGTGGGAAATGAGGACATGCTTGATCTTCCTGAGATCCCTCCGGCGTATCGCCTCTGTAACCGTCCCTGCATCGAGAAGAAAAGAATCGTCAAGGAGAAAAGATGTGGTCCTGTGCCTGCCAACGAGATTGCCTGAGCAGCCGAGGATCCTGACCCGCATCTTCTGATTGTATGTGATGGCCCTCCGACATGTCAAGGGCTCCCGTCTCGCAACGACAGGAAGCGCGCCGCTTCGCCATGACGCCAGGCACATTGTTCACAATAATGACTTGACGCGACAAGGCTAAAGCATTATATTACTGAGACTTAGACACTTTTTTTGCCTTGGAGGACCACCATGCCTATCTACGAATACCAGTGTACGGATTGCGGGAAAACATTCGAGATATTCCAGAAGATAAGCGACGAGCCGCTCACTGAGTGCAAGGTATGCAAGGGAAAGCTCACCAAGCTCATTTCGAACTGCGCATTCCACCTCAAGGGTACAGGGTGGTACGTAACGGACTACAAGAAACCGGTCGACGCCGTCAGCGGCGGCAAGAACGGCAGCAGGCACGTCGAAAAGACGGAAAGCACCCCTGAACCTGCGGCCGAGACAACGACGGAAACGAAATCGGAGACTTCAAGCACAACATCGACAGGAGGAACCGCATGACCAAGGGCGACAGGGTATCGTTCACATTCGCGAAGAAGACCATGGAAGGCACCGTGGAACAGGTCTTTCCGAAGACCGTCTACATAAAGGCCGATTTCCCGAACGACAAGGGAAAGATCATAAAGAGAAAGATAAAAGACCTGAAGTAGACGGCTTGAATAGCTTGAGCCGCTTGAATGGCTTGAGCGTTAAGACAAAAACAAACCCCGGGCTGTACCCGGGGTTTGTGTTGTCCATGATCCAGGACGGTTCCTGTCAATAGTAGTCCTGCAGTGCTCTTACCCGCAGCGTTCCCTTTTGCATCATTTCTATGGCGTTGACGACGGCCTGGGCGCCTGACAGCGTTGTCGTGTAAGGGATCTTGTACTGGACGGCTCCGGAACGGATGGCCACCTCGTCCATCTTGGGGTTCCTTCCGCTGGGTGTGTTGATTATGAACTGTATGTCGCCGTTCTTTATCATGTCGACGACGTGGGGCCTGCCCTCGGAGACCTTGTTTACGAGCGTGACGTCAATTCCGTTGTTGGTAAGGGCCTTCCCCGTCCCTTTCGTGGCGTATATGCTGAAACCAAGATCGGAAAGCTTCTTGGCGATGAAGATCACGTTCCGTTTGTCCCTGTTCTTGACGCTCAGGAAGACACTTCCCCGGGAGGGGAGGTCCTGGCCTGCAGCCAGCTGGGATTTCCAGAAGGCCGACCCGAAGGTGGAATCAATGCCCATGACCTCTCCCGTGGATTTCATCTCCGGCCCCAGGATGGTATCGACACCCGCAAACTTGTTGAAGGGAAAAACGGATTCCTTCACCGCCATATGCTGCGGGACTATCTCCTTCTCAATTCCCAGGTCCTTCAACGTCTTGCCCGCCATGAGCTTCGCCGCCACCTTTGCCCACTGAACACCCGTCGCCTTGCTCACGAAGGGCACGGTCCGGCTCGCCCGGGGGTTCACCTCGAGGACATAGATCACGTCATCCTTGACGGCGTATTGAATGTTCATGAGGCCCACAACGTTAAGCGCCCCGGCCAGCTTGTACGTACAGGTCCGTATCCTTTCTATGACATCGTCGTTGAGCGAATACGGCGGCAGCGCCGAGGCACTGTCCCCGGAATGGATGCCTGCCTCCTCGATGTGTTCCATGATGCCGGCCACCACACAGCGCGTTCCGTCGGCCACGGCATCCACATCGATCTCAATGGCGTCCTCGAGGAATTTGTCTATGAGGATGGGCTTCTCGGGAGAGGCCTCCGCGGCCTTGACGACGAAGGACGCCAGGTCCTCATCGTTGTAAACGATCTCCATGGCCCTCCCCCCGAGCACGTAGGACGGTCTCACCACAACGGGAAACCCGATCGACGCCGCTATCTTCCGCGCCTCTTCAAAGGAGGTCGCGATGCCGTTGTCGGGCTGGGTGAGTCCCAGGTCCTGGAGAAGCTCTTTGAACTTGTCCCTGTCCTCGGCGATATCGATGCTCTCGGGTGTTGTCCCGATTATCGGAACGCCTGCCTTCTTGAGGGCCGTCGCCAGGTTGAGGGGCGTCTGGCCCCCAAACTGCACAATGACCCCGTCGGGACGTTCACTGTTCGCTATGTCCAGGACATTCTCGAACGTCAGGGGTTCAAAGTACAGCTTGTCCGAGGTGTCGTAATCGGTGCTCACCGTCTCGGGGTTGGAGTTGACCATGATCGTCTCGTAACCCAGTTCCTCGAGGGCGAAGGCCGCGTGGACGCAGCAGTAGTCGAACTCTATCCCCTGCCCTATCCTGTTCGGACCGCCTCCCAGGATCATGATCTTCTTCCTGTCGGAGACGCGCGATTCGTCCTCTTGCTCGTAGGTGGAATAGAAATAGGGGGTATAGGCCTCGAACTCCGCGGCACAGGTGTCGACAAGCTTGAAGACACTTTTCAACCCCATCTCTTCCCTGAGCAAGCGTATCTCGTCCTCCCCGGCACCCGTGATCTCCCCGATCTGCCTGTCGGAGAAGCCGAGCCTCTTTGCCGCCCTGAGCACCTCCGCCGGCATGCCCCCGGGGCTGCCCACCTTCAAGGTTTCCAGTTCCTTTTCGAAAAGGACGATCTCCTCGATGTTCTTGAGGAACCAGGGATCGATATTCGAGATGGTGTGGATCTCTTCGATGTCCATGCCGAGGCGCAGGGCGTGCCTCACGTAGAAAACCCTCTCGGCGTTGGGCGTGATGAGCTTCTGTCTCACCTGATCAATGTCGTCCCTGCCGGGCAGCCGCTCGTGGACAAGGCCCGACCTGCCGACCTCCAGGGACCTCAAGCCCTTCTGGAAGGCCTCCTTGAAGGTCCTTCCTATGGACATGGCCTCGCCCACGGACTTCATCGATACCGTCAGGGTCTCGTCGGCGCCCCGGAACTTCTCGAAAGTGAACCGGGGTATCTTGACGACACAGTAGTCTATGGTCGGCTCGAAGGACGCCGGGGTCTGCTTCGTAATGTCGTTGGGTATCTCGTCCAGGGTGTACCCGATGGCGAGCTTCGCCGCTATCTTGGCGATGGGGAAACCCGTGGCCTTCGAGGCCAAAGCCGAACTCCGCGACACCCTGGGGTTCATCTCGATGACGACCATCCTGCCATCGTCGGGATTCACGGCAAACTGAATGTTGGAACCGCCCGTCTCGACACCGATCTCGCGGATGATCGCGATCGACGCGTCGCGCATCACCTGGTATTCCCTGTCGGTGAGCGTCTGGGCGGGGGCGACGGTGATGCTGTCCCCCGTATGGATGCCCATGGGGTCGAGGTTCTCTATGGAGCAGATGATCACGACGTTGTCGTTCCGGTCGCGCATCACCTCAAGCTCGAACTCCTTCCAGCCGATGACGGACTCCTCGATGAGTATCTCCGTGATGAGGGAGCTTTCGAGACCCCTCATGGCGAGGGTCTCGAACTCCTCCACGTTGTAGGCAACGGACGCCCCGGTGCCGCCCAGGGTATAGCTGGGGCGGATAATGAGGGGAAAGCCTATCTCACGCGCGACGGCTCGCGCCTCTTCCATCGTGTAGGCGAGGCCGCTTTTCGGAACTTCGAGGCCTATCTTCTCGATGGCCGCCTTGAACTCCTCCCTGTCCTCCGCCTTCTTTATGGCGCGGTAATCGGCCCCGATGAGCTCCACGCCGTACTTCTCGAGTATTCCCCGTTCGGCGAGGATCGTCGCAAGGTTGAGACCCGTCTGCCCGCCGAGGGTGGGAAGGATGACGTCGGGCTTTTCCGCCTTTATGATCTCTTCCATGACCTCGGGTATCAGGGGCTCCACGTAGACCCTGTCCGCCATGTCGGGATCCGTCATGATCGTCGCCGGGTTGGAGTTAACAAGTATGACCCGGTAGCCTTCCTCGCGGATGGCCTTGCAGGCCTGGCTTCCCGAGTAGTCGAACTCACAGGCCTGGCCTATGACGATGGGCCCCGATCCGATGATGAGAACACTCTTGATGTCCGTTCTTTTAGGCATTGCCTTCCTTCCTGGAGCTCTCCATCATGTTGCGGAACTTTTCGAAAAGACCGTAGGAGTCATGCGGACCGGGTGACGCCTCGGGATGGTACTGGACCGAAAAGGCCGGGTAGTCCTCGTGCTCGATGCCCTCGGCGGTGCCGTCATTGAGGTTGACATGGGTCACCCGGACGGCCTGTCCTCTGATGGAATCGACATCAACGGCGAACCCGTGGTTCTCCGAGGTTATGTACACCTTGCCCGTTGCCGTCTCCCTGATGGGCTGGTTGGCGCCGCGGTGGCCGAACTTGAGCTTGTACGTCCTGCCGCCGAGGGCCAGCCCCAGGAGCTGCTGACCCAGGCATATGCCGAATATGGGAACCCGGCCGACAAGCTTTTCTATCTCCCTGATGGCGTAGGGAACCGCCTCGGGGTCTCCCGGTCCGTTGGAGAGAAGGACCCCGTCGGGCCTCATGGCGATGATATCCTCCGCCTTCGTGCCCGCCGGCACGACGGTGACGCGGCAGCCCTTCCGGCGCAGGATCCTCAGGATGTTCCTCTTGACGCCGAAATCCATGACGACGCAGTGGAGCGCGTGTACGCCCGGGTCGCCCCCGGATCCGTCTTCAAACTCATAGGGTGCCTCGCAGGTCACGCCACTCACGAGGTCGACACCCACTATCCCCCGTGAACCCTGCGCCTTTTTCACGAGACTGTCGCGGTCATGGTCCCTGGTGGATATGATGCCCCGCATGACGCCGCGCACCCTGAGGTGGCGGGTGAGCGCCCTGGTGTCTATCTCATCCACCGCGATGATATTGTGCCTGCGGAAGTAATCGCCGAGGTCACCTGTCGCTCTCCAGTTGCTCGTTATCCGGGAAAACTCCCGCGCGATGAAGCCTTCCACCTTCGGCCCGCCGGACTCGACGTCTTCATCGTTGACCCCGTAGTTGCCGATCAGCGGATAGGTCATCGTGACGATCTGGCCCTTGTAGGAGGGATCGGTCATGATCTCCTGGTATCCGGTCATGCTCGTGTTGAAGACGATCTCTCCCTCTTTTTCTCCCTCGAGCCCGAAACCCCTCCCTTCGAAGACCGTTCCGTCCTCGAGCGCCACAAAGGCCTTCATCGTTTCCCTCCGCAGACCTTCACGCAGACACCGCATATGTGATGGCCGATGTTGCGTTCCTTTCTGAACCTGCTCAGCATCTCGTAGCACCCATGGTGGTCGAATTCCGACCTTTCCATCCTGATGGCGCCCGCGGGGCACGCCTCAATGCAGGCCGTGCAGTCCCCGCAGTTAAGGGCCAGCTCCCGGTTCGCTTCCAGGGGCATGTCCGTAAGGACCGTGTTGTACCTGGCCTGTGACCCGAACAGGGGATGAACGAGAAGGTTGTTGCGGCCGATCCATCCGAGACCCGCCATGACGCCAACCTTCTTGTGATTGATGTGGCCCCGCTGACGCTGCCAGTCCACTACCTGGGAAGCAGCGAAGGGAATCGCCCTGAACCCTTCCCTTTCTATCGATCTGCCGAGAAAATATCCAATCATGTCAAGCCTGTAGTTTAACTGGCGGTAGTGGTGAAGGTACAACTGGGTCGGACCGTCCTTCAGGGTGCGCAAGACCCCTACCGACAGTACAATGCCAAAAGAGATGGCAAATGGTAACTCCCTCGTCGTGAGTTCGCCAATCCCCGTTATCTCCTCACCGTAGCGGGACATATCGGCGATCCCGAAGGTGTCGACATCCAGATCCCGGAGCCATCCTTCGACCTTTTCGTTATACCGTGGCCCTCCCTCTTCTTCCCTCATGGCATACCTTTCTTCTTGAAATGGACAAGCAGCGCCGCAATGGAAGCGGGGGTGACCCCCGGGATGCGCGACGCCTGGCCGAGTGTCGACGGCCTTACCTTCAGGAAACGCTCGAGCACCTCACGGGAAAGTCCCGATACCTCCACATAATCAAGGTCCCGGGGTATCCTTCTGTCGTCGAGCCTCTTCGTCCTGGCAACGAGTTCGCGCTGCCGGTCGGTGTAGCCGCGGTATTTTACATCGACCTCCACCTGGTAGGCGATGTCGCTGTCGATGTCCCGCAATCCCTCGTGGACACGACGGAGATCATCAAAGGAAACATCCGGCCTCCTGAGGAGTTCCTCCAGGGTCAACGGGTTCGTGATGGCATCGATCCCGTTCTCCCCGAGCAGCTTCTGCGTCTGCCTCGTGGGCCTCAGTCTCACATCCCCAAGGAGCGAGAAGACGTCCGCGATCCTCCGCTTCTTGTCCAGAACTTGCGCGTTCCGCCTGTCGCTGACCACACCGATGGCATGTCCCTTTTCCGTCAGTCTCAGGTCGGCGTTGTCTTCCCTGAGCAGGAGCCGGTGTTCCGCCCGGGATGTGAACATCCGGTAGGGTTCGTCGACGCCTTTCGTTACGAGGTCATCTATGAGGACACCGATATAGGCCTCATGGCGGTCGAGCACGAGGTCTCCTTCCCCCCGCAGCCTGAGCACGGCATTTATGCCCGCCATCAGTCCTTGTGCCGCAGCCTCTTCGTAACCCGTGGTCCCGTTTATCTGCCCCGCGAAGTACAGGTTGGGCACGAGCTTCGTCTCCAGGGTCGGGTAGAGCTGGGTGGGATAGGCAAAATCGTACTCTATCCCGTAGCCCGGCCGGGTTATCCGCACCTCTTCGAGGCCTTCGATGGTCCGGAGCATTGCCATCTGGATATCGAGGGGAAGGCTTGTCGAAAGACCGTTGGGATAGTACTCGACAGTGTCGAGTCCCTCGGGCTCGATGAAGATGCGGTGCCTTAGCCTGTCGGCGAACTTCACTATCTTGTCCTCGATGGATGGACAGTACCTGACTCCCGTTCCCTTGATCACTCCCGTGAAGAGGGGGGAACGGTCGAAACCCGTTCGGATGACATCGTGCGTCCTCCCGTTCGTGTACGCCAGGTAACAGGGAACGAGTTTGTTCTTCACCTCGCCCGTCATGAAAGAGAGAGGAACGGGCGGGTCATCGCTCGGTTGCGGGACCATCTTTGAAAAATCGATCGTCCTGCCGTCGAGCCTCGCACAGGTACCCGTCTTCAACCTGCCGAGCTGGAAACCGAGCTCGCGCAGGTTGTCCGACAGGCCGACGGAAGGCATGTCGCCCAGCCTTCCCCCCTCGAAATGCTCGAGCCCGATATGGATAAGCCCCTTGAGAAAGGTCCCCGTCGTCACGATGACCGACGGCGCCATGAGGCGCTCCCCCAGCATCGTCTCCACGCCCGCGGCGGCGCCTTTTTCGATGAGCACCTTCCGGGCCACCCCCTGGCGCAAGGAAAGACCCTCGGTCTCCTCGAGCCTTCTTTTCATTCTCCGGGCGTAGAAGGCCATATCCGTCTGAATTCTCGTCGCCCGGACGGCGGGGCCTTTCTTCATGTTGAGGACCTTGAACTGGATGCCCGCCGCATCGGTATTGACGCCCATCTCCCCGTCCAGGGCATCGATCTCCCTGACGAGATGACCCTTGCCAAGACCGCCGACAGCGGGATTGCAGGACATGTACGCGATGTGGTCGAGGTTGATGGTGAGAAGAAGGGTCCGCACTCCCATGCGGGCTGCAGCAAGCGCCGCCTCGCATCCGGCATGACCAGCCCCCACTACGATGATGTCATACGCGTCCATGTGCGATGTCCATAAAAGCCGTATATTGTAGCAGGAATCGAGCCTCTTTTCCACCCGCTTCAAGAATAACGTATTATCACTGTTCAATTATTCTTATCCACATGGTAGGATGAAAGAAAAAGGTGACAGGGAGGGTCGCATGGAAGAAAAGGCCATCGGTGTGGTTGTAAGGTATTTTGCCAAGATCGGGGTTGCGGCCATACGGATCACCGAAGGAGAGTTGAAGGTCGGTGACCGCATCAGGATAAAGGGCCATTCGACGGACCTCGAGGAAAACGTGGAATCCATGCAGGTAGAACACGAGAACGTCCAGACCGCCCCTGCGGGGACGGATGTGGGGATCAAGGTCAAGGAAAGGGTGCGCGAGCACGACGTCATCTATCTCCTGACATAGCCGGGTCAGACATGCCGGGTTCCTCGCAAGACATGCCGCCGGTCCCGGCCGCGGGCATAAGCGTCTTTTTCGTTCTTCAAGGCTGACAGGTCGGCCCTTCTATGTTATAAATACGAAAAAGATCTCGCGGAAAATGGAGGAGCGATGGAAGACAAAGAATTGAAGCAGCGTTTCCTGGATATTTTCGAGACGGCGACCCCCATCCTTGAAGACCTGAAGAAGGGGTTCTTCACCCAGCAGGTGGGGCTCATACAGGAATGTGAGAAGAAGTTCGGTGACCTGCTCATCTCCCGCGTTCCCTACGTCGAGAAGATAATCGGGGAAAAGGAAAAGAGCGAGGCGGACAAGAAATACGTTCGGCTGCTTCCCGCCCTGCAGACCATCGCCCTCGCCATCGAAAACCTCATGTACAAGATGGAAGCGAAGGTCGCTTCGAACATCCTTTTCAGCGAAAAGGCGCTTTCGGAGGTCCGTGACCTGTATGGCCTCATGCAGGAGCAGTTCCGCGACACAAAAGACTACGTGCAGACGAAGAATCCCGGCCTTCACCAGGCGGTCAGGCAGCACATGGAAAAGATGTTCAAGATGATCGAGGAGCTCGCCATAGTCCACCAGAACAGGCTTATCACGGGCATATGCATGCCCCAGGCATCCTACCTCTACCTTGACATCACCGATTCCTTGAAGAGGATCACCCGGGGGCTCGTGGATTTCGCCGACAAGGTTTAGTGGTTGGAGATCTCTCGTCAGGACCTTGCCCGTTCGATCACCGGCAGTGACGTTGCAGGCAGACTCGCTGCATGTCCCTTCAGAGGGGAGGTCTTTCTCGTGGGAGGGGCGATACGGGAGATCGCCCTTGGCAGGGAACCGCGGGACTGGGACCTCGCTCTCTCCGACGCCGCCGATCTCGCGCACCTCGAGGATGTATTCGGCAGGCGGTCCTTCCTTCTTGGAAAAAAACCCATCCAGACGCACCGGATAGTCTCGGAGAAAACCGTCCTCGACATCACCATCCTCGAGGAGGGCATCGAAAAGGACCTCCGGAGAAGGGATTTCACGATGAATGCCATCGCTTTCGATATCCGGCGGGATCTGCTCATCGATCCCCTGGGAGGTTTCCGCGATATCGAAGAAGGGCTCATCCGCTACCCCGACCGCGACACCATCGCCAGCGATCCGCTCAGAATGCTCAAGGCCGCGCGGCATTACGCCGCCCTCACAGGCTTCATTCTCCATCCCGAGCTCATCGAGGCGATGACCTCTTCGCGGCATCTCATCCGAAAGACCGCGCCGGAGAGGATCAAGTACGAGCTCGATCTTATAATGGTCTCCGACGGGGTCCATCGCGGGATGGAAATGCTTGCGAGAACAGGGCTCATCTTCGAGGTGGTACCCGAGCTTGAGGCGCTGCGCATCATGGACGTGGAAAAGAATTTCTCCCTCGAGACATTCGGCCATACCCTTCTGGGATTCTCCTTCCTCCACACCCGCGGCGGCCGGTACCTGGCCGACCGGGGGGCCGCGAAGGACGTGGGCTATGCCCTGCTCTTCCATGACCTCGGAAAGGCCCATACCTATTCCTATGACAAGGTCAAGGGTCTCGTCCATTTCTTCAATCACGAACGCCGGTCGCAGGAGATAGCCTCGGCCATCATGGAGCGGCTGCGCTTCAGCACCCACGAGATGAAACGGATATCGATCCTGATAGAGCACCATATGCGCATCTTTCTCATCAGCTCCGCAGAGGCCACGGAAAAGGCCATGAGACGCCTCATCTACAGGCTGGAAGACCTCACCCCGGAGCTCATAGCCCTTACTCTCTGCGACATGTACGGGAGCTCGGGAGGTGAAGAGAATCCTTCAACACACCAGGTCATTCAGAATTGCGATTCCATCATGGCGGCATGGCGCGAATCGAAAAGAAAACCCCTGCCCAGGCTTCTGTCCGGCAAGGACCTCCTGGCCATGGGCTTCCCCGAAGGGCCTTTTCTCGGCAGTTGTCTCGACACGGTCCGCGACAGACAGGTATCGGGCGAGATGAAGACCCGCCAGGAAGCCCTGCAATTCGCGAAGGAATTCCTGAAAAACAACGAGAATGCGGAACGACACCCCGCGGAGGGCCCGGCAGTTGATCCCTGAAGACACGTCCTATAGGTCCTACCTGTCCTATAGGTCCTATATGTCTCATAGGTCCTATCTCTCCTATAGGTTCTATACCCCATGAAACGCTCCGTCACATCGCTCCCCCTTCATACCGGTCGGGCGCCGGCGTGGCTTTTTGAGAGGATGAAGCGGCTCTGCGGAGCCCTTATCGAGGTTATCGTCATGGAATACGGCCCGCGGGAGCTTCTCGCCCGGCTTGCGGACCCGCTCTGGTTCCAGGCTTTTGGGTGCGTCGTTGGGTTCGACTGGCACTCAAGCGGGTTGACGACAACGCTGTGCGGGGCCCTCAAAGAAGGGTTGGCCTCCCTCGGTGATGACGTGCCGCTCGCCATATGCGGTGGAAAGGCAAAGCGGGCGATCAGGACACCTGACGATATCCGGCGCTACGGTGAGAGATGGGGTACCGATGTCTCCGGCATGGTCGCAACGAGCAGGCTCTGCGCAAAGATAGACAACACTGCGGTCCAGGACGGCTACAGCCTCTACCACCACACCTTCATCTTCACTCCCGACGGCTCCTGGGCCATCATCCAGCAGGGGATGTCGGGCGAGAAGAGGGATGCCCGGCGTTACCAGTGGCTCTCCCGCGACAACCTGGATATCATGTCCGACCCCCATACGGGAATAACCTGCGACCACACCCGGGAGGTCCTCAACTTCGTCGCCAGCCGGAGTGCCGATGCCAGGGGCGCCGTCATCGACTTCGCCTCCGAGAACCCCGACAGAATGGCAGGGATATGGGAGGATGTCACCCTTTCCATGCCGAGGCGTCACTACATCTCCGCAGCCGACGTGAACACGGGACGTCTCCTGAAGGCCTTCAAGGCCATACACGAGACCCACCCGCAATCCTTCCGGGACATCCTGGAAATACGCGGCGTCGGCCCGCGGACGGTGGGTGCCCTGGCGCTCGTGTCGGAACTCGTCTACAGCGCTCCGCCAAGCTTTACGGACCCCGCCCGTTTCAGCTTTGCCCACGGTGGAAAGGACGGATACCCCTTCCCCGTCGACAGGAAGACCTACGAACACTCTATCGACTTCCTCAAAACCTGCATAGACAAGGCAAAAATGGGCGACAGGGAAAAACTGGACGCCTTCAAGAGAATGGCAAAGATATGAAAACCGTTTCAAGTTTCAGGCTTCAAGTTTCAAGCTAAGGACAAAGACGCGAACATCCGGGGACAACGCAACCTTCCCACCCGGCCTTCCCCCGGAACCTCTGTGCCTTTGTCTTCAACCTGGAACCTTTACAGAGACTGTCTCTTACTGTCTTTTCTTCCTGAAACCTGAAACTGTCTTCTCAGTAGTCTGGTTCCCCCGGTTTCGTGATCCTTCTGTACTCCTTGAGGTCGAGGGCGTGGTCCGTGCCGGGTTGGATGGTGGCGTCCTTGGAGTAGCCGTACTTCGACCAGTATCCCGTGCCTCCCTTCTCGAGGAACTCGAGCCTCATGATCGTCTTCACGCTCTTGTAGCCGTACTTCGAAGGCATGAGGAGGCGGAGAGGTCCCCCGTACTCGGGTGGAAGGGGACCGTCATTCATCTCGTAGGCAAAAAGGACCCTGGGTTTCAGAAGTTCTTCGAGGGAGATGTATTCATAGTAGTCATCGGCTGAATAGAAATAGAGATGCTTCGCCAGAGAGGTGGGCTTCACCAGGTCAAAGAGGGCCTTCGGCCTGAACCCTCCCCATTTCGCCTTGCTCGACCATGACTCGACGCATTTCATGCGCGACACCTGTGTCACCTTCGGAAGTCCCCTGATGGCAGCAAGATCGAGGTTCCGCGGCCTTTCGCAGAGCCCGCCCACCTTCAGGGTCCACGTCGCGGGGTCAACGGGCCGTATGGGCTTTATGAACCGGATGTAAAAACCCTCCCGGTCCTCGTTTTCCAGGAGTTTCCCTATCTCTTTCGACTCCGCCGAATGGGGGATTAGGAAGGACACAAATAGAACGGTGATGAAACGCATCACGTCCCGCCTGTCCATTTCCCCGAAAATATCCATACCGTAAGTATAGCCTTGACCCTTGACAAACAGAACTGGATAATTAGATTCAGTAATATTCGAGAACCCTTAAAAAGGAGTCGGCCATGTTGATTATAGAGGATCTGCAGGTGGAGCTGGCGGGAAAGACCCTCCTCAAGGACATCGATCTTGAGATCAGGCCGGGGGAGACGCACATCCTCTTCGGCCCCAACGGGTCGGGCAAGACATCCCTTCTCATGACCATCATGGGTTATCCCCAGTACATCGTGAAGAAAGGTAAGATAACCTTCAAAGGCACGGACATAACCCACGCCCCCCTCAACGAGCGGGCCGCTCTCGGGATCGGCATGTCCTACCAGCGGCCCCCCACGATACACGGCCTCAAGACTAGGCAGATGATAGACATCTGCGCCAAAAGAAAGGTCGATGCGGAGGAGATGGCGCGGTCCCTTAACTTCGAGGATTTCCTCGACAGGGACGTCAATGCCGGCTTCTCCGGCGGGGAGATAAAGCGGTCGGAGCTCCTTCAGCTCAAGGCCCAGGACCCCGACCTCATGCTCTTCGACGAGCCGGAGTCCGGCGTCGACATCGAGAACATGGCGCTCATCGGCACCACGATCGCTCACATTCTGAAAAAGGACACTCCGAGAGCGGGTGCAAGTGCAAAACCGTTCGTTCAGCAACGGAATGAACGGACCAAGATGGGTTTCATCATCACCCATACGGGCTATATCCTGGATTACGTTCCCGCCGACAAGGGTCAGGTGCTCTACAACGGGATCCTGGCCTGCGCGGGCAATCCCCGCGAGATATTCCAGTGCATCGGACAGTTGGGCTACGAGGAGTGTGTGAAATGTACGATCTAGAAGAGCTTGAACAGAAGGCGCGCCAGGCCATCGACAAGAAAGCCGCTCTTGGCGACGATGTCGACCTCGATTCCTTCGACAGATCCTTTGTACCTCACAAGTACCTTGCCGACGAGGAGATCTGTGCCATTCCGCAGGAGGAACAGCAGCGCCTCATAATGTCGGGACTCGATGTGACCGGGACCGGAAGGGGAGGAACGTATTTCCAGAAGGACACCGCCGTCATCCATTGCCACAGCGACGAAAAAGGCATCGAGGTCATACCCGTAACGGAGGCGTTGAAAAAGCATGACTGGGTGAAGGAATACTTCTGGAAGCTTGTTCCCGTGGACCAGGACAAGTACACCGCGACGGCCTTTCTCGACCTCCACGACGGCTATGTTATCAGGGCCCTGCCCGGTAGCAAGAGTATCTACCCCATCCAGGCGTGCCTCTATCTCGACAAGGAGAACCTGCAGCAGAACGTCCATAATCTCATCATCGCCGAGGAGGGATCGGAGCTGCACATAATCACCGGCTGCGCGACATCGCCCCACATGAAGCGCGGCGTGCACGTGGGTGTATCGGAGTTCTTCGTCAAGAAGGGTGCCAGGCTTAGCTTCACGATGATCCACAACTGGGCCGAGGAGATGAGTGTTCGTCCCCGCTCCGTGGCCCGCGTGGAGGAGGGCGGCGTCTTCATCAACAACTACATCTGCATGAAGCCCGTACGGTCCATCCAGATGTACCCCACGACACACCTCGTCGGCGACAACGCCACGGCCATGTTCTACAGCGTCATCGTCGGGACCCCGGGGTCGTACCTCGACATAGGCGGAAGGACCTACCTGAAGAACAGGGGATGCCGCGCCGAGATAGTTCAGAGGTCCATCAGCAACGGCGCGCACATCATTAACCGCGGCCACCTGATAGGAGAAGCCCCCGATATCAAGGCCCACCTGGAGTGCAAGGGGCTTTTGTTGAAGGGCGGCATCATCGATTCGATACCACAGCTTGAAGGCCACGTCGAAGGCGTCGACATGTCCCACGAGGCCGCCGTTGGAAAGGTCGCCCAGGAGGAGATAAACTACCTCATGTCGAGGGGGATCAGCGAAGAAGAGGCAACCTCCACGATCGTCCGGGGGTTTCTCAGCGTGGACATAAAGGGTCTTCCGGTACCCCTGAAGCAAGAGATAGACCGCGCCATCGACAGGAGCAACAAGGACGCGATGTGAGGAGGAACGGCCATGAAGCGCAGGGATTTCCTGAAGCTCGGGGTTTCGTCCCTTGTGGCAAGCCAGCTTCCCTGCAGGCTCTTCGGACAGACCTCGCAACCTCTCGTCTCGGTCTGTGAAGGGACCGACTATGCCGCCGTCACCCGGAAGGTGATAACCGCGCTCGGCGGCATGAAGGCCTTCGTGAAGCCGGGAAACACCGTTGTGGTCAAACCGAACATGGGCTGGGACAGAAAGCCCGAATATGCCGCGAACACCCATCCCCTCGTCGTGAAGACCATTGTTGAGGAATGTCTCGCTTCAGGCGCCAGGAAGGTGAAGGTCTTCGACAACACCTGCAATGATGCACGCCGCTGTTACGAGAACTGCGGCATCCCGGCGGCCCTCAGGGGCATGAAGAACGTCAATGTCCGGTTCGTCGAGAACGACCGTTTCAGGAAAACGGCCCTTAACGGACGTTTCCTCAAGGAGTGGGCCCTGTATGACGATGCCCTCAACGCCGACGTGCTCATCAACGTGCCCATCGCCAAGCATCACAGCCTGACGGGCCTGACCCTGGGCCTCAAGAACATGATGGGGATCATGGGGGATAACCGGGGATATATTCACCGCGGAATAGAAGACGCCCTGTCCGACGTAAGCAGTGTCGTGAAGAGCCACCTTGTGGTCGTCGACGCGACACGGATCCTCACCGATCACGGCCCCCAGGGAGGGAACCTGAAGGACGTGAAGGTCCTCAACAAGGTGATCGCCTCCCGGGACATCGTAGCCGCGGACGCGTACGCCACCACCCTCTTCGGAATAAAGCCCCAGGAGATCTTGTAGTAGCCCCCGTTTAAACCGGACACCGTTACAACCAAAATAAGTTGTAGTAATAGCC
>LVAA01000141.1 GCA_001603955.1 Syntrophobacterales bacterium Delta_02 | reverse complement strand
ATACGGCAGCGCGTCGTCGGGTATGCCCTCGCCGGTGTTGCGAATGGCCACGGTCACAAAGCCCTGCTTGGCGTTTTCGGTGACCGAAATATCAATGGTGCCGCCGTCCGGCGTAAATTTCAGCGCGTTGTCCACAATGTTGTACAGCACCTGATGCACAAGGTCGGGGTCGGCGTGCACCAGCACCTTGACCGGGTTAAAGCCGGTCAGCCGGATGGCGTGCTCAATAAACTGCTGCTCGCGCGAAAACAAAATCGTGCTCACGGTCTCCCACACGTCGTAGTCCACCGCGCTCACCACGTATTCGCCGGTCTCCAGCTTTGTGATATCCAGCATGCTGTGGGTCAGCCGGGTCAGGCGACCCACCTCCTGCGAGACGATCTGCAAATAATGGTCGCGCCGGTCGTCGGGGATCGTGCCGTCCAGCATGCCGTCCACAAAGCCTTTGATGGTCGTCATGGGGGTGCGCAGCTCGTGGGCGATGTTGCCCATAAAGCTTTGGCGCGACGCGTCCACCGCCTCCAGCTTGTCGGCCATGTCGTTAAAGGTCACGGCAAGCTGCGCGATCTCATCGTCGCCGCCCACCGGGGCGCGGGCGGTCAAATCGCCGTCACCAAACGCGCTGGCGGCCGCCGTGATGCGGCGCAGGGGGTTGGCAAGGCGCCCGGTCAGCACGATGGAAATAATGCTGGACAGCAGCAGCATCACGCCCGCAGACAGAATAAAGGCGGAGAACATGCTCTCTAAAAAAGCAGTCAGCGACTCGGCGTCGCGCGAGGCGAACACGTAGCCAATGACCTGATGGTCGCTGTTGATCAGCGGGCACCCGGCAGAATAATAGCTGTGGGCGTAAATGCCGGACAGCTCGCCCAGCTCGGCATATTCGCCGTCTGAAAACGCGCGGTTGAGTATTTTGGTGCTCACCGTCTGGCTGTCGTTCACCACCCCCGTGGTGTCGGAGGTGTACAGCACGCTGCCATAGTTATCGGTCAGCAAAAAAATGCTGCCGGTCGCGTTGGCGACCACCCCGACCGCCTGCGACACATTGGGGGCAGAGCGCAGTTTATCCAGCTTTTCCACCGAAATGGTCGAAAAGTTGTCCCGTAGGCTGCGCACACTGGTCAGCAGCGTTTTTTCACTTTCTGCGCGAAAATACCCCACGCAAAAATACATCAGCACGACACCCAAAAACGTGATGCTGGTCACGAGTAAAAATGCGGTGGTGCGAAAATAGCGTGCGCTGATGCTCTTGTTCATGCGTCGTCCTTCACCTCAAACTTATATCCAACGCCCCACACGGTTTTCAGGCTCCACTGGTCGGACACGCCTTCCAGCTTTTCGCGCAGGCGTTTCACATGCACGTCAATGGTGCGCGAATCGCCGTAATATTCAAAGCCCCACACTTCGTCCAGCAACTGGTCGCGGTTAAACACGCGGTTCGGGTGGCTGGCAAGGTAGTACAGCAGCTCCAGCTCTTTGGGCGGGGCGTCCACCACTTTGCCGCGCACCTTTAGTTCGTACCGGGTCAAATCCACGC
>LVAA01000140.1 GCA_001603955.1 Syntrophobacterales bacterium Delta_02 | reverse complement strand
CCTTCCCGGGAACGCGATTTCCCGTATAATATCAAGGCATACCGATAGATTTCGCTTGACAGCTTTTTTTATTAGGAATAATATTGCTTAAAAGCTCAAATGCTTAATATTTTCAAGGAAAGGAGTCACGCAGCATGCCACTAGGTAAGGTGAAATGGTTCAACGATTCCAAGGGTTATGGTTTCATCGAACAGGATAGTGGTGAGGATGTCTTTGTGCACTTCTCCGCGATCCAGCAGGATGGTTTCAAATCACTCAAGACCGGCGAGAAGGTCGAATTTGAGATCGTGAAGGGACCAAAGGGTCCACAGGCGGCAAATGTAATGAAAGCTGAATGAGGCAGGGGCTATTTGCCCTTATCCTCAAGGGATTTACTGTCATTCCAGAGTTTGTCCATCGTGTCGGCATCAGAATTCCGGATATCCGTATTGTTCTCAATGTAGCTGAACCTCCGCGTGAACTTGTCCGAGGTTGCCCGTAGGGCGTCTTCGGGGTCCACGGACAGGAACCGGGCGATGTTGACGATGGTGAAAAGCAGGTCACCCACCTCCTCCCTGACACGTTCCGGGGAGCCTGTAGTCTCGGCCTCCTTCAACTCGGCGATCTCCTCGTCCATCTTGTCATACACGTCCCCGATCTTCTGCCAGTCGAACCCCACTTTCGCGGCCCTCTTTGTTATCACATATGCCCGAAGGAGGGCTGGCATGGTTGGCGGGATGTTGGCAAGCAGGGAGTACTCATCGTCCTTTTTCTCCTGCCTCTTCAGGTCTTCCCACTTCACTTCGATGGGGACGTCGAGCACCTCCTTCCGGAAAACGTGCGGATGGCGATGGTACATTTTGTCGTAGACGTTCTCGATGACGTCGTTGATGTCGAAGGCGCCACGCTCCCTGCATATCTGCGCGATGAAGACGATGTGGAAGAGGAGGTCTCCGAGCTCTTCCTTGAGCTCTTGCACACTGTCTCTCTCTATGGCTTCGATGATCTCGTAGACCTCTTCCAGCATAAAGGTCTTGAAGGCCGAGACCTTCTGTTTGCGGTCCCAGGGGCATCCCTCATCGCTCCTGAGCCTCTCCATTAGCCATACCAGCCTGTCAAAGGATTCCATTGTCAGTCCTTTCTCCCGCTTCCCGGCCCGATAAGGCCTCTTATGGTCCGCGCCGTCTCGTCCATGACATGTCCTTGATCGGCCACGATCGAGAAGCCGGCCTCCCGTGTATGATCGTACAGATCGTTGTCGGTCAGGAGCCTCATCACCGTGCGGTGTATGTCGTCAGCTGTCTCCACAAGGAAACCGGCCTTTTTTTCAAGGATGGAGGCGGCGATATCCCTGAAGTTCTCCGTGTGAGGGCCGAATAACACGGGTGTGCCCACGAAGAGGGGCTCGAGCATGTTCTGTCCGCCGTAGGGTGCCAGCGAACCCCCGACGAAGGCCGCCATGCTTCTCGCGTAGATCCCCATGAGGTCGCCTACCGTGTCGACGATGACGACCTCGGTGTCCGCTTCCCCGTTTCCTTCCTTCATCCGGGAATACCGGGTGGTTCGGAAGGTCTTTGAAAGCTCCTCCTCGATCGAGACTGCCAGATGCAGTTCCCTGGGCGCTATGAATATCCTGTGATCGGGGAGATCGGACTTGAGGAGGGCCACGGCCCTGTAGATCTCGTCGAGCTCTTTTTCCTTTATGCTGCCCATGACGATGATCCTGTCGCGCGCCTCCCTGTCGGGAATGGTCCCCGCGACGGGACGATAGTACTTGATGTTGCCGGTGACGAAGACCCGCTCCGGGGCCATGCCGATGGAGATGAAACGCTGCCTGTGTTCCCCGGACTGCGCGATGACGGCCTCCACGCCCGCGAGGGCCGACCTCATGAACACGGAGAGTCTCCTGTAGGTTGCCAGGGTGCTGTCCGATATGCGGCCGTTGATAATGACGACCGGGATCCGCCGTCGGCGAGCCTCCCAGATCAGATTGGGCCAGATCTCCGTTTCCACGATGATGATCGCCGAGGGTCTGTAATGGTCGAGGAAGCGCCGGACGGAGGGGCGAAGGTCGAAGGGAAGAGGGGCCACGTTCCTGCCCTCCCTGACACCCTGTTTCCTCTCCAGCATCTCCTGTGCGTAGGACGTGTTGGCCGTAAAGAGGAAGTTCGTCGGTCCACCGTTGTTTGCGAGGTAGTCCGCCACGCTCTCCGCGATGACGGCCTCTCCTATCGAGGCACCGTGGATCATGCACGCGCCCGTCATCGGCTGGCCGGTGACGGACGGGACAAGGCGCTCGCGGAAGTTTTTCTTTATCTTCGTGTTGGTAAGGCCTATCACCGTGAAGACGGGGAGGGCGCAGAGGGTGAGCAGGTTGTAGATCACTTTCCACATGCCGCTTCTTCCGCTTCTTCGGTCAGTTTGATGAGTATTGCCTCGAGCTCCAGGCGCTTCTTCTCGATGTCTTCCGCGCCGAGGTCACGGCCTACAGGGATGGGGTCTCCCCACAGGAAAACGACCCGGGAGAAAGGGTAGGGAAGTATGAATCGGTCCCAGGAATGAAAAGTTTTTTTTTACCCGCACCATAGCTTACGGGGAGGAGTGCCTTGCCGGAGAGCCGTGCGAGCTCCACGATACCCTTCTTCACGGTGAAGCGCGGTCCCTTGGGGCCGTCGGGGGTGATGGCGATATCGATGCTGTCCCGGAGGTCATGAAGGATCTCCCTGAGCGAGGAGACGCTGCCTTTTCTGTACGATCCGCGGACGGTGCCGATGCCGAAGTAGTTCACTATCCTGGCGATGAACTCTCCGTCCCTGTGGCGGCTGATGAGCACCTTGCCCCCACCACCCTTCTTCGCGAAGGGCATCATGAGGAGCCTGCCGTGCCAGAAGCAGACGATGTAATTGAAGCGGTTTCCCCACTTGCCGTCGGGCGGCCTGTTCACGTGTTCGATGCGCAGTGTGAGCCTCAGTGCCCGGAGGAAAGCGAATACCATGGGAGGAATGACGTGGAGCATCAGGAATGACTTGATCTTCTTTTTCATCAGCGCTTCTTTCCCATGGGGATGACCTTCTTGCGGGCCCCTTCGCGGAACTGTATCTCGTAGAGCTTCCTGTAGGGACCGTCCTGCTCGATGAGCGACCCGTGGGTGCCTTCCTGGACTATCATGCCCTTGTCGATGACGATGATCCGGTGGGCATTGATGATCGTCGAGAGCCTGTGGGCGATGATGATGGTCGTCCTGCCTTTCATGAGATTCTCAAGGGCCTTCTGGACCTCTATCTCCGATTGGGCGTCGAGAGAACTCGTCGCTTCGTCGAGGATGAGGATGGGCGCGTTCTTGTAGAGCGCCCTGGCTATGGCGATGCGCTGTTTCTGCCCGCCGGAGAGCCGCACTCCTTTCTCGCCGACGATGGTGTCGTACCCTTTGGGAAGCTTGAGGATGAAGTCATGTGCGAAGGCCATCCGGGTCGCCTCGTAAAGCTGTTCCTCGTTCGGCTCGACGCCGTAGGCGATGTTGCTCCGTATGGAGTCGTTGAATAGGATGACGTCCTGCGTGACGAGGGCGATGTTCCTCCGCAGGGAATCGAGGGTGACGTCGCGGATATCGGTGCCGTCGACCCTGACCAGACCCTGAGTAACGTCATAGAACCTGGGTATCAGGTTGACGAGGGTCGTCTTTCCCACGCCGCTCTTCCCGACGACGGCGATGACCTCGTTCCTGTCGATCCTGAGGTCTACATTGTTCAGGACCATCTTTTCGTCGTACCGGAAGGAGACGTCCTCGAAGTCTATAACACCCCGGACCTTACCGAGGTCCACGGCGTCGGGTCTTTCCATGACCTCGGGCTGTCTGTCGATGATCTCAAAGACGCGCTGGCTCGCGGCGAGCCCCTGCTGGACGTTGTGGTTTTCCTTGTTGATCTTCTTGATGGGTTCGTAGAGCATGATGAGGGACGCCATGAAGGCGAAGAAGGTACCGGGGGTGGAGTTTCCCAGGATGACCTCCCTGCCGCCGTACCAGATGACGACGCCGACGGCGATCCCGCCGATGACCTCCATCACGGGGTGGGACAACGCCCTGATCTTCGTACGTTTCATGGAGATCCTGAAGAGCGACTCGTTCTCCGCGGTAAATCTCTTGTTCTCGTACTCCTCCATGGAAAAGGCCTTGACGATCCTCTGGCCGGTGATGGTCTCATGGAGAAAACTGGTAAGGCGCGCCAGGTATTGCTGGATATTGAGCCCTATCTTGCGGAGTTTCTTGCCGAAGGCGACGATGGGGTAGATGGAAAAGGGCAGGATGAGAAAGGCGATCAGCGTCAGTTTCCACTCCATGCGAAAGGCCACGATGACGAGTCCGATGATGGTGAAGGCGTCCTTGAGGACGGCCGCGACGGAGTCGGAAACGGTGCTCTGGACAAGGGAGACATCGTTCACTATGCGGGAGATGTTGGAGCCCGTGGGTGTCTTGTCGAAGAAGGAGAGGGGTTGTTTCTGCATATTGTAGAAGACGAGGTTCCTGATGTCGGTGACAACCCTCTGGCCGACATAGCCCATGTAATAGCCCTGGACGTACTCGAAGGTGCCCTTGATCAGGAAGAGAACGATGACCGCGGCGGGCATGATGTAGAGCTTCGTCATGTCTTTCTCGAAGAATATGGAGTCAAGGACGGGCTTGACGAGGTAGGCGCTGAAGCTCTGGGCGCCGGAGCACAGTGACATGAAGATCATGGCGATGATCAGCTTTGCCTTGTACGGGTACGCGAATCTAAGAAGTCTCAGGTAGAGGTTCATGTTCTCTCGAGAAAGTGTAGTACGGCGTCAGCGGCCAACCGGTAGGAATCCTTCTTCTTCAGCTTGTCGACGATCGATCCCAATTCGCCCGCAACGTCCTGCCTTCCTTTATCTATCATAGTTAGAGCCTTCCTGGCAATGATTTCGGGGTCGAGGCGCTGAACGAATTCCGGAAAGACCTCCTTGCCGGCAACGATATTGGGAAGACCGATATAGTCGACGTGGACGATGAGCCGCGCGATGGCATATGAAAGCCAGGATATGCGGTAGATGATCGCGGTGGGTGCCTTGAGAAGGGCCGCCTCCAGGGTTGCGCTGCCGGAAGCCACTATGGCGGCGTCGCAATAGGCCAGCGCATCGTGGGAATTCCCCCTCAGGACCGTGACCCCGTGATCGTCCTGAAGGTAAGGCCTGACGACTGCCTCGTCGATGTTGTCCGCGAGGGGCAGAAGGACTAAGAGACCGGGAATGCTCCGGCGCACGGCGGCGAGTGTCGCCGAAAGGACGGGCATGTGCCGCCGTATCTCGTTGCGCCTGCTTCCGGGCATGACGGTCAGGATGGGCCGGTTTCCGGGGACCCCAGCCTTCGCGAGGAACTCATCGCGGGTAAGGGTCGGCCTCACGGTCTCGGCAAAAGGGTGGCCGATGTAGACCGCGGGGACGCCCGCCCTGGTATACATCTCTTCCTCGAAGGGAAGGATGCAGATGGCCATGTCTACGTATCGCCTGATCTTTCTGAGGCGTCCCCGCTTCCAGGCCCATACTTGGGGCGGAATGAAATAGATGACGGGAATGCCGAGGGACCGGGCGAAGCGGGCTATCCTCATGTTGAATCCCGGGAAATCGACAAGGACCACAAGGTCCGGTCGCTCTGTTCTGATATGGGTCTTGACGATATCGAAGGCCTTCCTGATGTTGCCCGCATGCGAGAGGACCTCGCTCAGGCCCGTCACGGAGATGTCCCGGTAATCCCGGACGATGCGGGCGCCGGTAGCCGCGAGTTTTTCCGAACCCATGGCGGTTACGCGAAGATCTCCTGTCTTCCTGAGGGATTCGACGAGATGGCAGGCGTGGACCTCTCCGGACAGCTCCCCCGTCGATATGAATATCTTTTTACCGATGGCTTGTACCCTGTCTGCCTGCAATACGATCCTGGATCCTGCTCGCGAGCTCAAGAGCCTTGAGGCCGTCCGATCCGCTGACGCTCGGGGCGGACCTGCCCTCCACGGCCCTGACGAACTCAAGGAGTTCGTCCCTGACGGGGTCCATCTGTGCGGCGGCATACTCTGTTGTGTCCGCCTGTCCCCCTTCTTTCCTGACAATACTCGCGAGCTTTCCCTGCATCAGGTCGAGGAAGAGGTACCTGTCTTCCTCATAGATGGTGAGGGAGCGCTCACGGAACGTGGAGACGCGGCTTGCCGTGATGCTGGCAACGCATCCGCCGTTGAACTCGATCCGTGCGCTGGCGACGTCCGGGAGGTTCGTGAAGAAGGGGACACCCTGGGCTTCAACATCCCTCACCTCTTCGCCGACGAGAGACAGGACGAGATCGATATCATGGATCATAAGGTCGAGGACGACGTCCACGTCAGTTGACCTGCCGGTGAAAGGTCCGATCCTGCGGGCCTCGATGAACCGTGGTCTTCGAACCAGGGAGAGTGCCTGCCTGATTGCGGGGTTCAGTCTTTCGAGGTGACCTACCTGGAGGACGAGCCCTCCCGCCGCCGCCATGTCGACGAGTTCCTGGGCTTCCTCCGGGAGCACGGTGATGGGTTTTTCGAGGAAGACATGGACGCCTCGTTCGAGGCAGTCCTTTGCGATGGCGTAATGGGACTGAGTGGGGGTTGCGATGACGGCGCAGGCGGCGTCGGGCAGGGCATCGGAATAACGGGAAAAGGACGGCACCGTGTACTTCTCGGCGTATTCGCGGGCGAGAACGTCGTCGACATCGGCGATGCCGCAGACACGAACGTCCTCGAAGGAGCAGAGCTTGCCGAGATGGATGCGGCCCATGTGGCCGAGACCGATAAGCGCGACGTTTACCGGCATATTCCCCTCGTTGATGACTCTATGAACTCGATAAGATATCCGATGTTATCCCCGTCCAGCTCCTCCCTGATGATCTTGAGGGACGTCTTCAGGGGGAGAGCGGACCTGAAGAGGATGCGGTATGCCTTTTTCAGCTTCATTATCTCATCTTTGGAGAAATTGCGCCTTTCAAGGCCTACAAGGTTGAGGCCATAGAGCTTTGCCCTGTCACCGGCGGCAATGACGAAGGGCGGCACGTCCTTGGGAATCCCTGTCAGACCGCTGATGAAGGCGTATTTGCCGACCCTGCAGAACTGGTGGACGGCACAGAGACCGCTGAAGATGACGAAATCGGAGACCTCCACGTGGCCCGCGAGAGTCGCCCCGTTCGCCATGATGATATTGTTCCCCACGTTGCAGTCGTGCGCGATGTGGGCGTATGCCATGATGAAATTGTTGTCCCCCACCCGGGTGACGCCGCCTCCCTTCGCGGTTCCCCGGTTGATGGTCACGTATTCCTTTATGGTGTTGTTTCTGCCGATGATGACCTGTGTGGGTTCGTATTTGTAACCGATGTCCTGGGGAGGGCCCCCTATGGACGCGAAAGGGCTCACGGTGCAGCCTTCGCCGATGACCGTGTTTCCCTGGAGGACGACGTGACTCTCAAGGCGGCTTCCCGCCCCGATCCGCACCCCCCCCTCCACTATGCAGTAGGGACCGATCTCGACATCATCTGCGATCACGGCGTTGCTGTC
>LVAA01000139.1 GCA_001603955.1 Syntrophobacterales bacterium Delta_02 | reverse complement strand
GCTTTCATAAACAAGGCCCTTGGCGCTGACCATTTCGGTAACGCACACGGCTGCCCCGTATTCGCGGCAGAGCATGCGAAAGGGCAAATCGCTGTATCCGGCCAGCGGGGCCAGCCAGGGGTGCTCGGGGCCAAAGGGCAGAGAATCAGGGTTTGCGGGGCATGTGGGCAGTTGAAAAACCTTGGTCACGGGTGCTCCTTGGTCTCGCACGGCGGTTCGGCGGAATTTTCCTCAGGGGCTGCTTGCTCCGTTGGCAGCACGTTGCCGTGGGGATCAAGCGCCACCCGTGCAGACTGCGCCATATAGTCTGGGCCGGATCCGGCGGGTGCAGGCGGTGCGGGCTGCGCCTCGTTTGCATCTGCTGCGCCATTTGCGCACTGGGCATCGCTGCATGCAAAGCGGTTCAGCATGTCTGCCGCCAGCCGCAGGCCTTCACCTGTGGTTCCAGCCACAAAGCCGTTGCTGAGGTAATCCAGCAGGCCGGTGCGCCGCAGAATATCGCGCACGGTGGGGCAGCCCACCACAAGAATAACCGGCAAGCTGCGCGCATAACAGCGTTCGATAAATTGAGAGAGAGCATGCGCGCCTGACGCATCAATCCAGAACACGCGCGAAAGATGCAGCACCACAAGCCGGGTGGGCTCGCTGTCTTCGGCATACAACAGGCGCTCAAGTTCGTGGATGGCCCCAAAAAACAGGGTTCCCTCAATCATGTACACGGTGATGCCCTGAGGCAGTTCGGCGGGGCCTTCGCGCAGCAGCGGGTCGCCTTTGTGAAGTTTGTTTACGCGTGGGTGGGAGGTCTTGTAAATAAACAGTGTGAGGGAAAGCATCACGCCGATGAATATGGCCTTCTCAAGATCAAACAGCAGTGTGGACAAAAAAGTGATGAGCAGCACGGCTCTGTCCACACTGGTAGCCACAACGCACAGGCGAATGGAGTCAATGTCGATCATCTTGAAGGAAATAAGCAGCAGAATGCCGCTCAGGGCGGGCAGTGGCAGCCAGCTTATGAGCGGGGCCAGCACAAACAGCAGGGGCAGGGCGAGGATGCCTGAAAACACCGTGCCCATGCGCGTTCTGCCGCCGGATGTGACCACAAGTGCACTGCGGGTAAATGAACCGCAGCCGGGAATGCCCGAGGTGAGGCCTGCGGCGATATTGCCGAGTCCCTGACCGATAAGCTCCTGGCTGCCGTCAAAAGTATCGCCCTTGATGCTTGCCAGCTGTTTGCCGATAGCCAGTGATTCCACCGTGCCCAGCAGGGCAATGGCCAGCGCGGGCATGAACAGGTCGCGCACCGCATCCAGATCAAAGGAGGGCGGCAGTGAAAAAGGCGGCACAACGTTGGGTATGGCCCCAACCAGAGGAACGCCCTTTTCACCCACGCTGAACAGGGCGGCAAAGAGCGTAATCACGCCGAGCGCGGCCAGAGATGCGGGAAAGCGCGGAGACAAGCGCTTGAAAGCAATGGTCAGAACAATGGTGGCAAGGGTAATGCCAAGGCTCCAGTAATTGATAAAGGGCAGCCCGTGCAACGCGCCAAACATCTGGTTGAAAAAGCCCGAAGGCTTGGGGCCCGTCAGGCCCATAGCCATATAGAGCTGCCCCGCGGCAATAAGCAGCGCCGCTCCGGTGGTAAAGGCCACCATGACAGAATGCGAGATAAAATTGACCAGATCGCCCAATCGCGCCAGCCCCATGCCCAGCTGAATAAGCCCGCACAGAAGCGCCATGCCAAAAATATAGGCCATGCGCGATTCTTCCGGCATGGTGCTGATCAGTTCACCGCCCACGCTGATGGTCGCGAGGGTGGAGAAAATAATCATGGAGATGGCGTTGGTGGGGCCAGCGGCCATAAAGCGGGATGATCCCCACAGGGCGGCCAGCACCACGGGCAGCATGCAGGCATAAATGCCGTACTGCGGGTGAACCCCGGCAATAATGGCATAGGCCATTGCCTGAGGCACAGCCATAGGCGTCACGGTAAGGGCCGCCGTCATGTCGGCCTTGAAATCCTGGGCGGAATAGTGCCTGATGGTCTCAAGAAAGGGAAAAAGCCGGGCGGCTCGCATGACTAATCCTCGCGGGTTACATCGTCCTCAAGGCGCAGAACATCGTGCCCAAGGGCGTAATGCATCAGGCGTGGCCGATCCGCGGACTTTTTGAGCGAATTGATAATGCGCGTCATGCGCCGTGTGCCTTCAAGCACGCCGCCAAGGTGCCCTGCCAGTTCGGTGAGGTCGTTACGGGCGAGCGCGCGCTCCAGCTCCATGCCGAGCATGCGGCCTCGGGAATTTTCAGGAAACTCGGCCAGCAGCTCGCGCGCAAGGCGCAGGCTGCGTGCTTGATTGGCGTCCAGGTCTTCCACCAGTTCGCCGCAATATTCCGCCTGATTGCGCATGACGTTCAGGGCATTGTTGCCGTAGTGGGCCATAGCTCCGGCGGCCTTTTCCAGCGTGTCGCGGGCAACGGCCACACGGCGGCCCACCGTGAGCGAAACAATGCTGGCGCATTTTGAAAGAAAACGTTCGTCAAAGCTTTCAAAGCCATACTCACGTTTGGTATACAGCATCACAAGGCCAAAGGGGGGCTTGTTGCTGCGCTCCCGCAGCACAAAGGCCAGTCGCGAACGGTAGCCCTCCTTGTAGATGATGCAGTCAAACGATTCGCCGCCCATAGCGAGGGCCTGAAGATTGTTGGACACCACATAGCGGGCGTGACCTTCGAGAATGGCGCGCATCACGGGGTGCTCGCGCAGGCCTTCCTCCAGCATGGGAGCCACGATGGGAATACTGCCGCCGTCCACCTGATTGGCCGAGCGCGCCACCCATTCGCCATTGGCATTGCGCAGGCGGCATACGTACATATCGGCGTACAGGGCGTGGACAAGAATTTCAGCGCTCTGCCGCAGCACTTCGCCGGGAGGGGCCATGCGGTCGGCAATGGCAAGCAGATCGTTGGAAACGCGCAGCAGCATTTCTGTATCGTTCTGCATGGCCGATATGGAGGTGAGCAGCATGAGCAGGCAGCGCCAGCTGCGCATGGGCACCCCGCGC
>LVAA01000024.1 GCA_001603955.1 Syntrophobacterales bacterium Delta_02 | reverse complement strand
AGGGTGATGGATTCACCCTGGCTGGCGGGGTTGGGTGAGATGGAATCGATCGTCGCCGTAGGAGGCGAGTTGGAGGAGACAAGGGTGAACTTCACCGCGTCGGCACAGGTGCTCAAGCTGTCGCCCGTCGCCGCGGTGATCGTCACGGAACCGCTGCCGTCGAAGTAGTAGGTGCCGAGGCTGTTCCACTGACCGGAGTTCTGCTGCTGGTTGACGGTCACGTTGCTCGTACCGCCCGTATACGCTATTGCCACGGGGACGCTTGTCGCCCGCGACGAGTATCCCGACCACCACATAAAGACCTCGTAGGTCCCGGCGGTCTGTCCGCTCATGGCAAAGGTGTAGGTGACGCCGTTGCGTGCCCAGACGCTGTTCGTGCCGTAGGGATCGCTCCCGCCCGAGACGGCCCAGCTGCCGGTGTACGATGTTCCTGTTTCCCCGTTGTCGATGATGACCTCCACCGACGGGGTTCCGACCACGAGGGATGCGGTCACCCCCGGGGACCAGCTTTCTTCATCGTCCTTCACCCGGAAGGTGATGGTGTGGGTGCCCTCGGAGAGCGTCGAGGTGGAGAAGGAGGCCGCGGCACCGATGGTACCGTCTATCGATGAGGTCCATTCGTAGGCGGTGATGCTGCCGTCCGTGTCGGTGCCGTGGCCGGTAAGGGTGATGGATTCACCCGGGCTGGCCGGGTTGGGTGAGATGGAATCGATCGTCGCCGTCGGCGCCGCGTTCCCGGAGACGAACCTGAACTGGACCGCGTCGGCACAGGTGCTCAAGCTGTCGCCCGTCGCCGCGGTGATCGTCACGGAACCGCTGCCACTGAAGTAGTAGGTGCCGAGGCTGTTCCACTGGCCGGAGTTCTGCTGCTGGTTGACGGTCGCGCTCGTCGTGCCCGACGCGTGGTTTATGGCCACGGGGACACTCGAAGCCCGCGATGAGTATCCCGACCACCACATGAGGACCTCGTAGATCCCGGCGGTCTGTCCGCTCATGGCAAAGGTGTAGGTGACGCCGTTGCGGGCCCACAGGCTCGAGGCGCCATAGGGGTTGGTGCCTCCCGAGACGGCCCAGCTGCCGGTGTAGGATGTCCCCGTGCCGCCGTTGTCGATGATGACGTCGGCGAAAGAACCGGTCGCGGCACAAAGGACGAGAAGAAACAACAAAGCGACTCCTGCAAAACACTTCCTGCATCTGCTGATCATGGCTGTACCCCCTTCTGGTGTCTTTGTAGAAATAGAAGAAGCTTCTCTCTCGTCGGCGCCGGGTTTCAGCGCTCTTCGGCCGGTTCAACGCCGACGGGACTGCCTGTCTCAGGTATTGCCTGTTTTCTCAGAACGGCAATGACAAGGCTTGTGAAGAATTCATTTATCCCTGGTATCCTGGCGAGGCAGGACAATCCCTTCACCGGGACCAATCTCAGATATTCGATGCGCAAGTCCAATTCCGAGACGATGTCCTGGAATTGCCTGATGCCCATCCTGTTCAGCCCCCCTTCAACTTCGCAAAACCTTTTTGCCCCATCACCCCTGTAGCATCTCCTTACATTCATAATGGTGCTCTCGGAAAAAATGAACTGGACCCAGGGGACGCGTGTGAAGAAGTTCATGTGTGCCCCCCATGGATGCGACCAGACGCCGGATGTGAGACAGATCCTTCCATTTGCCTTTACGACCCTCTTGCACTCCTTCAACACGCTGTAAGGCTCATTGAAATGCTCGAAGGAGCCGCAGCTTATTGCCACGTCAAAGGTTTCGTCGCCGAAGGTCATTTTTTCCGCATCCATGACTGCCAGCTCGCATCCGCGAAATGGATGTGATGCCAGAAGTCGCGCGCTCTTCTCCGGATCGATCCTGATATCTATGCCGGTCACTTTCGACGCCCCCATTGCCAGCAACGCCAAGGCTTCCATGCCATTCGAGCAGCCTACGTCCAACGCTTGCCTGCCCCGGACCATGCGGCTCATGCTGGGAAACGTGTTGGTCAGAGAAACCGCATATGTCTCGGGATCCCTGTATTTCTCCTCATAGGCCATCGAGACATAGTCGGTGCTCCGCGGATCCCGGCTGAGCTTTCTTAATATGAATTCACCCAATAGACTCATTGTCACCTCCACCACAATACGAAAATCTTTGATATTTAAAGATCATGGTCTCCGGATGAGACATGGAAGACACGGCGCAAGAGTCTGGCGATCACACCCGGAATATTTCATACATCAGACCCGCGACTCGCAGTTATTTGCGAAAAAACCGACCTGTGTTTGCCTGTTGACCCTCTGTCCAGGCAACAGGTCTCGATCACTTCCACAGGAAGGCTGCCATCCAGGAGGACATTCAACTTTGCGCGGATCTCTTCCTTGACCTTTCGAAACTCAACCGCGCTTTCGGGAATGATATTTACAATAAGACTCCGGTCTCTTTGCTGAATGACCCTGAACTCCCTTACTTCGGGAATTGTCTCGATCTGGAAGACAACCGTCTGGGGATCGATGAGCCGGCCGGAGGGCATGACCAGAAAATCATCACACCTTCCGACAATTGCCTTGAGAACGGGGAAGTGCCTGCCGCAGGGGCATTGTTCCCCGGACAGGATCCCGACATCGCCTATCTCGTAGCGGATATAGGGCATGGAATAATTGTTGAGGGAGGTGACGACTATCCTCCCGGGCACACCTGGAGGAAGCCTGTCGCCCCTGTCGTCCAGCAACTCGACTATCACGTTGTCCGCCGCGATATGGAGGCTCTGCATCCTGCATTCGAAGGCTATCGCCGAGAACTCCAGGCATGAGTAATCGTCATACACCCTGCACTGGAAGACATCCTCGATGTATTCTCTCGCGTGCGCCGTCAATAGTTCGGAATTCGACATGAGGAACTTGAGGTTGAGACCCTTCCCCTTCTCCTTTCCCAGCGTCCTTGCCAGCAGGTAAAGCACCGAGGGATAGGCATTGATGATCCGCGGCCTCGTGCGAAGGATCTGTGCTATCTGCCGCTCGGGCTCCCATTCGAGGGGAATGAAGGAACGCCTGAAGAGACGCATCCTCTGCAACATGATGTTCGTGACGGGCGGGGAGAAACGCACGTAGGCCATCGTGTCCCAGGGGCGGTAACCCAGATCGATGAGCTGCCGGAGCTGCATGAGGCGGTAGAGCACGGCAACCCTGTGATCGAGCACCACTTCCAGTTTCCTGCCCGACGATCCCGACGTCATGCGCGGTGAACATTCGGACCGGTCCACGCCGGACACCAGCATGTCGCCGGGATAGCCGGCACGGACCATCTCCTTCGTCAGGATCGGGACGTTCCTCAGATCGGTGAGGGACGAGATGCTCTCGGGACGTATTCCCTTCGAGTCGAAGAGCCTCCGATAATGGGGAACCCTGGCATAGGCGTGGGCAATGAGACGCCTCAGTGCCCGTTCCTGCATGGCCACGAGTTCGCCGGGGGTCTTCCACTGGTTCCGGAAGATAACGGGCCAGTTGTACAGGTGCTGGAGGTAGCGAAGCGCCATCATGCCTTCCTGCAAAAGGCACTGAACCTGAAATCCACGGTACCGAGGCAACTCTTGAGCACCTTTCTCATCTCTCCCGATCGCATGTACTCTCTTTTCTGAGTTCCGTAGTCCTCCGTCTGTGACCACAGGACCTGGAACCCGTTCTTCCGAAGAAGCGAAACGACGGGGGACCGGGAAAAGTTGAAGGGGTGGCCCTTGTCGATCTCGAGGTATTCCATGATATTTCGCACGAAGGCGCCGAACCTGGTATAGATGTTGAGACTGATGAACATGACCCCCCCGGGGTCGAGGCTCCTGTGAATGCCGCGGAGCACGTGGTCCGGGTCTTTCATATGGTCGAGGACGTTGTCGAGGATCACGAAGGAAAAGGTTTTCCCGAGGGAAAGGACATCCTCACCGGTACCGTTGTGGCGTATGACTCCCCTGTCCCTTACGCGCTCGAACTCGGGCTGTGAGCTGTAATAATCCTCCAGGGGATCGAGGGCGTGGCGTTCATCCGCCTCGAGATAATTGACGATACCCACCGGTCCCGGCCCTATCTCAAGGATGCTGGTCCGTGCCTGTGAGGCCAGAAGCGGCTTCACGCGCCTCCAGATCCCCTGTGCCCGTTCCTCATACCACCTGTACCGCGATACTTCGCCCGTCGCCACCGAGAGCTGTTTCGACCAAAAACCTCTCTCGTATACCTGCGCTTTTTCCCATCGCAGCTCAGATATTGCTCGTTGCATGTTCCTCCCTCTCTTCTTTTTTAGACCCCGCAAGCGACGTCGATATGGCGGGATACACATACAGGTGCCGTACGGCTGCGGAAATTCCCAGAAGGAGATAGAGATGGACAGAGTATCCGTGACTGAGCAATAACCCGCCGGTCCAGAACCCGTAGAAGGATAGTTCCATAAAGAAGGCGAGCCGCGACAAGGGATGGTCCCGGTCCCTGCATACCCTTCGCAGATTGCGCATGGCAAGGATATTAAGGATAACAAAGATGGCAAGACCGGGAATACCTGTCTCGACAGCTACTTGAAGAACCGATGAATGCGGGGTTAGCCACGTCTGTGTACCCCCCTCATGGGCCCTCAATAGACCAAGGGCCACAGCTGAGCAATCCGCACCCACGCCCAGAACGGGGTTTTCACCCACAATGACCAGGTTCTGCTTCCAGAGGTTGATCCGGCCGTTCTCGTCATTCAGATTGTAGTCCTGCGCCATGTTTTGAAAACGTCCCTGGACCATCGAGAAATAATTGATGAAAACAAATGCCAGCATGACGACTACGGCTATCTTCGCGGCGCCTCGTATCCTTGGCACGCTGCCCAGGAAGAAAAAAACGATGACAACAACCAACGCCAGTACACCACCCCTGGAACGGCTCATCATTATTCCCGCCGCGGCCAGGCAGGTCGCGACGACCGACAGGGTCCTGATCACCCGCCCATGCCCGGCAAACAGCACGTAAAGGCACAGGGGAATAAGGGTGGCGAAGAGCATTGCTATGTCATTCGGATCGTACATTCCGCTTGCCACCCCCCGGAAACCCTGATGCGCGACGCTTTCCATGATATAAATAGAAGCAGAAAAAACGAGGCTCAGTGCTATCGTAGCCATGGTCATGTTGAGCCTTCTCACGGACCGCAACTGGACTATGCCGACAAGAAAGTAAAGGAGCGTTGCCGGCATCACGGAGGTGAGAAAACGGAACGCCACGCCCCTGTGGACCGCAAAAGGTATTCCGACGAGCATAATGAGGTACAGAAGAAGAACCAGTCGGACCTCGGAAAGTCTGAACATGTTCGCGGGAACAGCAACTCTTTCAAGAAACATCATGGCCATGGTGACGAAGCAGATCAGAAGCACGGGCCTGAACGGTGCAAGCAAGGTCACGAAGTCCTGAGGCCTTGCCAAGACGACAAAGGTCCATATCAGGAAACAGACGAAGGATGGACCCAGGCGCTCGCCGGCAATGTTGCTTTGTGCTTCCATGAGGAGAACCTCCCTTCTTGTATTTCGGCTCAAGGCAATGACTTTTCGGGACGGGAATGCATTGACAGAAAGAGGGACCGCATGACCGCAAAACCGGACCGGACCGCGACAACCAACTCCTTCCACCTCTCAATGCGCTCCTGCTTCGACAGGCACAGGTGCCAGGCGACAAAGACATAGCACGCCAGGCACACTGCCAGGACCGTCAGGAATTCCATCCAGCCGTCTATCCCTATCATCCTGGAGGCGGCGTACAGCAGGACCCCGAAAAGGCATGCCGGGATGCACGGGACAAGAAGTCCTTCCTTGAAAAAATGACGCATTGAGAAACCGGTGACCCGGCACGTGTACCAGGGTATGACGACCAGATTTGTACACAGCATGGGGACGAGGGTACCGACGGCCACACCGATGATGCCGTATTTCTTTACAAGGATTATACTCAGGGCAAGGTTTGCCGCCGCCTCAAAGATCGTGACGTATGACGTGCACCCATGCCTCGCTATCCCCTGCAGGATCTGTGTTGACGTGAACTGCGAGATGTTGGTCGTCACCGCACAGGTCAGGATTACAAGAATGCCGTAGCAGGTCCCGGCGTACTTCGGACCCATCCACAACGAGATCAATGCGTCCCCCACCACGAGATAGGCAACCGCCATGGGGAGCACGATCATCATCAAATACTTCGTGCCGTTAACCAGGACCTTCCGCACCTTTACGTCCTCGCCCCGGGCATTGAGGTTGCTCACTGTGGGCTGCAGCACGCCGGTACACATGGTGACGGCACGCAGTTCGTCGGCAAGCCTCTGCGGAATGGCCCAGAACGTGATGGCGGCGGCGCTGAGGTAATACCCTATCACAAGGTTCCCGGCCGAGAAGATTAACCTCGTTGCCAGAAAATACAAGAAGATAAGGACGCTGTACCGGCCTACCATCGCCAGTTCATTCCTGGTGATGAAGCCAGGACGCAGCCTGAGGGCCGGGTTTACCCTGAACACATAGATCGCCCTTATTGTCCCGCCGATAATGGTCGAAATGAGGTGGGCAAGGGCGATGGCCACAAGCCCGTACCCCATCAAGACCAGGACGACGACAAGAAGGCTCCGGATGAAGAGCAGGGCCAGCGATATGCCCGCGACATGATCGTATCGCTGGATGCCCCTCATGTAACCCGTGAAAAACCCGAAGGGAAGGATCAATCCGATCTGAAAACCGATGATGAGCATCACCCAGCGCGCATCGGAGATTTCTTCCTGGGAAATCTTGAAATTGTGCACAAAGCCGAAGGCCAGAGCGATCGAAGCCAGAAAGACCAGCATCCCCGCCGCCAGGAACACGTAATAGGCGCTGCTGCACACCCTGTTGAGGCCGTCGCTGTCATTCTTCGCCCTGAACTCGGCGACGTATTTCACTACAGAGCCGCTCACTCCGAAATCGAAGAGGCCGAGAAAATCTGCGAAGCTCATGACCAGGATCCAAATCCCGTATTGCATATCGCCGAGACGGTGGACGAGAAAGGGTGTCATGAGGAACTGGACGGCAGCGCCTATAACAAAAAACCCCCAGTTCGACAGGATATTTCTCATTATCTGGACAGACATTTCCATGCAATCAAACCGTGAACGGCATCCGGCCGGCGCGAACACCCTTGTCGGCCGACACCCCCGCGTGCCCGTTCAGGGAGAACAGGGTCTCATACTCCGCGACCCATCTCTCGGACCCGTGCTCCCTGAGGACATACCTGAAACCTCTTTCCGAGATCCCCCGTGCGAGCCCCCCGTCGGTGAGCACCTTGAAAAGGGCCTCCGAGAGTTTCCGGGGGTCGTCCGACGGCACGAGAAGACCCGTATTGCCGTCGACAATGACGTCCCGTATGCCCGGGACATCCGTTCCCACCACGGGAAGGCGAGCGGACATTGCCTCCAGGAGGGAAAGGGGCAGACCTTCCCTGAAGGAGCTCAGGCAATAGACGTCCATGACCTTCATGATCTCCGGAACATCTTCCCTGGCACCGAGGAGAAGTACCCTGCCTTCGAGGCCCATCTCCCCGATGAGCCTCTCCAAGTCCTTCTTTCTCTTCCCTTCACCGGCAATGAGCAGCCTCACGCCGCTCACGCGTTCCCCGAGCATCCTGAACGCCCTGATGAGGTTGGGATAGTTCTTGTCCCATCTGAGGTTGCCGACACATCCGATGACGCGGTCCTTCTCCCCTATGCCGAGTTCCCTCCGTTTCGCCCTCACGTCGATATCCACCGTGAAACGGCTGTGGTCGACGGCATTGGTGAGGGTGAGCACCTTTGCCTCCGGCAGGCGGAACTGTCGCCTGACGGCTTCGCTGACGTCGTGGGATATGCCTATGGCCCCGTCGGACAGACGTATCAGAACACCCCCGAGAACGCGCCAGGACCCGCCCATCACGTCGACCTCCCTGCGGCTGTGGGCCGTGTAGAAGATCCTGCAGCCATGGCGCCTTGCCCCGTAAAAACCGTAGAAGAAAGGCGTGAAATGGTGGGCGTTCACCACGCGGATCGCGTTGGCCCCGATGAAGTCCGAGACCCCGCGCATGACACTCAGCGCGTCCTGCCGTGCAGAGCGTATCCGCGGAAGGAGCGTGGGGACCCCCATTCCCTTGAGCGTCTCGCGGAGATCCCCGTCGATGAGGGCCGCCGCGAAGCAATTGAACCTCCCCCGGTCGAGACGGCGGCACAGGTCGACAACGACCCGCTCCGACCCTCCGGTACGAAAGGTCTGAAGGAAGAAAAGAATGTTGGTCTTAGAGGGCATGGATGGTCTCAAGTCTCAGGTTTCAGGTCTCAGGTCTCACGTCTCAGGTTTCAGGTTTCAGGGGGCAGGCGTGGAAGCTTGGAACGTTGCAGAAGTTCACTGTCTTTTGCCTGAAACTTGGAGCCTGAAACCTGAAACGGTCTTTACCTCTGTATTGCCCAGGTGGTGAACTTTTCTCCCTTGAGGAATTTGATCCAGCCGATGAGAATGGCGAGGTTCACGGCACAGAAAGTATGTGCCGCGCGGGATGGGCGCGTCAGGAAGAACAGGGGGATGTTGAGGGACCCCGCGAGCCACAGGACGTAGAGGCACACCTGGAGGAAGAGGGCCGCTCCGTATACGGGCCCTCCACCCACAGCCACGATGAGGACATTGAAGAAGAAGGCCGTGAAGAGCGCGAAGGGGACGAGGAACCGTATCAGCTTGTGCGAAGCGAGCTCGAAGGAGAAAAGGGGGTATCTGAAAGGGTTCAGGAGGCCCGGATGTCTGAAGATGGCCCTCAGGGACCTCGTCGTTATCCTCACGTGCCTCGTGAACTCACCGGACACGTCCGGGGCGGCGGGCTCCAGACAGAATGCGTCGGGGGCCAGCACCCCCCTGTAACCCTGCTGCACTATCTTCGCGGGTATGACGAGATCGTTTATGTCGCTGGCATCGAGAGGCCGGTAGAGGGACTTGCGGATGGCGAATATCGCGCCATCCGCACCGACGCAGGAGCCTATCCTGCCCTCGAGGGTCTTCGTGAGCCCCTCGACGCGGGTGTACAATCCGGCGGCGGACGATCCGCCGTCACCTGCCGGGGAGAGGTATTCCGTCCTGCCCGTCACGAACCCGATCTTCCTGTCGGAGAACCTCTCCACCAGGCATCTCAAGGCCCGGCGGTCGTAGCGCGAATTCGCATCGGAGAAAACGATGATATCCCCCGCCGCTTCGGGCACGGCCCTGTTCAGGCAGGCCGTCTTGCCGATATGCCCCTCGCAGCGTTTCAGGACGACGCCGCGGTCCTCGTACTTGCGCGCGATATCGTCGGTCCCGTCGCCTGACGCGTCGGAAACCACCACGATCTCGAGGAGCTCCCCCGGATAGTCGAGATCGAGGGAATTGGTTAGCTTGTCTTCGATCGCGGCTACCTCATTGTATGCGGAGATGAGGAGGCTTACCTTCGGAAGGCGCTCAGTCTCCGGGGAAGCCGGCCCGCGCGTCCTGAAGAGACCGAGGACGGCAAGAACGAGAGGGTAGCCCACGTAGGCGTAGAGAACGACAAGAACGGCCACCCAGAATACTGCTGTTATGTACCCCGGAAGCTCGATGGTCACGCCCCTTCCCTCCCGGCGATGCCCGGCATGGTCCGCTCCGCACGCCGGATCTGGCTTAAGGTCTCGCCGGGCCGTGCCGGCGCCAGGAGACGGGCTATCTCGTCCCGGTCCCCGTCCCTGACGTACTGGTGGAGGGGCAGCGTTATGAGACGGTCCGCGACGAGACGGGCCGCGGGAAAGGCCGATCCGGCGAACCGGTGCGCTATCCGGGGGATCTCGTTTATCGGGGAGGGATACATCCCCGTTATCCCCAGACCCTTTTTCTTTGCGGACGAAAATATTCTCAGCCTGCACTCCCGGCTTTCCGTCATGTACGGAAGCCTCAGGTAGGTCGCCGACGATGTGTTGCCCGGGATCCGGACGGCGTCGATGGCGAGGCGGAACATCTCCGCCTGCCTCCTCCTGACCGACATGGCGGCCTCCAGGCGCCGGCGCCAGGTCATGCACAACCCGGCCTGCATCGAGGAGAACCTCATCACAGGGAACCGGGTGTCGAAGACGGTACGGCCCAGGTGGAGAAACGGAAGGGCCGCCGGCAAGGAATAGAGGCGGGGACGGATGAAGAGGCTCATCACGGCAACCTTGATATACTCCCTCGCTTGTCTCGCCTTGCCGGGCAGGGGAAGCGGTGAAAGCTCCCTGTCCACCGCACGGGCTATGGCGTCGGAGTTGGTGACGATGATCCCTCCTGACCCACAGGTCACAGGTTTTCCCCTCCCCAGGCTGTAGAAACCTGCATCTCCGATTGTCCCCAACATCTTTGCGCCGCGCCTCGCGCCCATTGCCTGCGCCGCGTCCTCCAGGACAAAGACACCCCTGTCTCTGCAGATGTCCATGATGCTCTCCACGGCGGAGGGGATGCCGAAGAGATGACTGGGGACAACACAGAGCGTCTTCTCGGTGATGCTCTTCGGAAGAAGCACGCTGTCGAAATCGAGCGACGCAGCGTCTATATCGCACAACGCGACCTCCAGTCCCGCCCGGACGATGGCGGAGGGAACGGAAAAGCAGGTGTACGCCGGTATGAGCACCTCCGACCTGTCGGCCTTGAGCGATCGCAGCGCACGAAGGATGATGTACAGGGCCGCCTTGCCGGACGAGGTGAACCAGGCGTATCTTACGCCGAGGTATTCCCTGAGCTCCTCCTCCACCTTCTTCAGGTATCTCTCCCCCGCGAAGAAACCCTCGAACCCCTTCCAGAGGTCCGCGGGGCAGAGGGCGGCGGCGGCCGGAGATAAGGTTCGCCGGATCCTCATGGCATGTGTCTTCCGTGGCGGGGATCGTCTGTCATGGCATGCTAGGGAAGGTTCTTCACGAGAGACGGGCCGATCAGCCTCGTCAGCCCCAGGGGAAGATGCTGCCAGATCCTGATAGCCAGTCCGTATTTCGGGTTGTGCGGGTTGATCTCTGGCATCGATCTTCCCTTCCTGAGCCAGTAATGCCAGTAGAGTTGGGTGGGCCTAGCGCCCCATTGTTCCTTGAACCTGTACGTGCCTTCACCGGGGGTGGAACGACCGAAATCGAAGACCCTGTAACCCTGGTCGCAGGCAAACCCCAGCACGGTGGCGTACAGGAGCATATTAGGTCCGTAGCGGTTGAAGTCCCTGAGTGATGATGCCCAGGGGATCTCCATGGTCTGTCTGAACCCGACGATCATCCCCGAGGCCACGGGGAGACCGTCCTTCGTGTACACGGTGCAGATCCGGGCCCTGTCGGGAAACGTCTTCAGGATATTGCCGAAGAACCTCCTCGGGTAAACGGGGGTACCCAGGTCCCTCATGTTCCGCGAAAAGACGTGGTAGAAACCCGCGAGCTCATCCAGTCCCCCGATCCTCGCCCACATCCCCTCCTTCACGGCCCTGCGCACCTGGCTCCTCAATTTCGAAGAGAAGGAGGCCGCCAGTTCCTCCTTTGTTCCCGGGAGCGGCAGTCTCATGGAGACCTTCGACGTCTTGACCGGCAGGCCGGGCAGGAGATTCCCCGCGTGTCTCAGCTCCATGTGGCTTATCCCCATCCTTCGGAGCATGTCCGCCGCCTCCGCGAAGAGCCTCTCACGGATGCGGTGGTCATCGGCACATACCCCCCCGTAGTTGAAGAACGGCAGCGACACCACAAAACTGCCGAAAAGAAAGCTGTTGAGATGAACAAGGGGCAGTATCCCATTGATCTTTCCGCCGTTGCCGGACGACAGGAGATAGCAGGTCCTGTGACCGAAGCTCTCCTCGATGACGTCCTTCCAGCCGGTGAGATGGTAACAGCTCGCACCCGGGTTCTGCATGACATACCCGTCCCAGGCACCGCGGTCCCTTTCACCGTAAGTTCGGATCGTCATATGTCCTGACCTCCATGCGGATTGCGCGGCGGTGTGGTTCCCGGCATCATTGCGCAGCCGCCGACCTCTCCGGGATATCTCCACAGGTCCTCTCATACCGGCCGACGCCGAGGTACCGGGAGCACGAGATGAAACGGCTGCCCTGGAACCGGTGGAAGAAGTGCCCGAGCCTCTCCATGGTCCTGTCAAGATTGAGGTAATGCCTGAAACGGCTCACCCGGTCGATCCCGTGTGCACACCTGGGCTGAGCAGGGTCCACCTCCCAGGGATGGCAGTAGAAGATGTACCGTCCTTCTTTCCGGAGGATCCTGGCGACACCGTGCTCGAAAACAACCGTCGGCCAGAACCTGAAATAGCCGCCGCCCGCCCACGGGACGGTCCGTCCCATGAGCTCAAGGTTGCTCACCGGCAGCTCCAGGATGCCGCTGCCTGCCGTGAGATGACCCCCGGCGGTCTGACGGAGCCCTTCCGCCCTGCCGTACCGGCTGTTGAGGCCGAAACTGTTGTAGCTTGAATCGTATGCAAAACCGAGCTCTCCGAGGATATCCGTCAGTTCCTTCGTGATGGAGAAGTTCGGCGCACGGTAGCCCGCTGGGGCCTCTCCGGTAATATCCTGCAGCAGTTCCCTGCTCGCCAGGATGTCCTCGCCGAGGGCCACTCCCTCGAGCTCCCCGCACAGCCGGTGGGAGTAACCGTGGGAAGCTATCTCGTGGCCGGACCGGGCGATCTCACGGACAAGCCCCCGGCAACGCTCGGCCACCCAGCCGAGGACAAAGAAGGTCGCCTCCACATGACAGGCGTCGAAAAGTTCCAGAAGCATATACACGTTCCTTTCGACGCGCAGTTCGCAGAAATCCCATGTCTCCTGGGGAAACAGGGGACGGAGGTTCTCGACCTGGAACCAGTCTTCGAGATCGACGGTGACCATTATGGGCTTCTTATCGCTCTGTCTTGAGTCCATGGGACCTATCGCGCCCCATCCTTCAAAAGGACCACACCGACGGTGCGCAGGAGGATCTTGAGATCGAGGAAGATGGACATGTTCTTGACATAGTAAAGATCGTACTCGAGCTTGATGTTCGCGTCCTCCACCGAGGCCCCGTACCGGTAGTTTATCTGCGCCCATCCCGTCAGGCCGGGCTTCACGGTGTGACGCACATAGTAGTAGGGCAACTGATCTTCAAGGATGCCGACGAACTCGGGCCTCTCGGGGCGCGGCCCCACAAGGCTCATGTCCCCTCTGAAGATGTTCCATATCTGGGGAAGCTCATCGATGTGGGTGAGGCGCAGAAGCTTGCCCACTCTCGTGACCCTGGGGTCCCTTTCCGCGGCCCACCGCGCGCCGGCCTTCTCGGATCCGTATTCCATGGACCTGAACTTGTAGATCGTGAATACCTGCCGGTCCTTTCCTATCCGTTGCTGGGTGTAGAAAACGGGGCCGGGGGAATCAAGCTTGATGGCGATGACGGCGAGGGCTATGACCGGGCTCATGAAGAGCAGGATCAGCCCGGAGGCGACAAAATCAAGGAGACGCTTGAGCTTTTGCACGTAGTCCGCGCGAAGAAGATAGAACCCTTCCGCGAAGAGAAGCCACTGGTCGGCAATGCCGCGCACCGGGATCCGCCCCGTCAGGGTCTCGTAGATGTCGGCCATGTCGCGGACGTCGATCCCTTTCAGACGCGCGTCGAGTATGGTGCGTATCAACCTCACGGACCGGTTCTTCGGTATCGCGAGGATGACCGTGTGTGCCCCCGCACCTGCCGCAACCTCGAGAAGCTGGTCGCTCCTGCCCATGATGGCCGGGTATCTGTCCGTGTCGATCTCGTCAAGGTTATCGTCGAGGAACCCTTTCACTTCGTAGGGCGACAGGGGGGATCTGAGCAATCTGCAGATGGTCCTGCCGCAAAACCCGGCCCCGAGGATCAGCGTCGGGACCTTCGGGCCGGTCTTCTGGAAAACGATCCCGTAGCTCCACCGCCAGAGATTGAGGAAGTACCAGGCGAGAGAGGCCTCGATGACCATGACGCCCCTGCCGTAAGGACCCAGAGGGATGGCGTAAAAGGCGCACACGGCAAGGAATGTCCCCAGCGCCACCGCGATGGCGCTGCGAAAGGTCGTCTCCCAGGAACGGAAGACGCGCTCCACGTTATAGAGGTCGAAGATATAGAGGGCAAGGGGATATAATACGAGGGTGGACACCGGCACGATGGAATAGTGGAGAACGGCCTTCCATGCAAAACCTATCCTGAGCCCGATGGCAACGATAATGGCCAGCGAGATGAGGAGGACGTCGCCCAGAAGCAGCAGCCACCGGTACCTGGGAAATCCGAGCGGTACCTCCGCATCGACCTGTGGCCTTTTCTCAACCCGTCCTTCCTCAACGGCGGCCTCCATGGCTTCCGGGCCGAGGGGCACTCCGACCCGGCCCACGGGGACGTATCCCTGAACCGGGGTACGGTACGGGAATTGGGTCTCCTGACGCAGGTATTTTTCCATGCTTTTTCCCCGTTCGCCTCCCTTACAGGTAATCGTAGATGAACTGAGGGATGTAATGCTGCTGCTTGTTGAAGACGACACCGAGAACGGTGCCGCCGTTCTTGACGATCTTCTCCTTTACGCTCAGGGCCACCTGCCACCGTGTCTTCTCCGCTTCGACGACGATGATCACCCCGTCGACGAGAGGGATGATGGAGGGCCCGCTCGTATGCATCATCGCCGGCGGAAGATCCACCACGATGAGCTCGAACCTCTCCTTGAGGAAATTCCAGAACCCCCCGCCGTTCCCGAAATCTATCACCTGCGGCCGGTACCGGTCCGACAGGCGAAAGAGGGGGAATATGCACAGGCTGCTGCCGTCCACCGGACAGAGGGCCTTCTCGATCTGCCCTCCCGAAAGGCTTGCGTCGAGCCTGAGCTCCGGGTCCATCTCCGGATAGACGAGCCCGTTGTAGCTTCCGTCACAATCGACGAGGACAACCTCTTTCTCCATTCGTGACGCCACCGTCCTGGAAAACTCACGGGCGATCGTGGATGTTCCCTCGCTTGAACGGGAGCCCACAAAGAGGATGGAGCGATGCCCGTTGCCCGGAAGGGCCGCGGTGACCGTCTGATAGAGGGTGCTCATCTCCAGTTCCATGCCTGCCCCGTTGCCGCTCGTCCGCTCAACCCGGGGGGCGGCCACCGGGGGGGAAGGCGCGGGTTCGGGGGGTGTTGCCCCCGTTTCCCGATAGTTCTCCAATGCGTCATAGATCCTGCTCATTTTGCCTCCTTTTCGGAATGGGTCTTTTTGCCATCCCTGGTTCCCTTCATTGCTCACCGCACAAACACCCTCCCCCGGGAACGAAAAACGGGGGAGATCATCCGCCGGTATCCTCACTTTCCTCGGACAGACGGGGAAAGGTCAACATGCTGCCGGCGTGTATGATGTCCGGGTTCACAACCTCGGGGTTGCTCTTCTGGATCAGCCTGAGGATCCTGTCGTCCGATTTTCCGTAGATCTCTCTGGACAGTTTGATAAGCGTGTCTCCGTGCACTATGGATTTTTTCACGGCCCTGGGCCTTTTTTCCACCACCGACGGGGAGACCGCGGCATCGCCCGCCAGGGGCCCGGCCGACAGCCGCTTCCCGGCGGCCGGTGGTATCTCGTGCCGGGGCGCGACTGCGGAGGCAGCCCGCGCCTGCTGTTCGCCTCCGGACGGTAGCTGGTCCGGCGTGGCCGCCGCCAGCGGCGCGTTGTCTCTCTTCTCTTCCACCTGGGCAAGGTTCCGTATCTTGCCGAACACGCTCTCCTGATTCGGCAGGAGCCATGCCATCCCTATGAGCGCCACCGTCAGTGCCGAGAGAGCGGGAAACCACCATCGGCCGGCGGAGGGCCACTTCAACCCTTCGAAGTCTCGTATGATCTCCCTCGCAACGCCCCGGGTGACAGGTTTCTTGCGGTAGCCGAAACCCGTGATGAGAGCGTTGTCGCACAGGACGTTCATGATCCGCGGGACGCCTTTCGCCTTCTTGACGATGGCCTTGAGGGCGCCGGGAGTGAAAACCGTCGACGGCGAAACACCGGCCTTCTCCAGCCTGTACCCGATGTACTCCCGGCTCTCGTGCTCGGTGAGCGGCAGGATCGTTGACCTGATGGCAAGACGCTGCCTGAGCTGCCTCAGCCTGTGCTGCTGCAACTCCTCTTCGAACTCCGGCTGGCCCACCAGGACTATCTGGATCAGCTTGTCCTTGGACGTCTCCAGGTTGGAGAGCATACGCAGGTTCTCCAGGGTATCGACGGGCATGTTCTGTGCCTCGTCAACGACGAGGACGATCGTATTGCCCCGCCTGTATTCCTCGATCAGGACCTCGTACAACCGGTTGGTCATCTCCACGGCATCGCTGCTTTCAACGGGCAGTTCCAGTTCCTGGTAGATCGTCCTCAGGAGTCCTTCGAACGTGAGCCTGGGATTGAAGACATAGATGATCTTCAGGCGCTTCCTGTCTGCCTTCTCGAGATAGGAGCGCAGTATTGTCGTTTTTCCGACACCGACAGCGCCCACAATTGCCACAAAACCCTTCTTCTCCTCGATGCCGTAGATGATGGCAGCAAGTGCCTCCTTGTGACTCGGACTGAGGTAGAGGAACTCGGGGTCCGGCGTGATATGGAAGGGCTGTTTCCGGAGATTGTAAAAGTTGAGATACATGGCTCACCATCCCATTATTGTTTTTGTCAGGCACCCGGTGCTTGGTCATTTCTTCGTCACCGTGATCAGAACAGGGACACCCAAGGACTTCTCCGCGCTCTCGGGTGTCGGCATGCCGGGCGTCATGAGCTCAAGGATTATTGCGAGGGCTATGCCCGCCGCGATGCCGCCGAAAAAGCCCGCGCCGACCATCTGGCTTCTGCTGAGCTTCTGTTTCTTCGGAAAGGCGGGGGGCGTCGCTTTCTGGATAACGCTGACAGCCACCATCTTCTGCCGGTCCATGTCGTCCATGATGATGGACTCCTCCAGTTTTCTGGAGTAGATCTGGTGGTTCTGTTCCAGCTGGGCCGTCTCACGCTTCAGGCTCTGCAGTTCCCGGCCGTGCGTGTCGAGAGATCTGAGTTCCCCCTCGACCTGTCTCATCTGCGCCCGGATGCTGCCCGCCCTGGCCCTTGCACCCGCCAGCTGGCCCTCGATCTTGCCCAGTTCGATCCGCCTCGTTTCCTCGGCCGCTTTGCCAATGGCATCCTTCAGGGCTCCGAGTTCCTGGCGAACGGCCTGCACCGTCCTCGAGTTCTCCGTGTACCTCTCGAGGAGCCCCTGTTCCTTCTGCTGCAGGGCGACGAGCTGATTCCGTGTTTCCACGGGAGGATCGGCGGTCCACCGGGGACTGCGCACGAAGGCCATCCTCTGTTCCAGTTCGGTCACTTCGTTCTGGGCCGTCTTCAGCTTTTCATCGAGCGTCCCCAGGAGTTCGATAAGGTTCGTCTTCTGTTCCTCAAAGGAATAGACATTGTTCTTCAGTTTGAAGGCGGACAGGCTGCCCTCCGATTCCCTCAGCCTTTCCTGAAAAGCCTTTTCCTGACGCTCGAGGAAAGCGGTGGTCTTGCCTCCGAAAACATCGAGGTGCTTGTCCTTGAAGGTGTCGACCAGCGTATTGACGACCTTCGCTGAAATGGAAGGGTCCCCGTGGCTGAAGGCAACCTGGATGAGGCCCGACCCGGGAATGTTCGTCACCGTGAGATTCTCTTCAAAGGACGCGACGGCAGCCTCCTCCGCGCCCCTCGGGGTGGGGGACCCCTTTGCTATCGCCGGGTATATCCGGGCGATCCCCAGGGAGTCGATGACCCGCGTCACAAGGTCCCTGCTCGTCAGAATGCTTATTTCGCTCTTCATGATCGTTTCAGGCTGAACGGAAAGTCCCGGGCTCGTGTTCGCCCCCTCCGATGTCCTCATGAACTCTCTGCCCAGCTTGACGAGGAGAATGCTCTTCGCCTCATAGATCCGGGGAGCGAGAAAGGCATACAGGGCAACCCCTCCGAAAACAACGACAAATACGGCAAGGATCGTGTATTTGCGTTTGAAGATTACGGAGAGAAGGTCCCGCATATTGGTGAAGTCAATGGGTTGATGCCGCTTTTCGGTCATGGTTTGTCAACCTCCCTTTGTTGTCACGGCGCCACCGTCACAGAGGAGCCCGTGTCGGGATAGACCTTGGTAAAACCACCAAGTGAATACCTGTACGGATTGGAGAATTGCTGGAACCCGGGGAAACCGCCGGGGACAACTCTGTTGATGTATTCGTCCACGAACTTGTTGATCCTGGCTATATTCGACTTGGGCACGTAGACGATGTCATAAGGCATGAGGTAGATATCCTGGCTCAGATCCGTCCCGTCGATAACCTTCCCGAGGTCCAAGTTGGCAGCCATGGGCTTGCCCTCGAAGTCTTTGCGGATGACGATCACGTTGCTGAGGCGTGCCGTCTCGCGGAGCCCGCGGGCCTGGGCTATCGCCCTCATGACCGTCGTGGGGCCCTTGATCTCGATCACGCCGGGGAGAAGGACCTCGCCGTCAACAAATATCTTCTGGTCGGAAAAACCGCGCACCGTGATGACGACCTCCGGCCTCTTCAGTTCAGACGCATACTTCTGCTTCAGCTGGCCGGCCAGTTCGCCCGGCGTCAGGCCGGCAACCTTCATCTCCGGGGCCAGGGCGAGAGATATCCGCCCGTCGGGCCTGACCGTGACCCCCGTTTCGTTGTACTCGGTACCGCCCATGAACTTGATGTCCAAGGTATCGCCGGCGGCGATCACGTATTCCTTCTGCGGATAGGCCCGCGACTGCTGGTCCATTTGGCTGATGGATGCGGGATTGATGACTGAATTGGGTGCACATGCGGCCAGGAGCACGGCCGCCGCGAGAAGAAGCACTGATACTGGCATCTGAGGTTTCATTCTCTCCACCTCCTTCATTTCTGCTTTGCTTTCCGGTCGCTCACTCCCGGAAGTGTCCTGTCGTCGATGCTGTCGCCCACGTTGTACATGTCGGCCCTGCCGCGGAGATCGATGTATTGCGCTGGTTTGCCGTTGCAGCTCACCAGCGCCCTCGTGCCCTCCTTGTCAAGGATGACGCAGCGGGAAGACTGGGCGAGCCACAAACCGGGGATCGCGAGGGCCAACCCGAGGACGGCCACCGCCGCTGTCATGCGTCGCTCTCTCATTTTCACCTCCCGGGAGATGTTGCTGCCCCTTCAAGGCAGGAAAGGTGTGGTTTCGGGGCAGGCTACCGCCATTCAACCGTCCGGCTGTCTCGTGCATCGTCGCCCCCCGACGGGGACCTGTGTCTTCCCTGCGTCCATTCACTGTTCGTGAGCGGCTCCGGGTGGGCTCATCCACCGCGCCGCGCCGCCCTCATCATTCCTTCGCTATCCGTCGGTCATCTTTCTGATAACCGACAGCATTTCGCCGAAGTCGGCATCCTTATATGTCACGAACCGGGGTCTCAATTCGTGACCCAGGGCCACGATATCCTTCTTCCTGTTCGGTAGTATCAGCACTATTTCGACATTGCACAGGAAGTACCTCATGGAAAGGATGTCCATGAGGTCCTCCCTGTCGGACACGAAGATGATGGCTATCACCCTGCCTTCGGCCGGAAGGCAAAGCCGCTGTTTCAGGCTTGCGAGGCTCCTGAAGAGCTCGATGTGTTCATCGAAGAGAAGCGGTTCCAGCACGTTCCTGAGCTTCCTGGGAAGGTCCTCGCGATTCTTGGCGTAGAAGATCGTGTCGTATTGTCTCTCGACCCCCGGCCGCACTCTCGACCTTTTCTCGTTTACACTGCGTTGCCTGATGGGTCTTTCTGTGTGCTTGGCGTCCACAAGGACTACCGTATATCAATAACCGTGCCATCAGCCCGCGCTTTCGTAACTCGTTGCCAGCAAAGGGTTTGCGAAGGACGGGTACCGGGGTCGCCGACAGCTTGAAATGAAGATATGTTCACTTTTACGGGACGTCATCCAATAAAACTGGACTCTTTGCGGGTACATTCCGGCATCACGAAGGAGGAGTAGACAGGGGGTCCGCGGCACGCGGCGCGGGGACGCGGGGCGAGTGAAGCAAAGCTCAGTGCCTTATATTGTATTTCTTGAGAAGACCGTACAGTCTCGTCCGTGACAATTTGGACAGGAAGCATGCCTCCTTGATGCTGCCTGCCGAGGATACCAGCAGATTCCTGAGGTACATCTCCTCGAGGTCCGAATAGGCGCTCTGGCGAAATCTCTTCAGGCTCAGGATCTGCTCCGCCGCGCTCGCTCCGGAACCGTTGCCGCCGTTTCGCGGGACGCGATGGTTGTCCTCGAACAGCGATCTCGCGATGGTGACGCGCAGCTCCTGCGGCAGGTGCACGGGAAAGAGGGTCTCCTCGTGAAGGCCCGCCGCGCAGGCGTGCTCGAGGACGTGGAACAGCTCCCTCGCGTTTCCGGGCCAATCGTACCGCATGAGGTATTTCAGGAATTCGTCGGAGAACTTCTTCGGCGCGACACCGAAACGGTCGCAGACCTTTTCCACGTAAAAGACGGCCATCTCCCTTATGTCTTCGGGATGCTGTCTCAAGGGGGGCAGGTGTAAAGTCATGGCGCCGAGACGATAGAGGAGGTCTCCCCTGAACTTCCCCTCCGCGACCATCTGCTCCAGGTTCTTGTTCGTCGCGGATATAAGCCTGAAATCGCTCTCCACTTCCTTCTGGCTTCCGACGGGCCTGAAGCGATGTTCCTGCAGCACGCGCAGGAAGGTCTTCTGCAGCGACAGCGGCAATTCTCCCATCTCGTCGAGGAACAGCGTCCCCCGGTGGGCCTGCCTGATGAGGCCGTCCTGCGCCCTGTCCGCGCCGGTGAAGGCGCCCTTCGAATACCCGAAGAGTATGCTCTCCACGAGGGTTTCCGGGAGGGCAGTGCAATCGACAACCACGAAATTCTCCTGAGACCTCCCGCTGTTCAGGTGAATCGACAGGGCGAAGAGCTCCTTGCCCGTGCCCGTTTCTCCCGTAATGAGGACATTGACGTCGCTGTGGGCAGCCTGCTTGACCATATCCATCGCGGCCCTCATCGTGGGGCTGTTCCCGACAATGCCGTTGCGCTTGATCTCCACCGTCATCTCACTGCCCTGACGTTCCCTGCGATACTGGGCCACCCGCGACAGCCGCGCCGTCATTTCCTTCATCGAGGCCGGCTTCGGGATATAGTCCCAGGCCCCGTTCCGTATGGCCTTCTCGGCACTCTCCGGCGTCCCGCCCGCGGCCATGATGATGACCGTAGGCGACGATGGAGCGGCATGGATCACATCAAGGGCCTCCAGGGGGCTTCCGTCGGGCAGCTGCCCGTCTATGAAGATCACATCGGGCGGATTGGATATGACCTTCTCAAGGCATTCTGACAGCGTCTGCCCCGTCGATACGTCATACCCCAGGCTAAGGGCACACCCCGCCAGCATCTCGCACGTCTCTCTCTCGCCATCGATGACCAGCACCCGGATCATGGCCCGCGGTCTCCTCCCGGGCTTGCCTGCGGATATGTTCTCCCTGTCATCCCGTCACTCCACCGTAACGCTTTTCGCGAGGTTGCGCGGCTGGTCGACATCCGTACCCAGAAGGTCCGCGATATAGTAAGCGAGCAACTGGAGGGGTACTATGGAAAGGATCGGCTGCAGTTCGTAAGCCGCGGAAGGAACCGTGATCACCTCTGCCGCCCTCGCCGCCATCTCGTGTGTCCCGTCGTCACTTATCAGAATGATGTTGCCCTTTCGCGCCATCGCCTCTTCCATATTGCCGCAGGTCTTCTTGTAGGTCCGGTCCGCCGGAGAAACGCATACGACCGGCATGCCGTCATCGATGAGAGCGATGGGCCCGTGTTTCATCTCCCCCGCGGCGTACGCCTCGGCGTGTATGTACGAGATCTCCTTGAGCTTCAGGGCTCCTTCGAGCGCCGTCGGGAAATTGATGCCCCTTCCCAGGAAAAGGAAGTCCCTGAAAGACATGTACCTTCCGGCGGCCGCCCGTATCGACGGCGCCGCGTCGAGAACGCTTCGTACCTTGCGGGGGATGGCCCGGATCTCGCGAAGCCGCTCCCTGACATCGTGACGGCCTAAGATACCCAGTCTTCTCCCGATGTGGAGCGTGAGCAGGAACATGACTGAAATCTGCGTGGTAAAAGCCTTCGTGGAGGCAACCCCTATCTCCGGGCCGGCATGGGTGAAGATAACATTGTCGGCTTCGCGCGCCAGCGTGCTGCCAAGGACGTTGCATACGGACAAGGTTGAGGCGCCCCGGGACCTCGCCTCCCTCATCGCCGCGATCGTGTCCGCCGTTTCGCCCGACTGCGAGACGGCGATGAAGAGATCACCGGGCAACATGATGGGATTCCTGTACCGGAACTCGGAGGCCATGTCCGTCTCGACGGGTATCCTCAGGTTCGTTTCGATCATGTGTTTGCCGATCATGCAGGCGTGATGGGAGGTGCCGCACGCTACCATCCATATCTTCCTGACGGCCGCGAGATCCGGCAGAACAACTCCCTCGAACTCCACATCGCCCTCTTCCTCGCGCGTTCTTCCGAGCAGCGTGTCCGATATCGCACGGGGCTGCTCAAAGATCTCTTTTAGCATGAAATGGCTGTATCCGCCCTTTTCCGCCATTTCTGTGCTCCAGCGCACCTGGCGGACCTCCCGGACGACATCCTCGCCTTCCACGTTGATGATCCGCATGTCCCGCCCTCTGAATATGGCCATGTCGTTGTCCTCGAGGAAGATGAACCTGTCGGTCCTGTTGATGATGGCCGGTATATCGCTGGCGATGAAGTATTCTCCGTCGCCTACCCCCACGATGAGCGGGCTTTCGTTCTTCGCGGCCACCAGGGTCCTTTCGGATTCCTTCAGGATACCGACCGCCCAGGACCCTTTGAGTTCCTTGAGGGCCAGGCGGACGGAATCCACAAAGCTCCCGCCCTTTTGAGCATAGTCCGTGATGAGATGGGGGATGACCTCCGTGTCGGTATCGGAAACGAAGACGTGCCCCCCTTTTTTTAATCGTTCTTTCAGCGCGAGGTAGTTCTCGATGATCCCGTTATGGACAACGACCACGTCGCCTGCCCTGTGAGGATGGGCATTCTTTTCGGAAGGCGCCCCGTGTGTCGCCCAGCGGGTGTGGGCAAGTCCGATGCTTCCCTTGAGGGACGCGCCGTCTAGGATCTTCCTGAGCTCTTCGACCTTTCCCTTCCTTCTCTCTATATGGATGGCCCCCTGTCCCAGAAGGGCTATTCCCGCCGAATCATATCCCCTGTATTCAAGCCTGCTCAACGCGTCGATGAGGATATCGCAAGCCTCCCGGGTACCTTCGTATCCGACTATTCCGCACATATCTCCACCACCTCTCCGTCCATGATCCGGCAACCCCGGCGAAACAGATCCAAACCTCCCGCGGAGCCTCGCTGCCGACGGGAGCCGGGGAATCCCCTACGAGTACGCTACAACGGACATGACCTCATGTCTGTCGCCTCAGCGATAATTATCTTGTCGTACTTTCTCGGCTGGAGCGTCATCGTTTGTCACGACAAATGCCTCCCCGCCGTCAGTCCGCTCTCTTCAGCGCCTTGCCCCGGGTCCAGCCGCCGAGCAAGCTGCGGGCGCAGTCGGGGCAGATGCCATGGGTCACCGCAACGAGCGGCATCTCTGACACATTCATCTCGGATCTCTCCCAGACACCTTTCCCGTTCCGCTCCCTGCCGCACCAGGCACAGAAGCAGCGCGCTTGTCTCGAGTATCTCGTCCGTCTTCTGATCGCCATATCTTCCCTGCGACCCCCCTTTCTTCTTTGCCCGGACTGCCTGCGTGCATCACGCAGTGTTCCTCTTCGGGTCTCTACAATTTTAAGGGATGTCCCGTGACCTGTCTGTCACCGAAGGGATGATTTCAATGTCGTGTTTTCGTATACAGGGGAAGTCAATGCATGATGACAAGCAAAGACGGTTCCGGGTTGCGGGTTCCCGGTCAAAGGCCAAAGACGGACGGTTCTCTTATACCTGTGAAGGTGTAAAGGTTCCGATCTTCCGGGACAACACAACTGCTTCCGGTTCTTGTCTTTAACCTGAGACGTGAGGCCTGAGACCTGGGACTGTCTTTGCCTCTCTGAGTCTCTCCGCGAGGAGCGTGTATCTTTTGTGGGGTTTGTCGTTGCGGATCGCTATGGAAAGGGCCTTCTTCGTGCCGACGAGATAGACCAGCTTCTTGCCCCGCGTGATCGCCGTGTAAAGGAGATTCCTTTGCAGGAGCAGGTAATGCTGCGTGAGGACAGGCATCACCACGGCGGGGTACTCGCTTCCCTGGGATTTGTGGACGGAGATGGCGTAGGCAAGGATCAGCTCGTCTGCTTCCTTGAAGTCGTAGGACACGACCTTCCCCTCGAAGTCCACACTGAGGTCCTGCACCTCCCTGTCGATGGCGATCACGGTCCCGATGTCTCCATTGTACACGTCCTTTTCATAGTTGTTCCGCGTCTGGAGGACCTTGTCGCCCATCTTGAAGAACCTGCCTCCCCGGGAGATCCCGTCCGTGGAGCTGTTCAATGCCTCCTGGAGCCGCGCGTTCATGTTCGACACGCCCACCACTCCGCGGTGCATGGGTGTCAGGACCTGGATGTCGTTCACCGGGTGGAGGCCGAAACGTGAGGGTATCCCATCCCGGCAAAGGCTGACGACATACCGCAGGACCTCGTCGGGATCCTCGATATCGACAAAGAAGAAATCCTGTCCCTGCCCGGTGTGCCTCTCGAAAAGGGGCATCTCGCCGCCATTGATACGATGGGCGTTGACGATGATCATGCTCTTCGTCGACTGCCGGAATATCTCATCGAGCCTCACGGTCCTCACGCACCCCGAGGAGATGATGTCCTTGAGGACGCTTCCGGGACCCACGGAGGGAAGCTGGTCCACGTCACCGACAAGAACGAGGGTCGCCTGGGGAGGCACCGCTTTCAGAAGGTGGTACATGAGAGGGACGTCGACCATGGACGCCTCATCGATGATGACGAGCCCCGCGTCGAGAGGGTTCGATTCGTTGCGCTTGAATCCCCCCTCGGAGGATGAACTCCCGGGACCATACTCCAGGAGGCGGTGTATGGTCCTCGCCTCGGCCCCGGTGGCCTCTGTCATCCTCTTTGCCGCCCTGCCCGTGGGGGCGGCCAGCAGTACCTTCTGTCCGGTCTTCCCGGCGACGGCGATGATGCCCTTTATTATGGTCGTCTTGCCCGTTCCGGGACCGCCCGTTATGACGAGCATCTTTTGCTCCAGGGAGGCCCGGACCGCCTCGAGCTGTCGCAGGGAGAAAGAGATCCCCCGGGTCCCTTCGACCCACCTCAACGCCTCTTCGACATTGAGAAGACGCATCTGCCTGGGATGTGCGGCCAGCCTGCCGAGGAGCTCGGCCACCCCTTTCTCCGAAACATGAAGGGATGCGAGGTAAACGATCCCGTCCCGGTACTTCGGGGTACCTCCGGAAAGCTGCCCCGGCTCTTCGAGGACCACCTTTCTCTGCGCAACAAGGTTTGAAAGGGCCTCGGGGATCTTCGCCCTGTCGACCTCGAGCACCTCGGAGCATCTCTCCACGAGCAGATCACAGGGGAAGAAAAGGTGCCCCTCGCTTGCAAGCTGGCCAAGCACGTAGAGGATCCCCGTTTCGATCCGAAGGGGGGCTTCCTTCCCGATGCCAAGGTTCGCCGCTATGCTGTCGGCGGTGAGAAAGCCTATACCGAATATGTCGACCGCCAACCGGTAGGGATTCTCGCTCACCATCCTGACGGCGTCGCCGCCATAGAAACGGTAGATCCTGGCGGCGTAGGCAGGGCTGACACCGTTCCCCTGCAGGAAGACCATGACGTTTCGGACCTCTTTCTGTTCCTCCCAGGCAGTCCTTATCATGTCGATACGCTTCTGCCCTATACCGGGGACCTCACGAAGCCTGTCCATATCGGTATCGATGACATCGAGCGTCGTCTCGCGGAACCGGGCTACGAGTCTCTTTGCCATGACGGGCCCTATGCCCTTTATCATGCCTGAACCGAGGTACCTCTCTATCCCCTTCACGGTAGCAGGCAGGAGCGTCTCGTAAGAGGTGATCCTGAACTGTTCACCCCACCGGCGATGCACCTCCCAGCTGCCCTTAAGCCGAAGGACCTCTCCGGGAACCACGGAATAGAGAGTGCCGACAACGGTGACCTGCGAGTTTCTTCCCTCGATCTTCACTTTCGCTATGGTATAATTGTTCTCTTCATTGTAATATGTAACGCGTTCCACCTGGGCCCGTATTTCAAGTTGGGATGCATTCCCGGACATGATTAATAGTATCGGAAATGAGCCGATAATAAAAGTGAAACATGGGTCCGGGCCATTCGATCCTCACGCGGTAGAGACAAGGCCGGGATAACCCACCGCACATTCGATTGCGGAGAGAGAACTATATGGCACGTTCCGTATTCAAGGTCATTCAATACCAGTTCCACAGAATGATCGCGAACAACAAGGCACTGCTTCTCCATGAAGCTGAAAAGGTGACTGGCTTCATGCGCCTGCTCATGAAGCCGAGGAACACCCAGGTGAAGTGGACAAAGGAAGAGAGAAGGCTCCTGAAGATACACCTCAGGCACCTGTCGTACTATGTCCCCGCACTGGTGATATTTGTCATGCCCTTCGGGTCCCTCCTCATCCCGCTTCTCGCAGAGATCCTTGACAGGAGAAAAGCATTCCGCAAACCCGGGGATGGTCTTAAGGCCGCAGCCCGGGGAGGCGGAGGCACCCTCGAATCCTGAAAAAGGGACCTTCCTGAACCTTCCGGTACCGCACCTCATTACCCGTTGTCATTTCGCACCGCATAAGGTAATATAAGGGTCAGGAAAGACATGCGATCAGACATATCCCCCGCGCACGGCCAGGCAGACGAATCAAAATATCTCGCCGCATCCTTCCGTGAAGAGGCTCCCACCCACAACGCCGCCCGGGCATTCAAACGCAGACGGAAAGACCCATGATACGCTTTAACGACATTGTGGACGAGGTCTTGAAATACAACCCCGACGCCGATGTCGAGTTGCTCCAGAGAGCGTACATCTTCTCGGCCAAGGCGCACAAAGGACAGGTGCGCCTTTCAGGGGAGCCTTACCTCATACACCCTCTCGAAACGGCGTACACCCTGACGAAAATGAACCTCGATATCCCGAGCATCGTTTCGGGCCTCCTCCATGATACCATTGAAGACTCCTACGTGGAGAAGAAGGAGATCGAGGAATACTTCGGCAAGGAGATCGCCGAGCTCGTAGACGGCGTGACAAAGATCAGCAAGATCCCTCTCAAGACATCGGAGGAATCCCGTGTCGAGAACTTCCGCAAGATGATCCTCGCCATGAGCAAGGACATACGGGTCATTCTCGTCAAGCTCGCGGACCGCTACCACAACATGCAGACCCTGAACTTCCTGTCGCCGGAAAAACAGATCGAGATCGCCAGGGAAACCTTCGAGATATACGCACCGCTGGCACACAGGCTGGGTATAGAGTGGCTCAGGGCCGAGCTGGAGGACGTGGCCTTCAAGTACCTGAAACCAACCGAGTACAGGCTCATCGCCGACAATATAGCGCAGAAGAAGAGGGAACGCGAGGCCTACATCAATGAGGTGATCGGGCTCCTGCGCCAGAAGCTCGATGAATTCCACGTCACCGCCGACATATTCGGACGGGCAAAACATCTTTACAGCATCTACCGCAAGATGTCCCTCGAGGGACTCAACATCGACGATATCTACGACATCATCGCCTTCCGGGTGGTCGTCGACACGATCAAGGAATGCTACGAGGCGCTCGGCATCATCCATGCCGCCTACAAGCCCATACCGGGAAAGTTCAGCGATTACATCGCCCTCCCCAAGGCCAATATGTACCAGTCGTTGCACACCAAGATCATAGGCCCCCATGGCGAGAAGATCGAGATACAGATAAGGACCAGGGAGATGCACCGCCTCGCGGAGGAAGGGATCGCGGCCCATTGGAAATACAAGGAAGGCAAGGTCTTCAACCCCAAGGAAGACAAGATCTTCGCCTGGCTGCGCAGGATCATCGAATGGCAGCACGAACTCAAGGACAACAAGGAGTTCATGGAGATCTTCAAGATCGACCTCTTCCCCGACGAGGTGTACGTCTTCACGCCGAACGGCGACGTGAGAGAGCTTCCCAAGGGGGCAACGCCCGTCGATTTCGCTTACGCCATCCACTCGGAACTGGGCCACCGCTGCGTCGGCGCCAAGGTAAACGGCAAGCTGGTGCCCCTTCGTTACACCCTCAAGAGCGGCGACACGGTGGAGATCATGACGAGCCCCACACACAAGCCGAGCAAGGACTGGTTGAGCTTCGTATCGACCTCCAAGGCGAAGACGAAGATCCGGCAGTGGATAAAGACGGAACAACGTGAAAAGAGCATCGAGCTTGGCCGCACCCTTCTCGACAAGGAACTGTCCAAGCACTCAATGAATTTTTCGCGGCTCCTCAAGAACGGTGATTTCCTGCCCCTTGCCAAAGACTTCAGCTTCGAGAACGTCGATGATCTCTTCGCCAGCGTCGGGTACGGACTGTACACCCCGCTGCAGGTGCTCAACAAGATCATCCCCGAGGAGGAAAAACCGGCGGGGAAGATCAAGACCATCATCCACTCGCTGAAGAAGGGGCGGGACAACGCGATAAAGATCAAGGGGATAGACGGGCTTGTCATACGTTTCGCGCGATGCTGCAACCCCATCCCCGGCGACAACATCATCGGCTTTATAACCCGGGGGCGCGGTCTTACCGTCCACGTGGAGGATTGTCCGAATGTCCACACCTATGACGAGCAGCGGAAGGTTGAGGTGAGCTGGCAGCTCAGCAAGGACTACACCTTCCCCGTGAGGTTCAAGGTAACGGGAAATGACCGCAAGGGGCTCCTCTCCGACATCTCGAGCGTCATAGCCGCCAACAAGGTCAATATCCTCAGCGCCTCCGCCATGACGTATCCCGACAGATCGGCTGCCGGCATCTACGAGGTTGAGATCGAACACATGTCGCAGCTGCAAAAGGTCATGAAATCCATACAGAAGATAAAGGGAGTGCGCTCCGTCGACAGGATGAGGAGTATGACTTAGAGGCGGGTAATGGGTTATGGGTAATAGGTCATGGGTCATGGGGAAAAAGGCCAACTACCTGCGGCCCATCACCTGTTTTCTTTGTCAGCTTACGGGGGATACAAGATGGACGGTCGGCCCCGGATTACAGGTAATGTCTTTCCAATTACCCATTACCCATAACCCATCACCTGTCTTCACTATACTGCCTTTTGAAAATTACCTTTCTTGATGCACTTCGTGCAGAGCCTTGCCTTGACGGTTGCGCCGTTCTTGACGATGCGGACGGTCTGCAGGTTCGGCCGCCATTCCCGTTTGGTCTTATTGTTCGCGTGACTCACGTTGTAACCGATTTGTTTTCCCTTTCCACAGATCTCACAGACCCTTGCCATTTGTGACCTCCTGACCTTGTCCGAACTTCCTTGAGTTCCTTTAAAGACAAAGATTTTACCCGCTTAAGCCATCGTATGTCAACACTTTTGTCGGCAAGGGGCAAGGCGGTGAAGAACAGGGGTGAGGGTCGTCGACAGGAGCTGAAAAATGGACAGGACCGGTAGGGCTCATGAGGTGCGGTTATGCTTCATTCCCGGTGTTGTTGTCTTTGACTCTCCGCAGTGAATGATTCCGGTGAGATACAAGGCGGTGCCGGGGCACGCCGGTCAAACCGTTGTAAATGATTGGCGAAAACCATCCGGAAGCGGACTATTACAGAATCGCATCAGATTTGTGAATAATTTCTATATGCGTTGAAATGATTCCGTTTTTCGTCATGCACAATGACAGGGCAAAAAGTGCAAAGCCGTTTGGATCCACGAAGTTGTCAGTGTATTTCCACAACTTATCAACAGGAAATCCACAATCGTTGTGGAAAAGCGAAGGGTTCACCCGACACTGCCCCGTCAGCGGTTGCCGGAAGACCTGCCAAACCGGACCCTGACACCCCGCGTGATGGCGCACTCCCTCGCCTCGCCTGCATTCACCTCCAGGACATACCGGGCGGGATACCGTGAACTGATGTCCCTTTCGTCATGCGGGCGCGCCCCGCGGTGAACATGGACAACCTCGTACCGTCCGTTGATGAAGATGAGGTCCAGGGGGATGTAGGTGTTCTTCATCCAATAGGTCTGCATCTCGTCGCGGTCATGGAGGAAAAGCATTCCCGTACGCCTGCGCAGGGAGGCCCTGAACATGAGCCCCTGCGCCTGCTGCCCGGGTGTCACCGCCGGCTCCGCATCAAAGCGGCAAAGCTCACGGTCGTTGTGATCGTAGAAGGCAACACTCACCCCGGGAAGGTCCGGCGCGGAAACGGAGAAAAAAGCGGGGAAGATGGCCAGGACCACCAGGGAACACAGAAGAAAAGAAAACCGGCGGAGGGACGCAGCCTGCGACGCCGCGGGTGTGGTCTCTTTCATTCCTTATGGTGCGCCGGACAGGGGGAAAAGTCAAGAACGCAATCGTGCGGGTAGCGAAGACCCGCGGTGATCGTAGGGCGGCCGACGGTCCCCGGCGGGCCCACAGGCCGGGTGTCCCCGTTGGATATTGCGGCCGGGCGGCGGCGGGGTACCGACGGGGAGCAATGGGAACCGGGATTCCCGGAGCTCCGGGCGGGGTCTTTGGAAAGGGATGGGGATTGCCGCTGCCCGGCCCGTAGTGTCTGTTGACGGAACTCATCGGGATGGAACACGCCCCAACCGCGACAAGCATCAATCCCCGCTCGTCAAGGCTTTGTATGTCCTGTATCCCCCGCTGAGGTTCTTTGACCTGAACCCTCTCTGTGCCAGGATGCGATGGCCCGCGTACGACCGTGTTCCGACTTCACAGTAAGTGATATAAGATCTTTCCCTGTCCAGCTTCTCCATCTTCTTTCTCAGCCGGCCGAAGGGAATGTGCACGGCGCCTTCTATCGGGGAACTCTTCATCAGGTCTTCCATGTCTCTCAGGTCCAGGAGTACCGTGGTCCCCCCGATATTCTTCAGATCTCCGCCGTGAACGATCTCATGATCCCCTTTCAATATGTTGGAGGCGACAAGACCGGCGATGTTGACGGGGTCCCTCGCTGACGAGAAAGGAGGCGCGTAGGCCAGGTCGATCTCCTCGAGGTCGAAGACCGTCATGGAACCACGAATGGCGGTTGCCATCACATCGATGCGTTTGTCGACCCCGGCTCCGCCAACGATCTGGCTTCCCAGGATCCGACCGCTTCCCGGTGAGAAGATCAGCTTGATGGTCATCATCTCGGCCCCCGGATAGTAGCCTGCGTGTGAATTTGAATGGGTGTAGCTGACAAGATGTGGCACCTCCTTCGCGCGCAACGTCTTCTCGCTGGCACCCGTGGACGACAGCGTGATGCCGAAGACCTTCACAATGGAAGTCCCCAGGGTGCCCCTGTAGACGGTCCTTCTTCCCATAGCGTTGTCCGCCGCGGTCCTTCCCTGCCTGTTCGCCGGACCGGCCAGCGCTGTCAGCGTGGGGAAACCGGTCACAAGATCCTTGACCTCAACGGCATCGCCCACGGCGAAAATGTCCGGGTCCGAGGTCATCATCAAGGCATTCACCCTTATCCCTCCGAGGTCGCCTATCTCGAGACCCGAGCGACGGGCGAGCCCGTTGTCCGGCCGAACGCCCATGGAGAGAACAAGTACATCGCAGGGGATCTCCTCGCCACGGTCCGTCAGGATGGCGGACACCGTTCCCCGGCCGAGCACCGAGGAGATGCTCCGTTCAAGCAGGCAATTCACCCCGTTCTCCCGAAGATGATCATGGACCGGGGAGACCATCTCACGATCGAAGGTGTTCATCACCTGCGGCAGCTTCTCCACGATTGTGGTCTTTACGCCTTTCCTCGCCAGGTTCTCCGCCATCTCGAGACCGATGAAACCGGCACCGACGATGACCGCGGTCTTCGGCCCGCTCCTCTCCGCGTGGACCTTGATCCGATCGGCGTCGAGAAGACTCCGGAGAGTGAAAACGTTGTCGAACTCTCCGTATCCCGGGGGTAGGCCCACGGGTTCCGCGCCGGGAGAAAGAATGATCCTGTCATAAGGCTCACGGTAACTCTCCCCCGTTCTCAGATCGTTGACGACAACCTCCCTGGCGGCCCTGTCTATGGAAGCCACGTCGGAGAGGGTCCTGACGGCGATACGGTACCGCGCCTTGAACTCCTCGGGGGTGGTCACCAGGAGATCTTCGCGGGCCCTTATCACGTCTCCGATGTAATAGGGAAGCCCGCAGTTCGCGAATGATACGTATTCCCCGCGCTCGAAAACGGTGATATCGGCATCCTCGTTGAGGCGCCGGGCGCGCGCCGCCGCGGTGGCACCCCCGGCGACGCCTCCGATGATCACAAGTCTCAATGCCATGGATCGATCCTCACGCACAATGGATGTTCAACGGACCCTTCCCGGCCCGTCACGATCTGCTGCAACCCGATTGGGAATAACTTGCCCCCTTTATGAACCGTTCCACGCGCTCCCGCGCGGCTGACAGAAGGACGGCCCGGGCCTCCCCGGAAGTGTCGTCCCCCTCTTCAAGGGCACATTTCGTCAACTGACCGACAAGCTCTTCCTTCGCGGCAGCCGATCCAAGGTCGCGCCTGAGCGCGGTCATCGCGTCTCCGACATGGTCGAAATCGAAGACATCCTCTATCATCTCTCTGGCATCTTCCGGCGTTACGGCCATAGTATCCTCCATGTGACGGTGCGACACCTTCCCGTGCCCTTCACGTGCGCTTTATCTCGCCCGTCTCCTTGTTCTTGAAATGAACCCTCATCATAAGGGGGTGCCGCATGGTGAGGCACTCCTCGGGGCATTCGCCGACACAGCAGGCCGCGTACCAGCACTCTTCGGGGTACATGACAATGGGTGGCTTGCCCTTTTCGGGGTTAGGCACGAGTACGTCCGTCGTGCATATGGTGACGCACTTGTTGCATCCAGTGCATCGTGTTTCGTCGATCACTACAGGCATGCCGGGGGTCGGTTTGTTGGGAAGAGCGTAGCACTTCTCCCCGCTGTCATCTCTCTTCATCCTCTCTTCGTTCATTCTCCTTGCCTCCTGCCTCTTCACGCTTTCTTCTTTTTGAGAAAGCCCCTGTAGGTCGGGTTGTGAGTTTCGTAGTTCCCGGCGAGGTCGCCATGAGAATCGAGCGCGAGGTCGCCCGTCTTCGCGGCGCCCTCGACCTGCCTGATGGTAACCCATTTGTGCCACTCGGGAGGGTCCATCTCGGGATAGTCCTGACGGAAGTGCCCGAGAACCTCGCTGCTCGCCTTTCTGGCCATGCAGGCCTCAAGTATGATCTCATCCACGGTCAGGATATTGTACGTCTCGAGCACGCGAAGCAGGATATGGGGATTGCTCGCGTAGGTCTCGGGGTAGTGCTCGCTCTTGATACCCTCGATCCATTTCAGGCCTGTCTTCATCATCCCCTCGTTCCTGACGGCACCGCAGTAGTTCTGCATGGCCCTGGCGCCGGCAAAACGAAGCTCTTTCCAATCGACCCAGTCCTTACCGGGTTTCCTCTTCGTGGGAGCGTAAACCCTTTTGCGCTCGCGCTCAACCTGGGCCGCGTCGATGCTCGGCGGGCCTTCGAGCTTCATCGCGTATTCGGCCGCCTTCCTGCCCGCGTACCTACCCGTGGCGCAGGCGTGATACCAGTAGTTCCCGGCCAGTATGGCGTCTCCGACCGCGTAGAGACCCTCGAGGTTTGTCCTTAAGTCCCAGTCGACCACAACCTCTCCGCCGTTGCCAAAGGCCTCCATGCGATAAGGCCCGAGAGCCATGGTGCTGTCCATGCTGGGGTAGGGCTCCCCGCTCAGGGTGAAATAGTTCTGCAGCATGTCCCGGCGAGAATTGAACCCCGCCGCCTCGTAGTTCACGATGACGGGGATCTTGGTCCGCCCCTCGTTCCCCACCATGAGGCCCCATATCACGTCTCTTTCATACCAGGGCATTCCCGCAAGGTCGGCGTACAGGGGAAGGACAAACTCTCCCTTCCTGATGCGGTCAGCCAGGTCCGCCGGCATCGTCGGTTTGGCGTAGATCGGGTCGCGGGACCGCTCGGCTATGAACTTCTGTCCCGGCCTCGGCCGGCAGCGCTCCTCCACGGGCACCACGTTGCCATCGGAATCCACGTAGGGAACCTCCTTGCCGTTCGCGTCCACGATGGTTGCCGGGTGCCACGTGTTCCACCAGTTGCCCGTCCCGTAGGAAGGGTATTCGTATCCCGGCGGCATGGCGGCCCGGCTCCTTTCCATCTGCGCGAGCTCCACACCGGCCCTCCACATGATGGCGGGCCCATCGCCTGTTATATTGGGCTTGAACATGTCGAGGCCTATGGACTCCGTCGAGAACCGCCAGCTCCCCTGGTGGCAGGACATGGCGTTTATCGTTGCCTTTGCCCTGAACACGTAGAACTCGCCGGTCCGGATATTGATGGCCGTGGCACCGACAACGCGCGCGCCCTGCTTCCCTCCCTCCGTAAGGAGGCTCGTGGCCACCACCCTGTCGAAGACCTGTACACCCTGCTGAAGGCATTCATTGAAGATCGCGGGCTTGAAGGTCGCGCCCCAGACCCGGAACTGGAACCGGTTCTCGTAGTCGTAGCAAAAGACAAATTTCGTTTTCTCATCCCTGAAGGGAGCTCCCTTGAACTTGTCGTCGAGGTCCCGCACCCTGGCGCCCATCCTCTCTATCTCGAGAAGGGTGTCGTATGCCTCTCTCGCCGCTATGTAGCGCGAGAGAGAGTTCGAGTATCCCTTGAAGGTCGCCCTCTCCCATTCCACGCAGTCCTCAGGGGTAACCTTCGATGCCGGGTTGGGCGTGTTGAGCCAGTGATCGAAACCCGAACCGCCGCCGGACCTTTTCGGGTACGCCTTGTCCAGAAGGGCAACCTTCAACCCCTTTCTGGCGGCGCTTATGGCAGCCATGCAGCCTCCCGGGCCGCCTCCGAGGACCACCACGTCCACGTCCACGTCGTTCTGCTTGTCATATCTTACCGGATACGGCCATTCTGTCAGCTGACCTGTCTTCGTTACCGCATCTTCCCAGTTCATATTGCCTCCTTCAAGAACTTCATGAACCTGTCATGGTCATCGCAGCGTGTGTCGAGAGAGACCGCCGGAACGGCCTGTCTCCCCGCAAGTTGACCTGCTGTCTCATGTTAGGATGGACTAACCAACAGACCATATCTAATTATGGACCAAAGTCGGATCGCTTGTCAAGGAATATTTGTCAGAAAAAGGTTGGGTTTCCGGGGCCTTCTCGTGACCCGGCCGGTCTACGTGGCAAGCTTTGTAGTGTGTTCCGTGTCCGTCGCCATGAGTTCGTCGCAGCGGGCGTAGTCCTTCTTTTCCATCGCCTTGATGATCCCGTCATGGCGTGTGTAGGTGTTCTTGATATACTCCTCGGATTGCATCGATTTCGGATACACCTCGTCGAGAAGCTCGAGGATCGACTGAAGCATCATCGTCAAGAGCGGGTTGCCGGCTATCCTGGCTATGTTCATATGGAAGTCGGCGTTATTGGCACGAAGCCTGTCCCTCTCGTCGATCTCGGCGAGAAGCCGGGCGTTGATCTCCCTCAGTTTCTTCAAGTCCTTTGCCTTCGCCTTGTCGACAGCCAGCCTGATTATCGCGCATTCGATGGCCCTTCGCGCCTCGTAGAAATACTGCAGCGTCAGCTCGCCTCCCTCAAGCATGTCCGAGGCAGCATGCACAAGGGGTTTGTGCAGGTTCCGCACGACGAACGCGCCGCCCGCGGGGCCCGTCCTGATCTCGATAAGCCCCGCCTGCTCCAGGGCCTGGATGGATTCCCTGACCACCACCCGGCTGACGGAGAAGAGACTGGCGAGCTCCCGTTCCGGAGGCAGCTTGTCGTCCACCGCAAGCTTCTTGGAGTGTATGAGAGTCTTCAACTGCGACACGATGGACTCGTGAAGCTTCGCTTTTTTCGGCGGACTGAGAAGTTTGGCGATGTCTTCTTTCACCTGCGGCCCCTGCTCTCTTTTTCGCCCATTATATCACCTTCCCCGGGGAGTCTCCAGAAATATGTGGGGTTTTCCGGACGTCCATTCCCGTCTCCCGGATAAGGTCCATTGACATTGCCATCCTAGGTGGCCAGGGGTTCGACATCGATGCTGCCGGCGCGGCTCCTCACCCTGTGCCACAAAACCACGATGACGAAAACAGCCGCCCCTATCGCGGACAGGGGGATGCTGCGCTCAACGAGACCTGCAAAACCGAGCACCGCTGCGAGGAAGAACAGCCCGCGCTCCCTGAACTTCAGATCGGAGAACAGGAAACCCACCAGGGATACCTGGAGAGAGCACAGGCAAAAGAGTGAGGTGATGACGGCGATCGCCGCGAAGAAGGGTTCTTTCGGTTTCAACAGGAGGACGGGGCAGAAAACGAAAATATAGGGAACCATGAACCCGGCTATGGCGGCCTTGCACGATTCCTTGGCGGTCTTCATGTAGGGTGCCTCGGCGATCTTGGCCGTTATGAGCGAGACGAGGGCAACGGGGGGCGTGAGAAATGCGAACACGCTGATGAACATCGAGAAGAAATGTCCGACATCGAAGGGCACTCCCATCTTCTGAAGGGCCGGTACGGCGAAGATCGTGACTATCATGTACGCCGTGAGCGAGGCCCCGGCGCATCCCATCGCCACGGTGATGATCTGCACGAGAACAAGGGCGAGGAGGAGACTTCCCAGGCTCCACGCCTCTATCCCCAGGACCAGTTTTACGCTGAGCCCGCTCATGGTCAGCGTCGCAAGGATGATGCCCACCGCCGCCGTGGTGACGCCGATACCCGCGGCCTGCACCGTCCCCGAAACAAAACCATTGATGAACTGCTTCAGGGACGGCCGCGTCTTCTTCCGTATGAGGGATATGCCCACGGTGGTGATGATCGCCCAGAACCCTATGTAATTCACAGAGAACCCATAGGCCATCATGACGACAATGAGAAGAATGGGCACGATGAAATTGATGGACGAGATGGCCAGTTCCTTGCCGTCTATCGGCTCCCTGGCGGCCATGGGAAGCCTGTGTTTTCCAGCGGTGAGATACACGTACAGCCCCACGAGACCAAAATAAAGAACGGCGGGGAATATCGCCATTTTTGCGATCGTTATGTAGGGAATGCCCGTCATGCCCGCCATCGCGAAGGCGCTCATGCCCATGATGGGAGGCATGATCTGTCCCCCGTTCGAAGCCGCCGCCTCTATCCCGCCCGCCTCCTCCGGTTTGAAGCCGAAACGTTTCATGAGCGGTATGGTGATCGTGCCGACGACGGCGGCATTGGCGGCGGCGCTGCCCGTGATCATCCCTATGCCGCAGCTCGCCACAACGGCCATCATGGCCGCTCCGCCCCGTATCTTGCTCATTACGATCTTGCCAAGGGTGAGAAAAAACTTATCGGCACCGGTCCCGGACAGGACACCGCCGAACAGAATGAAGAGGAACAGGAAGTTCGCCGAGATGGGAAGGAAGGCATAGATGCCGTTGTCCAGGCCGACCGAAAGGTTTGTCATGGTCTGTTCGAAACCCATGGACTGGATGGTGAAGGGGGGAGGTAGCTGCGACCCGAAGAAACCGTATATAACGGCGCCTATGGCCATGATGGAGAGAAACCAGCCCGTTGCCAGTCTCGTCGCTTCGAGCACCAGCAGTATCGCCAGGATGCCCGCCGTGAGGTCCAGGGCCGTGTTGAAATAGGCGCGCTGCTGTATGTCCTCCCAGTTGAGCTGGATATATCCCAATGCAAGGATGGCGACGGCAATGACGAACATCAACCAGAGCCTCAAGGGCTTTGACCTTGTGTCCCTTGCGGCCCCCAGGAAAACGATGACGAGGGCGAAGAGAAGATGCAGGTTGAGATAAGGCACGGACGACAGCAGGAGCACCTGCGACGAGACCATCTGGTAGATGACCATGAGAAATGCCACTATTATAACCGCGATCTTGATTACGCCGTTCACGCCGTCCTTCATTGCCGCCTCCTTGCCGGAACGCTATGAGAGAATTCGCGGAGAGTTCCTATTTGATCACACCCGCTTCCTTGAGACTCCCGATCGGTATCTTGTGCGATTTATAGAACTTCACGGCGGCCGGGTGCATCCTGGCTTCAGGCACCTCCACGGCCGCAACGGTCTTCTTCGTGATGACCCGTGCGGCGGGACTCAGCTGCTGGAATTTATCCACGTTCTCCAGGTAAACCCTCAGGATCTCCGTCACGACCTCGTCGGGCATGGAAACATCGACACCCCAGTTCATACACTTTCCGAGCGCCGTGGTCGGTTCCTTCTGGTGTTTGCCGATATTGCCCGGGGGGATGGTCACGATCGTCCCCGGATGGCCCGTCGCCTGTTTCATCTTCGTCAGGATCGACCTGTCGATCGAGATCGCGTAAACGTCCTTCATGGCAAAGAGCTCGTTAAGATAGGGAGAGGGTTCCCACTTGCCCGAACCGACGGGATTGATGCCGCCGTGGATCACGTCGACCGTCCTGTCCCTCGCGGCATCGGTCATGGCGTTCATGCCGAGGAATTGGTATTTTGGTTTCACGCCGGCGGTCTTGAATATCTCCTCGAATGCGACTGCCTTGGAGGAGGCCTTGGAGACATTGGAGATGACCGTGCTCTTTCCGTTCATGTCGGCAAGCGTCCTGATCTTCGGATCGGTTGTCAGGAGAACGTCCACCGTGAAACCGCCGAAGGCGATGTGGCGAAAATTGTCCAGATCGTATTTTCCGGCAAAGTTCTTCCAATCGCCTATCTGCCGCTTGGCGGCCCACACCTCGTCTTCGACCTGAAAGAAAACCAGGCTCTTCCTCTTCTCCGGCTTCATGATGAGGGTCTTCATGTCAATCGCGGGGCCCCTTCCTTCGCGGGCGATCGCCTTGACTATCTTGCTGTTCTTGTTTATGAGCTCTGCCCAGTACACCGCTATGGTATACGGGTTGGTACCCGTCCAGAGCCCCGAGATCTCAACCTCGTACTTCTTTGCCTGACCGTATGCCATACCGGCCGACAAGAAGGTAAACACGATGAACAGCACGAACCAGGTGGCTATCGAACCATGCTTCTGTCTCATCTCATACACCCCTTTCAGTTGTATTTGTTCCCATCCTTACCAGGAAACAGCTTTGACCCGCCGCTCCCCGACAGGCATGTTCCTCTTCGAGGAAGAGTGAAAACACCCCGCGGGTCCCGACGGCCGCAACCGCCGCAGGACAGGTGGCAGGAAATGAGCATGACCGGTGGATATTCTGTGGTTGCTCACCTGCTCACCATCATCCTGACCCCATATTGGTCTAGGCGATATGTTGGTCCTACCATCATACATAGGTTATATCATCAAGCACCGGCCCATTGTCAAGATATTTTTTCCGGCTCCCGCTATCGTCCCGAACGCCACCTTCACATCCCGGATTTTATCCTTACCCACCTGCCGCGTTCTTGTGATATAAATACAAAAATCATCCGGGGGTGATCGTGGAGATCGAAGGCAAGAATGTTCTCGTACTCGGCGCTTACGGCGAGGCTGGCATCGCGGTCTGCCGGCAGATCCTGCGATACCTTCCGGCCGAACTCGTGGTGACGTCCCTGACCGAAGAGGAGGCGCAGTGGGCGCTGAAGGAGCTCGCGCCCGAGACCCCTTCGTACTGCAAGGTAATGGCGTTGTCAGGGAACATATTCGTCAGGTGGTCCCTCAAGGATATGCGCCTCGCCGATATCGCCGCCTCCAGAGAACATGTGAAGACGGTGGTCGATGATAATCTCGGCGAGCTCACAAAGGAGATCCTCAGCTCGTCAACCCTTTACAGGCTCATCACCGAACACAGGCCGGAGATCATCGTAGATTGCGTCAACACCGCCACCGCACTCTCCTATCAGAACATCTATCACGCGTATGAGGCGGTGGACACCGGTACTGCCGCCGCGGACGGCATGAGCGTCATCTACGAGGTGCTGTCGGCGACAAGTATCCCGCCGCTCATCCGGCACGTTCAGATACTTTACCAGGCGATGAAAGAGGCGGGGACCCGACTGTATCTGAAGGTAGGAACAACGGGCACCGGCGGCATGGGTCTCAACATTCCTTTCACCCACGGCGAAGAAAGCCCATCGAGACTCCTCATGGCAAAGGCGGCGACCGCCGGAGCGCATACAATGCTCCTTTATACCCTCAGCAAGACGCCGGGATGGCCGATCATCAAAGAGATGAAACCCGCGGCCATGATCGGATGGAAAGACATCGGCAAGGGACCCATACGGCGGGGGAACAGGACCTATCCTCTCTACGACTGCCCTGTCGAAAGCGCGTACCTTCTCAAAGAAGGGTCCACCTTCTCCTATGACGGGTCCGATGCCGGCTGCCCCCTCAGCGGAAGGGAGCTCGAGGGGGTGTACGTCGATACCGGCGAGAACGGTGTCTTCTCCGTCGACGAGTTCAAGGCGATCACGTCTCTCGGCCTCATGGAATTCGTCACCCCGGAGGACATTGCCCACAATGTGATCATGAACATCATAGGCATCAATTCCTCGAAGGATGTCATTGCCGCGATCGATAACGCCGTTATGGAACCGACCTTCAGGGCGGGCATCCTGCGCAGGGACGCGATCGAGGAGGCCGTCCGCCTCGGAAGCAGCGGTATCGCCTACGGTTTCCTGGGACCGAGGATGTCCAAACTCGTCACCGAATGCAAGCTCATAAAGCAAAGCTACGGTACCGTGGAGGATGCCCTGTCCGTCTCGCCGGAGCGCCTCGCATATTCCCTCGAGAAACTCCTCGAGATCGAGCCCGAGATACGCAATGCCCCCATCTCTATCGGGATACCCATCCTCCTGCCCGACGGGGAAAGGCTTCTTTTCGCCCGGCGGGTCACGAAGGACAAGGAGTGGGAGGAGAAACCCTGGGCCGTCACCCCCGGGAACATCGACAGATGGGCCGAGCGGGAATGGGTGGACTTAAGGCCCGCCAACATGGCGCGGTGGCAGGAAAGGTTCCGCAGGGCAAGTGAAGACGCCTGCAGGTTCCCCGACAAGCGCTGCTCCCGCTTCAATCGCGGCATGCTTTTCTGGAAAAGAACCGAGGAAGGCAAGACCATCATAGACACCGGCGAGATAACCGCCTGGGTGTTCATCAACGAGTTCGGAGGCGGCAGGCCGCATGCCTACAGTGAGGCGAAGGAGATGGTGTATTTCTAGATGAAGGTTTCAAGTTTCAGGTTTCAAGTTTCAGGCAAAGATAAGAAAAGAGCGGGTGCGTGTCCGTCGTGGGACCTCAACAGATAACTGACATTCTGTGGCGCGTTGCCGGGTCGGATATGACGGATCCGAGGGACAGCGCCGTCTATCTTCTTGACCTTGGCGAGCCGGTGCTTATCGATTGCGGGTCGGGGCACGGTTTTGACCGCATGGTCGACAATGTTCGGAAGGCGGGTTTCGAGCCCGACGGCATCAAGACCCTCATCATGACCCACTGCCATGTCGACCATATCGGCGCCGCACCGCTCCTGCGGTCCCGTTTCGGTACAAGGCTCGTCGTCCATGAGAAGGATGCGGAGATACTCCAGCGCGGGGATATACGGCTTACGGCGGCCTTCTGCTTCGATGTCGACCTCAAGCCTCTCGCCGTTGACAGAAAGCTCACCGGAGACACGGGGACGCTCCGCTTCGGAGCCTGCGACCTCAACTGGATCCACACACCGGGTCACACGCCCGGGTCGATCTCCCTTTACACTGATGCGGACGGTGAGCGCATCCTCTTTGCCCAGGACATCGGGGCTCCCCTGCTCGCTGAATTCGACTGTGACCCTCCGGCCTGGCTCGAGTCCATACACAAGCTCTTTGCCCTGGAAGCCGATATCCTCTGCGATGGCCATTCCGGCGCCTACGGGCCGAAGGACATCGTCAGGCAGTACCTCGAATACTGCCTCGCCTCACAGTACCGGCAGGGCTACATCACCGCCGACTGAAAGCCGAGGGCCCCGTGACCCTCCCGAATCCCCGGACATAGCCGCATTAGCTGCCCGGTTTCCCCCCGATGTCACGAACAGACTGTTTTTCCATGATGCGCATGAAGGCCGGGCTGACCATCAGCCCGGACGAAAGTCCCGGACATCGGGGATGCGGGACGCTGCCTGCCCCGTCGAAACATCAAACGCAACGGTCCAGTATACCTGTCATCGAAAAGGAGGACAGGGAAATCGTTGAAACGATTATGCAATAATCATAGTTTCCGCGACAGACAACGCGGGTTCGCTTGATTATTCTATAACAATGAGCAGCAAGCAACGTTCAGAGGTAACGTTTGCGTGCACCCGTAAGGACGGCGGTATCAGGAGAGCGCTGTACCGGGAGAACTGATCCGCCGGGCATTGAGACGATCAGAAGGAGGTGCGGGCGGTCGCTGTCAGGGTCGTCGAGAAGGATGAACAACGGGCTACACCCATTTTTTAAAACAAGGAGAGAGAATTATGAAAAAAGCAGTCTTGTTGACAGTGGTGGTCGCGATAGCGACGGTTTTCCTTCTTTCCCAGGGAGCCGGAACCGTCCAGGCTCAGGCGGGCGGCGGATTGGCACAGGATCAGCCGCCGGCACCGGCATGGAGGTCGCAAATGGAGGCCGCGGATTTGATGATATCCGAGGCGGAGAAGACCAAGAAGCGATGCGAAGAGGAGATCGCCAGGGCGCAGGAAATGAAGAAGAGGGCACAGGAAGGACGGGCCAAGGCGATGGCCGCCGGCGGGACTGCGGGAGACCAGCCGCAGTATCCATGGGTAACCATGGAGAAAGCGGCGGACAAAATGATCGCGGATGCCCTGAAGACGATCGAACGATGTGAATTGCAGATAAAGACAGGCAAGGCATTGAAAATAGAGGCAGAGAATGAGCTGAAAAAACTGGGGCAGTAGGAAACGAGGGTTTCCGGGCCCTGTCGGGATATTCAGAGATGGATACAGGGAGGCCTCCCGGGCGCCACAGGTCTGGGAAGGATGCTCCCTGTTCCCTTTGCCCTGACAACCCGCATCACTCGTTGCGGAGGACTCTATGGACCTTAAAAGAGCGATCGTTCTCATGTGCGCGGTGGCAGCGCTGTCTGCCTTCATTACGACCCTCCCGGATAGAAGGACCGCTTTCGCCCAGGCGACGGAGTCATCGTACTCGGACAAACGGATGCCCCTGCCCGACTTTGAACTGCCCGTTCCCCGGGATCGATCCGAAAGGGAATACCTGGGTCTGTCAGGAAAAGATAAATTCAAGGTTGGCGATATCAAGGCCCAGATCGTGATCATTGAGATCTTCAGCTTTTACTGCCCGATCTGCCAGGTCCACGCTCCTCTGGTCCACGAGGCCTACGAGAAGATACAGGGACGCGCGGACCTGAAAGGAAAGGTCAGGATGATCGGTATAGGGGCCACGAATACAGCCTTCGAGGCCCAATCCTTCAAGGAGACCTATCATCTGCCTTTTCCCGTGTTTCCTGATGAAGAGGGGGAGATCGCGCTTCTTCTCGGGGTCAAGTACACCCCCACTTTCATAGGTGTGAAAGTGGACGGCAAGGGAACGCAGGAGCAGTTCTACTTCCTGCCGCGGGCCTTCACGAACCCCACCCGGTTCATTGAGGACATCGTGAAGACATCGGGGCTGGAATAGGGGGCCGACAATGCCGGCGGCGCGCAGGCTTCGGAGCTGTATTGCATGCATTCTCATCGCCGCGGTCCTGTTCACGGCCGGGACGGCATACACACAATCAGCGGCCTTCAAAGACAATATCTACGACCCGGGAAAGCTCAAACCGAGGGACTCCGATCCAACGTTGAAGGTGGGCGACACCGCGCCGGATTTCACGCTTCCGTCCATAACAAGAGGCCCCGTTTCGCTCCACGATTACCGGGGCCGGAAAAACGTGGTCATTTCCTTCGTACCGGCGGCCTGGACACCGGTCTGTTCCGACCAGTGGCCCGGCTACAACATAGCGAAGAACCTTTTCGACAGGCATGACGCGATACTTCTCGGTATAACCGTCGATAATACTCCCACCCTTTATGCCTGGACAAGACAGATGTCCGAAAAGGGACTGTGGTTCCCGGTGCTCTCCGACTTCTGCCCCCACGGAGCCGTGGCCTCGAAATACGGCGTTCTTCGTACGAACGGGGAATCGGAGCGAGCGCTGTTCATTATCGACAAGAAGGGTGTGATCAGATATATCGACATCCACGACATAAACAAGCGACCCCGCCTCGAGGACCTGGCAAGGGCACTCCAAAACCTGCAAAACTGATCAGGATGCGCTCCGGGAGGAAAAACGGCAAGCTCCACGTTCCGTACCGGTTCCGGCCTGGAACCTGGAACTTGGAACCTTCTTATATACTGTACACTTCTTTTCCCAGCGTCTTGACCCAGTTCTGGGCCAGCACCTTCTGGGCGTCTTCGGTCCTGTCGACACCCAGGACGACGATGGCATTGCCCGACACCCTTCCCAGGTGGGGATAGAGATAGTGGACGTTTATCCCGGCGGCCTTGAGAGGCTTGAGGACGGCAAGCAGACCCCCGGGGTGGTCCGGGGTCTCGACGGCAAGGACATCTGTCTCGCGCGGGTTGAAACCGTTGCCCTTGAGAATGTTCTTCGCCTTCTCGGGGTCGTCGACGACAAACCGGACGGTGCTGATGTCCGACGTATCGGCGACGGAGATGGCGCGGATGTTCACCCCTTCGCGCCCGAGGAGTTCGCTCACATGCGAGAGCGCGCCGGGTATATTCTCGAGACTGACGGATAACTGCGTGATGACCATTGTCATTACTCCTTGACGTAATTGAAGCCCGTTTCGAGGGCTTCCTTGTTCAACTTGATCAGCTTTGACTTCCCTTCACCGAGAAGCTCGGCAAGGTTATTGATCATGGCATCGAAGGATATTATGTTGCTCGCCCTGATCAGGGCCCCGAGCATGACCATGTTGGCGACCTTTATGGTTCCCAGTTTTTCCGCGAGGTCGCTCGTGGGAATGGCAAGGACCTCTATGTCACTCCGAACTGACGCGCTGTTCACGAGAGAAGCGTTGACGCACAGGAGCCCTCCTGACTGGAGGATACTCTGAAAACGGTTGAAGGAAGGCTGGTTCATGGCAACGACGAATTCCGGTTCCGATGCCACCGGGGAGGCGATCTCCTCATCGGAAACCACCACCGTGCAGTTGGCCGTGCCGCCGCGCACCTCCACGCCATAGGACGGAAGATAGGTGACATATTTGCCTTCAAGCATCGCCGCGTTGGCCAGGGTAAACCCCATGGAAAGAACGCCCTGCCCGCCGAAACCTGAAAATATCGTCTTTGTCGTCATGAGACCTCTTTTACCACTCCCAGAGGGAACTGTTTCGCCATCACCTCATCGATCCATCGGCACGCCTCGATGGGCCCCATCTTCCAGTTCGTCGGACAGGGAGAGAGGATCTCGACAAGGGAGAACCCCTTTCCGTCAAGCTGGCACTGGAACGCCTTCTTGATGGCCTTCTTTGTCTTGATCACGGCCGCGGGCTTGTTGACGGTGACCCTCTCCAGGTATGCGGTCCCCTCGAGCATGGAGAAGACCTCGCAGATCCTCACCGGGTGCCCCGCGAGGATGGGGTTCCTTCCGTTGGGCGTCGTCGTCGTCACCTGCTCCGTCAGGGTCGTGGGCGCCATTTGTCCTCCCGTCATACCGTAAACACCGTTATTCACGAAGATGATGGTTATGGGCTCGCCCCGGTTTGCCGCATGGAACCCTTCCGCCGTGCCGATGGCCGCAAGGTCGCCGTCGCCCTGGTAGGAGAAGACAAGGTTATCGGGCCGGACCCTCTTTATGCCCGTGGCAACCGCGGCTCCACGGCCGTGGGCCGATTCGAGGGTGTCTATATCGAAATAGTTGTACACAAGCATCCCGCAGCCTGCCGGCGCGACACATATCGCGCTTTCCCTGAGGCCCATCTCATCTATGACCTCCATCAGAAGCCGGTTGATGATCCCATGGCCACAGCCCGGGCAGTAATGGAAGTGGGCCTCCTTCATGCTCTTCGGTCTCGTGTATACCTTCTTCATCGTTCTTTCCTTCTGGCTGCCATGTAGTAATGACGCCCGATGATGCGATAGAGCTCGACGGGCGTGGGGATGATCCCGCCGGGTCTGCCGTAGAAGTGGATCCGTCCCTTACCCGCCAGCGCCAGCTTGACATCCTCGATCATCTGACCCGCGCTCATCTCGAAAACGAAGAAATCATGGACCGTCTTCGCAAACTCCTGGAGGATCGCGGCGGGGAAAGGCCATACCGTGATGGGCCGCACCATTCCCACCTTTATGTTCTCCTGGCGAAGCCGCTTTATGGCCCCTTTGACGATGCGCGCACCAATGCCGTACGCAACGATGATCATCTCGGCATCGTCCGTCAGGAAAGTCTCGTAACGGACCTCGTTCTGCTCCATCCGCTGATATTTCCTGACGAGCTTCCAGTTGTGTTCTTCCTCTTCCTTCGTGTCGAAAAGGAGGGACCTGACCATGCGCGACGGCCGTCCCTTCGCTCCCGTCAGCGTGTAATCCCTGGGATATTCCCTTGGGGCCTCAATGTTGTCAAAGCTGACAGGCTCCATCATCTGGCCGAGCATACCGTCCCCGAGGATGACCACTGGGTTGCGGTACCGGTCGGCAAGGTCGAAGGCGAGCGGAACCACCTCGGTGAGTTCCTGAACGGAACCGGGCGCGAGGACTATCGTTTTGTAATCGCCGTGGCCCCCTCCCCGGGTCGCCTGAAGATAGTCCGACTGGGCTGGGGAGATGTTGCCCATACCGGGACCGCCGCGGACCATATCGACGATGACGGCGGGCAACTCGTCCGCGGCAAGATAGGATATACCTTCCTGCTTGAGGCTCATGCCGGGACTGCTCGACGACGTCATCGCCCGCGCGCCGGCAACGGAGGCACCAAGAACCATGTTGATGGCTGCTATCTCGCTTTCGGATTGGATGAAAACCCTCCCCAGTTCGCCCATTCTTTTGGCCATGTATTCCGTCAACTCGTTCTGGGGCGTGATGGGATATCCGAAATAACAGGCACAGCCTGAAAGGACCGCCGCCTCTCCGAGGGCGGCGTTACCACTCATGAGCTTTTTCAACTCTTCATCACCTCTATAGCTACTTCAGGGCACATGACCGCGCAGGTGCCACAGCCGGTGCACTCCTTCCCATCATCGAAGGCGGCAACGAAATAGCCCTTGCCGTTGAGCCTGTCCGAAAGCCTGATGGCCTTCGCGGGACAGAATTCGACGCAGAGCTCGCACCCCTTGCAGCGTTCCTGATCAATACTGATCGTACCTTTCATGGAAGATCAACCACCTCATTGAATTAAAAAGTTTTTAAGATTAGCCCACGGAGCCGCGCTTGTCAACTTTTTTGTGGACGAGGTTGTTCTCCCTCCCATTCCCGGCGATCTGCAGAATTGAGTTGCAAACACCGCCGGTTCCTTCTATATTAATTGATATACA
>LVAA01000023.1 GCA_001603955.1 Syntrophobacterales bacterium Delta_02 | reverse complement strand
CCCCAAACCTCTTCTTTGCCTCCCGCGTAGCGGGATGCAAAGCCGGCCGGATTTTGGGAGGCTCCGAAATCCGGCCGAATCTTTTCTCTGCGACCTCTGCGGGCTTGAGCGAAGCGGGCGAGAGGCAAATCTTTAAGCTCTCCCCCGGCTCATAGTAGATGAAAAAGTTGAGGCCTCCCAACGCCTGGTTGGGGTACAATGGTAGGGTATCAGATGCGATATGAGGAGGGACCTGATGGATAAGGTGGAGATAAGCAGCGAGACGGTCCTTTATCCGATGCCCTGTTCCATCGTCGGTACGGTGGTGGAGAAGAAACCGAACTACCTTGCGGTCGCTTGGTTCAGCATGGTCAATTTCAAGCCGCCGTGCATCGCCATCGCACTCAACAAGGTCCATTACAGCAATGGGGGGATCAAGGAGAACGGGGCTTTCAGCATCAACGTCCCGTCGGCGGACATGGTGGACGTGATGGATTATTGCGGCATCGTGTCAGGGAGGAAGTACGACAAGTCGAAGGAGTTCGAGACCTTCTACGGGAAGCCGGGCGGGGCACCCATGATAAAGGAATGCCCGTACAACATCGAGTGCCGCCTCATCAAGGTCGTGGACCTTCCGTCGAACGAGCTCTTTATCGGTGAGATAACCGGTGTGTACAGCGACGAGCGGTACCTTACGGAGGGGGTGCCCGACATGAAGAAGGTGAACCCCCTCATCCTGTCCATGCCGGAGCGGAGCTATCTCGCTCTGGGAGGGTGCGTGGCGGCTGCATGGGAAACGGGAACGAAGCTTATCAGGAAATGATGGAGGGCGCGGAGCGGTCACTGGACTACGTCCCTGAAGACCGCCGGGTGGCAGAGAGGCTTGGTTGGCAGCCAGGCATCTGGGCCTCTTTCTGCCTTCTCCTGGGCTGCTTGATTCTCGCGGAATGCAAATGGCCTCCGGGCCTCATCACGATGGAACTGCTGGGGGTTGTCTTCTTCGCGGGGCTCGTGCTTGCCGTCTGGCAGGCGGCCATGCACAGGAACCGGACCGTCCTCGTGAGGGAGGACGGGCTGATCCGGGTCTACCGCAAGAGGCGTCTCGATATGGTTGTGGTCGCGGGAGACATCCGGATAGAAAAGGCGGACATCGTTGTAATACTCAAGATAGGCGCGCCTCTGGCGATTGCCGCCGCCTTGTTCCTGGGGGTCGGGATCACGATGCTCTGGCGCGAGAGAGAGGTCAGTTCAGACGGCCTGATCGTTCTGGCCCTTGGGCTCACTCTGGTCGCTTCACTGGCAAGCGCGTTCTGGACAAGGTTCTTCCGTCGCCATCTGCTTGTGCCCGTCCGGAACTCCCGGTGGCTTGCCGAGGAGACGGTGCTTGTCTCTGCCCGGCAATTCGAAGACCTCTTTTCGGGGAAAGATGGGGGTAGACCCCTGTGACAGCCCCGCGCTTCGCGGCCGATGCGTGATACTTCTTGCAAATAGGGGGCGATTGCAGGAAAATGGTTGAAGGACAGAAGAGGGTGCGTTCCGACGGAAGAATAGGGGAAACGCGTATGCGATCGGAGACGGGAAAGGCGAAAAAGATTGTCAGTGCCGCGAGGGCGGTCAAGGCAATAACCACCCTCGCCATCGTTGTCGTCCCCGTCGCAGCGACTGTCGGGGCCATAGTCGGATATGGCGCATACTCTCTGGTGAAGCAGCTGAAACAAAGATCGTCCATGACTCGTCCCCGTGAGGGGTGAAAGAAGACGGATCACAGACGTCACCCGGATCTCCCCGCAATACACAGGCATCGGTCGGTGACCAATCCGCAGGAGGGTTTATGGCCGGGGTTTTGGTGGTTGGATTCCTGTTCATCGCAGTGCCTGCCGTCGCAGTGGTCGCAGTGGTCTGGCTCTTGCGCAAGAACCAGACGGGCAGCCGCCGGCTGAAGGCCATTCCGCCAGGCTGGCGCGCGGTGGAGGGCAGGGTGATAGGGAACAAGGTGGAGACGGCCGCCCGCACCCGCCCTGAGGATTTTGACTTCTACTACCCCATGGTCCTCTTCGAATACGCCGTTGATGGTCAAAGGTACACCGGTGCCCAGGGTGTGGACCGGGCATACGGCGATGAGTACAGGGTGAAGAAGGTACTCGTTGAATATCCCGTGGGAAACCCGATCACGGTCTACTACGACCCCATGAAACCCGAGGAGGCCAAATTGCGGATGAGGTCGTGAGGTTCCGGCGTCCCCGCGGGTCCCTTATCCGCTCTCACATCGATACCGGAGGTCAGCTATGTTTGCAGTCGCGGTAAATGGCAGCCCCCGCAGGGGAGGCAACACGGAGATACTCTTGAAGGAAGTGCTGGGTGTGCTCAGAAAGGCCCGGTGGAGGACGGAACTCGCCGAGGTCGGGGGCACCGACATCCGGGGCTGCACCGCCTGCGGTATCTGCCTTGTCAAGAAGGACCGGCAATGTGCGATCAAGAAGGACGTCTTCAACGAGATCTTTGCGAAGATGTTGAAGGCGGACGCCATTATCCTCGGCTCACCTGTTTATTTCGGAGGGGTTTCATCGGACATGAAAGCGCTCCTGGAACGCTCCGGGTACGTGGCGCGCACCAACGGGAACGCCTTTGCCGGGAAGATCGGGGCCGCCGTGGTTGCCCTGCGCCGGGGCGGCGCCACACACGCCTTCGACACGATCAACCACATGTTCCTCATGTCGCGCATGATAGTTCCCGGTTCGACCTACTGGAACATGGGTTTTGGCCGCGACAAGGGCGAGGTCTCTGCCGACGAGGAAGGGCTTGCCAACATGCGCCACCTGGGAGCGGCCATAGACTGGCTCGCACGGGCGGTAAAGCCCCAGATCAAGAAATATCCGGAATAAGCACGGTTGCCGCCTGTCACAAGTCGCAAGTTACAGGCTACACGCTGAAGACCAAGGGATCACGTCTCTTTGTCGTTTCGTTTTTGACGTGAAACGTGAAACGTGAGACCTGTGACGGTTCTTAAGCCCTCTTCTATCAGGTGCAGTTTCGCGGCACGGGAGAGTTTCTTTATCTCCCTTTCCCGTTTCAGGGCACGGGATCTCGTCGGGCAGGGCTCCTTGTAGACGAGCCTGACGGGCCGGCGGCCGCGCGTGTATCTGGCACCACCCTTGCCGCTCGAGTGTTCTTCAAGGCGTTTTTGAAGGTTGTTCGTCCAGCCGCAATAGAGGGTGGAGTCGGAACATTCCAGGATGTAGACGAATATCGAGGTGCCGTCTGCGATTGTCCTCATCGCCCCGATGGACCTCCCAGGGTGGCTTTCAGTTCTTCCAGCTCGTCCCAGCGATGATAGGCGGCTTCGAGTTCCTTCTCAAGGACCCCCCAGCGGTCATTGACGGTCCTTATCCTTTCGAGGTCGCGTCCCGCATAGAACTCGGGTGAATTGAGGGTTTCCGTCAATTGCCGCTTTTCCTCCTCCAGCGCCTCGATGAGTGGCGGCAGGGATTCGAGTTCTTTGGCCTCTTTGAAGGTCAGCCGTTTCTTTTCCTGCGGCACCTTTGCCTTCTTCTGCCTTTGTTCCTTCGGCACCACCCTTTCCGTCGCCGGGGATTGGCTTGCCTGTCTCAACCAGTCGTCGTAGCCGCCGACATATTCCCTCAAGCCCCCGTCCTCTTCGAAGACGATCGTCGAGGTGACGACATTGTTCAGGAATGCCCTGTCATGACTCACCATCAGGATGGTGCCGTTGTATTCGAGGAGTTTCTCTTCAAGGAGCTCCAGCGTTTCCGTGTCGAGGTCGTTCGTGGGCTCGTCGAGGACGAGGACATTGGAGGGGGCGATGAAGAGCTTCGCGAGAAGCAGGCGGTTGCGCTCGCCGCCGGAAAGGGAGCCGACAGGCGACATGGTCCGCTCGGGAGAAAAGAGAAAGTCCTGGAGATACCCCACCACGTGCCGGGAGCCGCTCCCCATGATGATCATGTCGTTGCCGCCGCCGATGTTTTCTCTCAGTGTTCTCGTCTCATCGAGCTGGGAGCGCAACTGGTCGAAGTACGCAACGGCGAGGTTCGTCCCCGGCCTGACCTTTCCCTCCTGAGGCACGAGTTGACCGAGGAGTATCTTAAGAAGCGTCGTCTTGCCGCACCCGTTGGGGCCTATGATGCCCACCCGGTCGCCCCGGATGATGGTGGTGGAGAAGCCGTCGACTATCTTTCTGTCTCCCCAGGCAAAGGAGACCTTTCTTGCATCCACAACCATCCGGCCGCTGCGTTCCGCCTCCTCGATGGAGAACCGGGACAGGCCCGTTTGCTCCTGCCGCGCCGCCCGTTCCTCGCGCATCCGCATGAGCGCCCGGACCCTGCCTTCATCACGGGTGCGGCGGGCCTTGATGCCCTGCCTGATCCACACCTCTTCCCGGGCCAGCTTCTTGTCGAATTCGGACCATTGTTTCTCCTCAGCCTCAAGAAGGGCCTGCCTGCGTTCGAGATATGCGGGGTAATCGCAGGTGTACGATGTCAGGCGGCCGCGGTCGATCTCTACGATCCTCGTCGCCAGGCGCTTGAGAAAGGCCCGGTCGTGGGTCACGAAGATGAGGGTCTTTCCATATCTCAGGAGGAACTCCTCCAGCCAGAGTATGGTGGCCACATCGAGGTGGTTCGTCGGTTCGTCGAGGAGGAGAAGGTCCGGGTCCGCGACGAGGGCCCTTGCCAGGAACACGCGCCGCTTCATGCCCGCCGAAAGGGTCGTGAAAGGCGTGTTCTCGTCGAGCGCGGTCCGTTCTATCACCGCATTGATCCTCCGGTGGTAATGCCAGGCCCCGGACGCTTCGATCAGGTGCTGCACCTGCTCGAGCGTCTTTAAGAGCCCATCGTCCTGTCCGCGGGCGATGCGCATCGTGAGATCGTGGTATTCGCTGAGAAGCCGGGCGTGCTCGAACCCGCCCGACGCGACGACATCATAGACGGTCCCGGGGAGGTCGTCGGGAACGTCCTGGGGAAGGAGCGCAACGCGGACATCGCCGCCGGGGACGATCTCCCCCGAATCGGGATGGATCTCGCCGCCGATGAGCTTCATGAAGGTCGACTTGCCCGACCCGTTGCGCCCCAGAAGACCTATCCTCTCACCCGATTCGATCTGAATGGTGGCGCAGTCGAGGAGCGGGGGCCCGCCGAAGCTCAAAGAAACATCACGTATGCGCAAAAGTCCCATGTCACCCTGAAGGTCTCAGTATATCGCGATGGAAGATGCAGGCATACCGGCCCTTACCTGCCCTTCAGCCCGAAGAGGGCATCGGTGATGATGACAAGGCTTTCAAGTGAGTTGTCGAGGTTCGCCGTGAGGGCCACCATGGTCTGAGATTCGGGAAAGTAGGCGAAATAGGCGTTGAACCCCGATATCCCTCCCGTCTTGGCGGGGATCACCTTCTTGCCCCTCACGGAGTCAAGGCCGTACCCGAAGGTCATGCTGATGAAGGGCCCGGGAAGGACGAACTCCGTGCCGTTGTTGAGACGGGCGGGGGCGAACATCTCCTTCACGGACTTCCGGGTCAGAAGGGCCTTTGCCGTGAAGACCTTCGTGAGCTTGACGAGATCCGAGGCGGTGGAGGTCATGCCGCCGCTCGCGTAGGGCAGAACGAGGCTCGCAAAGGGGGCGTTCGCGTGCTTGCCGGCAAAGGCGTAGCCCGACGCCCGTTTCGGGATGATGGCACTCGTGCTGCCGAGCATCGTGCGGGTCATTCCCAGGGGTTTTACGATCCTTTCATTGAGGAAGTCACTGTAGGAAACGCCCGTCACCTTCTCGATCACCACGCCGAGGATGATGCACCCTATGTTGCTGTAAGCGGCGTTCTGCCCCGGCTCAAAATCGAGGGGCTCGTCGGCCAGGCGGGCGATGACCTCCCGCGGGTTCCAGTCCTTCGCCTGATTGCTCTTGAAGGGTTCGACCCCCGTCATTTCCCGTATGCCCGAGGTATGCTGGAGAAGGTGCTTCAGGGTGATGTCGTGCCACTGCGGGTACTGGGGGAAGTACTTCGTGATCCTGTCCGTGACGCTGAGCTTCCCCTCCTGCTGGAGGATCAGTATCCCTATGGCCGTGAAGGTCTTGGTGATGGAGCCTATCTCGAAGACGGTGTCCTTTTCCACGGGGATGTTGTATTCCATGTTGGCGATGCCGTAGCTTCTCTCGATCGTCATTCCGGGCATGGATACGGCGAGGGACAGCCCCGGGATGTTCTTCTCCTTCATGATCTTCGTGACGACCTCGTCGATCTTCCCCGGGGTGAGCTCGGGCGCTGCCGCGACGCAGTCGGCGGCGAGGAACAGAAAAAGGATGGCGGTGATCACCGCGAAGGGGATGATGAATGCCGGGTTTCTCTTCATGAGCGTTTCTCCTCAGACCTGTGTCTTTCTTCCGGTGCGGGCCCTCACTGTTTGCTGTGCCTGTCGTAGAAGTCCTTCTCGAAGGTCATGACAACGGTTATCCCGTTCTCGCTGAAGACATGGACCATGAAGACCCTGCCCGTGTCGTCATCGTTCCCGAGAAGCCGGTAGGCGGCGTTCTTTTTCTCGAGGAGAGCAAAACCATGTTTCTTGAGCCGTTCGGCGGCCTGAGCTGTCATCTCCCCCGCGAACATGAAGGACTGCCCGGCGAGACGGTCGCCGTCATAGATGCAGCCTGTCCCCATCATCGGATCGATGCCCTCCACCTTGTACACCTCGGCCTTCAGGCCCGCGCCGACGTCGAGTACATCGTCAGGGGGACCGAGAAGGGCGATGACCTCAGATTTCGGCATGAGAACGCTGACCTTGTCAAGGGTATCTATGTCTACGGCCATCGCAGCCCCGGCAAGTGCGAGGAACATAACCGCCGTGATCATGATAGCATGTGTCTTTTTCATCGATGCATCTCCTTTTATTTCGAGAACAGCGTGTCGAGGGCGCCTGCGAGCCCGGCGGGGTTGACGCCGACGCTGACGGATGTGCTCGACTTCTTCGTGACCACCGTTCCGTCAGGTTCCCTGTAGGTTCTCGATGACGACGAGGTTTCCCATTTTCTCTCGATGGGTTTTGCCTGGCTCGCCCCGATCGCCGCCCCCGCGATGACGCCGGCCTGGATAAGGTCTTTCGTAGATATGTCCGTGCTCGCCGGGGCAGGTGCCGGAGCAGAGGCGGCAGGCGCGGCGGGATATGGTCTCCCCTCACCCGGGCGGACAGCCTGGCCCGGGAGAGGGATAAGGGTCACGGCCACCGAAGGCGGCACGAGGACATAGGCCTCGCCCGTTGCCTCCTGGCTGGAGATCGAGTTGAACCCGCTGTTCATCCCCATCCCCGCGTTCTTGAAGAAAAGCCCCGAGTTGACCCCGGACTGGACGGCCTTCATGAGCACCTTGTTCGACTGGTACTGCCTGTTGATCACGACGTCCGCCTGCTGGTAGTTCTCCTTGACGAGGGTCAGGATGTGGTCCTTGTTCCTCTCCAGGGAGACAGTGCCGGGGGTCTGGCCCGCGGGTTTCCCGTCGGCCAGTATCCGCGCTCCCAAGGGGTTCGTGGAAACGGGGATGTCCTGCTTGAGGACGACCGTCTCACACCCGCCCCCGAGAATAAGGATGACGAGACAAAGAGCAAGAAGAGCATATTTTCCTGTGAGCATGTGTACCTCCACGAATGACAATGAATTTACATGAATGGGGAGAAATGTCAACATCTCCGTTGGTAACGGGGCGGTGGGATGATGGATGGCAGGGAGGCCCGGAGGGCGAGGGGAAGCCTCGTCCCGGTTGGAGGAAGGGATCCGCCGGTCCGATCCCGCCTGTTCCAATCCCGGGGGCGTCATGTTATCATAGTCAAACCGGTCGGGGCGCGGCGGAGCTGAAGGGCGGTCTGCCCGAGCGCCGTGAAAGCGCCTTCCTCATCGGGGCGAACGTGGAGATGAAATACCTCGAGAAATAGTCGGAACAGTTAGAACCGTTGGAACGGTTAGAACGGTTCTCCGGAGGAGTTGAGCCATTTTTTGCCCGCGTTGTCGTACGAGATATGGTGAAGGGATAACGGTGTGCCGCATCTGTGATGTGCTGCTTGTCGAAGACCCGGCATCCGCCGGTGACGAAGGCGATGCCTATTTTCGCGATGATGACGACCTCGATCCATCGTTCCCTGCGGACCACGTGTTCCTTGTCGAGGTTGCCGGAGAAGAAGAATTCGCGGTCGTCCGGTCGGTGCTTCTCGATGCGGGGATCCCCTTCGTAGTGGAGGAAATAACGGCCTCGCCGGACAATGGCAGGACTTCCGATGCTCTCACGGCGCATGCGCCTGTCAGGATAGCGGTGCGGAAGGAATACCTGCGGCAGGCAAGGGACGTCCTGCAGGTGCGTGTATACCGGCCGGTGTCGGAACTCAGGGCGAAGGCCCTGGAAACGAGACTTTTCTCGGACATCATATGGTCGGCGGTGTGGTTCGCGGCGGGGTTCGGGATCGCCTGCCTTCTCGTGCCCGGTGAGTGGGACCAGGAGGTGAAATTCCTGACGTATGCTGTCGCGGGCCTCATCGCGGTACCCGTCGGCAACGCGATACGGAGGCGGGGGAGGAAGGCGGGACGGAAACAGCCGTGGCTGAATGAATGACCGGGACGATGCGTGTGCGCTCTGAGAGGGGTCGTGCCTGCTGGAGGAGGGGCACAGGAATGCTCCGAGGGGTCACGGTACGAGACCGCGTGCCTTATGCCCGATAACCGAAAGATATGGAAACCAGGGAGGGCTACGATGCCGTACGTCAATATCAAGGTGACAAAGGAAGGGGTTACCGCCGAACAGAAGGAAAGGCTGATCCGGGGCGTGACGCAGCTCCTGGTCGATGTTCTGGGCAAGAGACCACAGACGATCCAGGTTGTCATCGATGAGGTGGAGACGGACAACTGGGGAGTGGGTGGTGAGACGGTCACGGAGAGGAGAAAACGCGGGGATTGATCACTTCAGTTCCTTGAGGCGGAACACCAGCATACTCACCAGCATGGTGAGAGCGCCGAGAACGGTGATACCCAGCCTGAAGCTGTAGAGGTCCCCGGAGACCCCGAGAAGCCAGGGCATGACGCCTCCCCCCATGAAAAAACTGGAAGAAAGGATTATGCCCGTCGCGAGGCCCCTCATCTCCCGGGGGAATGTCCTCGCGATGGCCACGAGCCCCACCGGGAAGAACCCCGTTACGAAAAAGGCCTGGAAGAAGAGAAAGACCCCGGTGTACCTGATGGGAGACAGGCCGAGGAGGACGGTAAAGATGGAGGTGGCGGCCGTGAGGAAGAACATTATCTTCCTGAGGCTGAACCGGTCGACGATGAAACCGCATGCCACCGCCACACCGATGGACACCAGCCGCGAAATGGCGAGGATGGTGTTGGCGTAGTCGATCGTCAATCCCAGTTCCTTTGTCAGGTACAGGGGAGTGATCGAATAGATGCCGAGATTGGACCCCGCCCCGAAGATCCAGATGCAGGTCATGAACCATAGGGATCTGATCTTGACGATCTCCCTGAACAGGGCCCGCGAGGGGTCATGGATCCTTACCTCGCTGGCGGCGAGACAGAATACGGTGAGGATGACTACGAAGACGCACCCGTAAACGACGAATATTCCCCGCCAGGGTAAGAAATGAAGAAGAAGCAGGACGACGAGCGGCGTGGCGAAGATCGCGAGAGAGGCCCCCGTGTCATGTATGGCGATCGCCTTGCCCCAGTTCTTCTCGGTGTAGTACTCGGTGATGAGGGGAATGGCGGAAGGTATGTACATCCCGTGGGCAAGCCCGAGGAAGAAGGAAAAAAGATAGAGGAGATAGAAGGTGTGAACGGCGGGGATAAGAAAGGCCAGAAGGCCGAGCAGGCCGAGAGAAAAGGCGATGGTCCGTTTGTATCCCACCCTGCCGGAAAATAGTCCGGAGAGGATGACCGAAAGCCCGTATCCCGCCGAAAGGAACGTGAAGATGGCACTCGCCTTGGCGTGGCTGACCGCGAACTCGTCCTCCACGAGGGGAAGGATCGGGGAGAAGACGATGCGAATGGAAAAACTGACGAACCAGACAAAAAGGAGAAAGAAGAGAAAAGTGAGGGCCTTTCCCCTGAATTCCTCGAAGCGTGCCATTAATCCAATGTAACCCAATCGACGACTGTTTCACCAGACCTTTTGACACAGGATCCCGGAAATCCTGAGCGCGGTTCCCGGTTCAAGGAGCGGTCTGCCCGGAAGGCTTGAGCCACATGATGCCGTAGGGCTCCACGGTGAGGGACAGCGTTCCTGCCGTGGCTGTCCATTCGCGGAACGAAAGGACATCCCTCCAGCTTGTCGCCCTGATCCCCAGGTCTTCGAGACGGATGTCGATACCGACGGGGTGGCCCGTGACGCCGGCCAGGGCAAGGACATGCTCACTGCCGTCGGGTGAGCCTCGAAGGATGGCGAATACCGCCGGTGACAGCGCGAGGACACGCTGGCTGCCCCGTGGATGGAAGGCCTTTTCATTGCGGCGGGCGCGGATAAGCGCGGTTCCGTGCGCGCGCAGGAGGGAGATCCGGGAGCCGGGATCCTTAAGCGCCGCTTCCACATCCTTTGTGTCTATGACACCGCGGTTCACGTCGCGCTTGACCCCTGAGATCTCGGCGGCGCGATAATCGTTCGATGAGCCGAGCGCTCCGTGGATGTAGATACCGGGAACTCCGGGGATCACGAGCGCTATGCTTCGCGACGCCAGGTGCCTGCGCACCTTGATATCCAGGTCTTCCGTGTCATTGTCTCTGTTCAGCGCGCTCCACCACGTCGTGTTGATCTCGTAGGGCTCCTCGGTTCGATCGGGGGTCATCTTGTAGGAGATGAGGGCGCCCATCCTCCGGGCGGTCTCCACGAGGTTCCGGATGTCTTCCGCGGGAAGGATGTCTTTCACCCCCATGAGACCGATGCCGTCATGGGTGTCGAGGATATTGAGGAATGCCGTCCGGTCCGAGGGAGCCGCGAGGTTTTGCGCCCACAGGGACAGCGCGCTCGCGTCCCCCCGGTAGAAGGTGTGCAGAACGAGAGGCGGCAGGGCAAAGTTGTAAACCATGTGGGCCTCATCGGACCCATCACCGAAATAGGAGACGTTATCCCGGTGGGGAACGTTGGTTTCCGTGATCAGGGCAACGCCGGAGGCGACGCAGTCCACCGTGTCGCGCAGGAGCTTGACGATCTCGTGGGTCTGCTTGAGGTGGATCGATTCGGTGCCCGGTTCGGCCCAGATGTAGGTGACGGCGTCGAGGCGCAGCATGTCCGCCCCGTGCCGCACGTAGAAAAGAATGCTGTTGACGACCTGGAGGAGGACCGCGGGGTTTCTGTAATTGAGATCGATCTGGTCCTCGGAGAATGTTGTCCACAGATACTTCGGGCCGTCTATGGTCTCGAACCGCGTCAGTATGTCGGAGGTGCGGGGGCGGAAGATCTTTCGGCGCTGGTCCTCCGTGAGTTCATCGGGGGAATCGTAAAAGACGAAGAAACCCCTGTAATACGGGGTCCCGTTGAGGAATTCCCGGAACATCATGCTCCGTGAAGAGCTGTGGTTTATGACGGCATCGAACATGAGGTCGTACCGCCGCTTCTTTCCGCGAACATCCTCCCAGGAGCCGAGCTTCGCGTCGACGCGGCGATAATCGATGACGGCGAAACCCCTGTCGGAGGAATAGGGGAAGAAGGGCAGGATGTGGAGGGTATTGACCATGCCGGCGTAATAAGTGTCCACGAAGTGGTGCAGGGACGCGAGAGGTGTCGGGCCCGCCCCCGTCACGCTGTCCCCGTACGTGATGAGGACCATGTGTTTCTCGGAAAACCTCTCCCGCGGGTCGTAGGTCTTTTCCTTTTCGATCATCTCCGGGGGCTTGTGGGCGTGGTGGACCTTCATGATCCGTTCGAACTCCGGCATCCATGCCAGGGCCGTCTCTTCCCCGTAGAGGACCTTCAGCCTGCCGAGAATGCGCTCCCGCGTCCGCGGGGGGAGTTCCAGCGGCGGGCGGGTGTAATCAGGGTATTCGTCGTAGAACGTCCGTATCCTATACACGGGACCTCCTCATGGCGATCTTCCGAACCCGGACAGGGTTTTGGCTCCCATGCGATCAACGGGGGACCCGGAGGACGGTACCTTCACGGCAACCGCGTCCCGGACCCGGGCCACCCTCATTGTACACCTCTTTACGATGAAGTGAAACCCGTTTATCCGGCAATGGCCAACCTGTGGGCAAAGAGGGTGCGTGACGCCGGGTACCCCCTGTCCCGCAGGGTATATCAGATCCCGCGAAATCCGTCCGTAACCGGGGCTACATTCTCGTGAGAGAGTATCCCTGTCCTTGACGGATGCGGGGTTCGGGTATAGGCTTCTCTGTAAATGGACCTCAAGAGGCTCCTTGAAACGCACCGGGATGAGATCATGGGGGAATGGGTCAGGCGGATCCTCACCGAGGTGAGCGACCGCTATTCCCGCCGCCCGGTGGAAGAGGTCAGGGGGACGATATCCGAGGCGACGGAGGCAAACTTTGCCGTCCTCACGGAAGACGACTTTTCGAGGATGAACAGGTTTATCGAAAAGATCACCGCCATGCGCCTCGATGTCGGCTTCACCCTCTCCGAGGTTCAGGGGGCCTTCGAGCTTTACAGGACGGTCCTCGTGCCCATCCTTCTCAGGGAGCTCGACGCGTCCCTCCTTCCCGACGCACTTGGCAGGTTGAATCGTTGTCTTTCCCACACCGTCAGGAGGTTCAGCGACCACTTTCAGGCCCAGCACGAGCAGTCGATACGGGAGCACGCCGGGAACCTGGAACGGATGGTCGGGGAGAGGACAAGGGACCTGGCGGAATCGGAGGCGAAATACCGCATGCTCGTCGAGGAGATCAATGACGGGTACTTCATCGCCAGGAACGGAAAACTGGTATTTGCCAACAAGGCGTTCTGCGAAATGCACGGCTATTCGGTGGCCGAGGTCATCGGCCGGGCCTACCTCGATTTCGTGGCCCCCGAATCACGGGGCCAGCTGACCCGGATCCGGGGGAAACGCGCGAAAACGGGGGAAGCCCCGGACCAGTATGTATACCTCAGGCTCCATAAGGACGGCAGGAAGCTATATTCGGAGAACAAGGTCAAGGTCATTACCTACGACGGGACAACGGCGACCGCCGGGATCTGCCGGGATGTCACGGAGAGGGTGGAGCTTGAAAGAAAGACGCTGCGCCTCGTTGAGCTCGAGAACGAAAGAAAGACGATCGCCCTGTCGACGCTGCGCCAGCTCATGGCCACGCTATCGCACTATCTTCTCAACGCCAATGCCATAATCGGCGGCATGGCGAGGCGCTGCGTGCGGGCCACTTGCGACGAGGAAAGGCACTCTTCGATGGAGGCAATAATGGAACAGACGGGCAAGACGGAAAGGGTCATAGCGGCCCTCAGGAAGATGGCCGAGATCAGAACCGCCCGGTATACGCCCGAAAGCCATACCCTGATGATCGATCTTACCAGGGAGATCGAGGATGCCCTGACGAAGACGGAGCAGGATGAGGCATAGCACCGGCCGGCCCGCGGGGGCGGGGTGCAACGGAGACATCGGGCGGGCCAGAGGGCCGCAAACGGGCGACTATCTCTCACAGATGTACCCCTGCGAGTACCAGGAAGGCTCGATCCACTCGTTGGCCATCGGGCCTTCGGAATAGCTTACCAGCCGGGCGACATAACCGGCGGGGCAGCTGCATGTCTCCGTGTGAATATTGGGTGTCTGGCAGTACCAGTCTCTATTCTCGTACCTTCGCAGGAAGGACCCGCCTGCCGACTGTGCGGGGGAAGCCTGTCCGGTGTGTGCGGAGATGTCTCCGTTCACCTGCGTGGAGTCCCCGGAAAGAGGCTCTCCAGCATTGAGGCAAAAGAGCGGTAGCGCTATCAGGGCGAGGAAAGCCACCAGCGGCCTCAGCCTGCGCGTCTTCCCCCTCTGTGGAGATTTTCGATCCCTTTGCATGCCTCCTCCTTTTCAGCATCGACATTATCGTGGTCCGCCGGGTGATATTACTTCAGGGAACGAGAAAAAGTCCTGCTTTTCGTCACGACCCACAGCAGCGGCGGCGAGAATCTCGCGCTCAATGGTGTTGCGACAAGCAGAAGGGCCGGGAGCGAGGCCGGTACAGAGCAGGGCCCTGGAGAGATCGAGGACAACAAGAAAGGGGCCTCACGGCCCCCCTGTTCTCTTGCTGGTCGGTAACTGACAGGTATCAGAAAAAGTACCAGGCACCGAACCTGTACATATCGGCAGCGCCGGTGCGGTCCGCGTTGCCGGTACCGACGCTGGTAGTGGGGGCACCGTACCCGTTGTAGCCCGAGAAGTTCCGGATCCACTGGATGCCGAACCTGACGGCCCGATTGACATCCCACAGGAGGTTCGCGGCGTAGGTCTGGGACATGTTGATCCTGTTGCGGGCCGTTGCGCTGTTGCTGCGTCCGTAGCCGCTGTAATTGAACTTCAGATAGCCATATATGCCGTTGAGCGACAGGCGGTCGGTGATCCACCAGGAGGCCTGGGTAAAAAGGCCGAAGGCCGTCGGGGCCGTGCAATCGCCGGTGGGTCTCTGATAGCTTCCCTCGCTCAAGCCTGCCGAACCGAGCCAGTTGTTGCCGGCGATGTCCTGTCCGATAAAGAAATTGCCGTTGAGGAGCAGGGACATCGCCTTGTTGCCCTGTTTCTCTGGGACGATGGGGATCGAATAGCGGAAGGCGGCCACCCAGGAATCGATCATATCCTCCCTGTAGTCATTACCGTCGGCGGTTAGATACGTGGCGCTCGTGCTGTTGTCCTTGCCGTAGTAGCCCCCCAATGCGAACTTGAGGTTGTTGGAGCCGATCTTGCCGCACCGGTCGGTCCAGTACGCGATCTCGCCCTCAAAGCCGGGCCAGTTGCTCCTCGCGAAGCCGTCATTCCAGCCGCGGACGCCGTTGGCGTAGTAGTTGTTGGCGCCCGACCATTCCGTCGCGGTGGTAAGGCCGAACATCGCGTTGAATTCCCTGGTGAAGAAATACCTGAGAGCGATCTGGGGCATCCTGATCCCCCTGAGGTACTCCGTCATATCGCCGGTGCCCATCCACGCGCCATAGTACGGCATACCCCACTGCTGCCAGGTCTGTCCGGCGATCAACTCGGCCGATTGCCATTTCAGCTTCATGAATGCGTGCCTCAGATTGAAGCCGCCGTACTGGTTACCCGTTGTCACACCGCGGAAATCGCCTTCGATAAAAGCGCTTGTCTTCGCGCCCCACAGATCGGGACCCTTGACAAGGAAGTTGAATCGGGTCTCGCCGCCGCTCATGAAAGTGTTGCCGTACTCGTCGGCAAGGACCGCGCGGTTGGATGTGCTGCTCCTCGCCGCCGTGCTGGCGTCGGCGTTGCCGTTCTGGGACGTCCAGCCCAGGTCGAACTTCACGTAACCGCCGAATGTGACATCGTACCTGCTCAATACGCTGCCCGCGCTGCACAGAACCGGAAGAACAAGAGAGACCGCAAACAAGACCAGCAAACACTTCTTCATTCCATCCTCCTTCGAATAAAGTCACGATCCGGAGATCCTGGTTTATGAGCCCATACGCACCAGGGCAGAACCCCGATCCACATGTGGGGATGCCCTGCGGTATATACGTGTGTATATTACTGGTGTTATATATCACTGGATATAACGGCAGGTCAACACAAAAAAGGCCCAGGTTTCAATTCGGAAAAAGGGTCATCCGGGTTCTTCTTCTAAAAAGGGATGGGCCCGCCGGAGATCATGGGGTGGGGGTCTTGAGGGCCAGGGCGCCTGAAGGCGTGCCGGGTACCTGCGAGGACAGTGTGGTTATCGGCCTTGCCCCGTGTCTGTATTCTCTTGGGTATCGTCGGTTTCGTCACCGCGCGGTGCTTCGTGACCGACATAAACGATCTGGTTGCAGCAGACCGCGATGTATCTGCTCCCGAAAGGGATAACCTTAACTTCTTTTCCGCAATGAGGGCATTTTTTGGTCGTCAAGCGTATTCCCCCCCCGTTAATATGAACTTGATATCGTGCAGAACCAGCATTGAATGTACCACGGATCAAAGCAGGATGTCCCGCTGATTTAATGACTACAAAATATGGGTACCGTTACCACATAAGGTCGGGGGTTGCCCTTTTTGTAGCCGCATTTGAAAAGAGCGGTCCATCTGGTGTACATTGTTCCGAAAACCGGCCCCTTGACGGGGCTTGCACGGGAAGGTGATCCGAGATGGTCGATCTCGACAGGATCTATGAAAAAGAGGGACAGGTCCTGGTCCACTGTGTGGACAAAGACCCTGTCTCCTTTGTTCATCGCTGGACTTCCGATGCCGACAGGGAGATCGCCGGTCTCATTGCGGCGCAGTTCGCCTACGGGAGGATCGGGGTCTTCATGGGTTTTCTCACGAGACTTTTCGAGTTGATGGACGAAGGACCCGAGCGCTTTGTCCGGCGTGGTTCGTGGCAAGGTCTGAAAGGCCTCTATTACCGCTTCCAGAGGGAGGACGACCTCGTTCTCTTCTTCGAGGTGCTGCAACGAATCGTCGGGGACCACGGGTCTCTCGGCGCGATGTTCCGTTCCTATTACGAGGGCGACACCCGGCGGGCCGTCTGGCGCATCCGTGACGTCTACCTTCATGGTGACGACAGACTTGTCTTTTTCTTCCCCAGACCGTCATCGACGGGGGCGCAGAAGCGCTGGAGCATGTTCCTGAGGTGGATGGTGAGAAAGGACGGGATCGATATCGGGATCTGGGACTTCATCGATCCGGCGGACCTGACCATACCCCTCGATACGCACATCTACAAGGTCGGGAAATGCCTCGGCTGGACCAGGCAAAAGACGCCTTCATACAGGGCCGCCCGGGAGATCACGGAGGCCTTGAAGCGCTATTGCCCCTCCGACCCCTTGAAATATGACTTCTTCCTCTGCCACGGCGTCGGCATCGGCGCAGGGTGCACGGGAAAGAAAAGCGACAGATGCAGAGAAAGGTGCGCTGTTCATGAGATTTAGGATCGTAAGCCTGGGATGCCCGAAGAACCTTGTCGAATCGGAATATATAGCCGAGAGGCTCTGCTCGGCGGGGCACACGATCGGTGATGACGGCGACACGATCGTCATCAACACCTGCGCCTTCATCGCCGAGGCCGCGCGAGAGTCCATCGAGACCGTCCTGGAGGCCGCCCGGGAGCCGGGCAGGAGGATCGTTGTTACGGGGTGTCTCGTCGACCGCTACCGCGAAGAGCTTGTCAGGCTCCTTCCGGAGGTGGATGTCTTCGTGGGCAGGTCCTGGTACAACGAGATAGACCGCATCATCGGCAAGAACGGCTTCTACCTCAGGGAGGGCGGTTTTTCGGAGACCTTTCCCCGGCAGGTGCTGACGAAGCGGCCGACGGCCTATCTCAAGATACAGGAAGGCTGCGACAACCGTTGCCGTTACTGCACCATACCGGCCATCCGCGGGAACTTGACGAGCAGGGACGAAAAGGACGTGATCGGGGAGTTCCGTTGGCTTCTCGACCAGGGCTTCCGCGAGATCAACCTCATCGGCCAGGACGTCACGTCCTATGGAAAGGACGCCGGACGGGAACGGGGACTGACCGGTCTCGTCGGCTCACTCCTCAAAGAAAAGGGCGACTGGCACGTGAGGCTTCTCTACATGCATCCGAAGGGGGTCACGGAGGGACTCATCGACGTCATGGCAGGCGACGCGCGGGTGATACCCTACCTCGATGTCCCCATCCAGCATTCGGAGGACCGCATCCTTTCCCTTATGGGCAGGGGGCATACGAAGGCCTACCTCGAAGAGACGCTCGAAATGATGAGGCGGCGCATGCCCGGGGCGGTGCTCCGGACGTCCATCATCGTCGGTTTCCCGACGGAAACGGAAGAGGAGTTCGATGCCCTCCTCTCCTTCGTGCGCCGCCATCAGTTCGACATGCTGGGCGCTTTCATGTATTCCAGGGAGGAGGGCACCGCGGCATACAGGCTGAAGGGGCAGATACGCAAGGGGGTGAAGCGCGACCGGTACCTCAGCCTCATGGAGATGCAGAAGGAGATATCCCGTGCCCGCCTCGCCGACCTCCTGGGAAAGACGGTGAAGGTCATCATCGAGGACACCGGAGCGAGCCCGAAGGTCGGCAGGATGCTCACCCAGGCACCCGACATCGATGGTGTCGCCTTCGTGAACGGCGCCTGTGCCGAAGGAGACATACGCGAGGGAAAGGTCGTGAAAACACTTGATTATGATGTCGTTGTGGAAGTATAGAAATATATCGCCAATTGATCGAGGATAAGATGGAACCGACAAATGAGCTCTATGCCGTGCGCAAGGAAAAAGAGAAAAGCCTGAAGGAGCAGGGCATCGATACCTACCCCCAGGACAGGGGCCCCTACACCACGACGAAGGACGTGGAGGAAAGATTCGGGTCGCAAAGCGCCGAGGACCTGGAAAAGAACGAAGAGCGCGTCGCCATCGCGGGCCGCGTCATGGCCTTCCGCGATTTCGGCAAGAGCGCCTTCATCCATGTGCAGGACAGGAAGGGGAAGATACAGGCCTACATCCGCAAGGACGTCCTGAAAAGCCCCGCCTACGATATATTCAAGAAGTTCGACATCTGCGACATCATCGGCCTTGAGGGCAAGGTCTTCAAGACGAGAACGGGGGAGCTGACGGTGCTTGCCGACAGCGTGAAGCTCCTCACCAAGTCCCTGCGCCCCCTGCCCGAGAAATGGCACGGGCTCAAGGATGTCGAGGAACGCTACCGCAAGCGCTACCTCGACCTCATCGTCAATGAAAAGGTGCGGGATGTTTTCAAGACGCGGGCAAGGATCATCGACTACATCAGGCGGTATTTCATCGAGCGTGACTTCATCGAGGTGGAAACGCCCATGATGCAGGTCGTTCCCGGCGGCGCCACGGCCAAACCCTTCGTCACCCACCACAACGCCATGGGCATGGACCTTTTTCTCCGGATAGCCCCGGAGCTCTACCTCAAGCGCCTTGTCGTGGGAGGTTTCGAGCGGGTCTTCGAGATCAACAGGAACTTTCGCAACGAAGGCATCTCCGTCCGCCACAACCCGGAGTTCACCATGCTCGAGTACTACCAGGCCTACGCCACCTACGAGGACCTCATGGCCCTCACCGAGGACATGGTGTCGTCGCTGGTGAAGGAGCTCTTCGGCACCTATACCATTACTTACAACGAGCAGCAGATAGACTTCACCCCACCCTGGCGGAAGATGACCATGGCCGAGGCCATGGCCGAGTACGGCAATTTCGACCTCTCCGCCCTCGACGACCCGGCGCGCCTTGCCGCGTACGCGAAGGAGCTCGAGATAGAGGGGGCCGAGAAGGAGTCGAAGGGCAAGCTCATCACGGAGATCTTCGAGGAGCTCTGCGAAAAGAAGCTCATCCAGCCCACCTTCATCACCCAGTACCCCATCGAGGTCTCCCCCCTCGCGAAGCGAAACGCACAGAACCCCGACATCACGGAGCGCTTCGAGCTCTACATATCGGGCATGGAGATAGCGAACGGCTTCAACGAGCTCAACGACCCCGAGGACCAGCGCGAGCGCTTCGAGTTCCAGATAGCGCAGAAGGAAGAGGGGGCGACCCTTGACGACGACTATATCACGGCCCTCGAATACGGCCTTCCCCCGACCGCAGGCCAGGGGATCGGCATAGACAGGCTGACGATGTTGCTCACGGACAGCGCTTCGATACGGGAAGTGATACTTTTTCCGTTGCTGAGGCCCTAGAAGATAAAAGAGACATATCTCACGCCCGTTCGTCGCTTCGCTCCTGTCTCGAGTCCACAGAGACCGCAGAGAGAGACGAAAAAGAGAGAAAAAAGGCCGCGGTCGTGGATGTTGATAGGAGGGGGTTTATCAAGTATGGGGTCGCCGGGATGGGGGCCGCGGCGTTTCTCGGATCGGGAGTGGGCATGTCGACGGCTCGTCCGGTGCCGGAGGGTGATGCGGGAGACGGAGGGTTTGTGAAGCCGTCGGGAAAAGAGGCCTATATCGCCGAGCGCTCCCTCTCGTGGTGGATCGAACGGTTCAAACTTCCCTTGCACATCTATTCGGCCGATGTCATAGCCCGGAATGTGCGGGCCTTCAGGAAGGTCTTCCGGGACCTCTATCCCAAGGGGCACGTACGGTTTGCCGCGAAGGCATGCACCCATCCGGCGGTATTCCGCATCGTCCTCCAGGAAGGAGCCGGGATCGATGTGGCCTCCTACTACGAGACCCGGTGCGCGCTCGAGGCGGGGGCCCCTCCGGTTAAGCTCGATCTCAACGGCAACTGCAAGGAAGATTTTCTCATCGCCCGCGCCATCGAGACGGACATGCTCATCGTGGCGGACAGCATCGAGGAGTTCCTGATCGTCTCCGGGATGGCGAAGGAGATGGGGAAGAGCCCGCGCGTCGTCATGCGGCTGAGCGGTTTTGAGCTCGGACATGTCACGGCGGAGGCCGTCTTCACCGCGGGGAGATGGACGAAGTTCGGGGCCTGTCTCGATGATGTGCCCCAATTCCTGAAGACCCTGGACAGCCATCCCCACGTCCGTTTTCTTGGCTTTCACACCCATATCGGCTCCCAGATTGCCGAGCTTGCCCCCTACCTCGCGGTCCTGGGCAGGATGATCGAACTCGGCCATCTCCTCACGGAGACGGGCAGGAAGTGCGAGATCCTCAACATCGGAGGCGGTTTCCCCCTGTCCTACGTGACAAGGCAGGAGTGGGACAGGTTCATGGAGAGGGTTAAGGATGGTTACCTCGCGTCACAGAAGGGGGACATGAGCCGCGTCTTCATATGGAACAACCGCACGGGGGGTTTCGAGCGCCGGTCGGACGGGTCGATCGATGCCTCGCGGTGGAACGACGACACGTTCTATACCGCATATCCGAAAGAGAAGATGGTGGAGGCCATACTGAGGGGCAAGGTGCCCGTGGGAGGGAAAGATATCGATACCATCCGGGCCCTCAAGGACCTGGGAGAACCCGCTCTCGTCATCGAACCCGGCCGCGGCGTCGTGGGAGATTCGGCCGTCACCCTCGCCCGGGTGTCCCAGGTGAGGAAGATCGGGAAATGTCACAACCTCGTGAGCCTCGAGATGGGCGTGACCAGTTTCGGAGAGGCCCTCGTGTACATGCCCGTCAACCGCTGGGAGATCATCAACGACCGCGACCGCAAGGACCCCGAGGCCTTCGAGGCCTTCGTGGCGGGCAACCTCTGCTTTTCCGGCGACATGCTCGCGAGGTACAAGGTTTCCCTGCAGAGAAGACCGGTCAGGGGAGACGTTATCCTCATCCATGACACGGGTTCCTACGGCCCCCAGTTCTTCGCCTCCAACGCCAACTCCTTCCCCCGTCCGGCCCGCGTCCTCGTAGGGGCCGACGGCAAGCTGACGGTGATGAGGCAACGGGACAGGTACAACGAGATCTTTTCCCTGTGAAGATACCAGCGCGCTCCATCGACGTCCGGGGCCTCGAGATCCATCCGCCCCTCCTCCAGGCTCCCATGGCGGGGCTTACGCACAGCGCCCTCAGGCAGATCGTCTCGGGATTCGGCGGGGTTGGACTCCTCTCCACGGAAATGCTCCTAGCCAGGAGATTGCCTACCGAGAATCCCGCGGTATCTCCCTACCTTGTCAGGACGGCCGGCGAGAAGCCCCTGTCCTATCAGCTCCTCGTTTCGGGGGACATGGATGTCGGCCCGGCCGTGGACAAGCTTCACGACCTCGGGGCCGACGCGATCGACCTCAACATGGGGTGTCCCGACTGGTCAGTCGGGAGGTCGGGCGCGGGATTTGCCCTGATGGAAGATCCGGAGAGCGCGCGGCGCCTGGTGAGGGCGGCGAGAAGCAGAACGAGCCTGCCTCTCACGGCGAAGATACGTCTCGGCGTCGGGCTCGACGAACCCCGCCTGAAGGACTTCTGCACGATGCTTGAAGGGGAGGGCATTGATATGGTCTCCGTCCACGCCCGGCTGAAGAAGGAGCCCTTCGCGAGAAGGCCGCGATGGGAGTGGGTTGGCAGGATAAAGCAGTGGCTCGGCATCCCCGTCATCGCCAACGGGGGCATATTCACGGTGGAAGATGGAAAGGATTGCCTGCGTGCATCGGGCGCCGACGGCCTCATGCTCGGCCGCGGGGCGGTCGTCAGGCCCTGGCTCTTCGCCGAGATCGCCCGGGAGGTCTATGGCTGCGATATCGCCGCGCCTTGCGTCTGTCTGCCCCTGCTGTACGGAAGGTTCACGGAGCACATAAAAGAGCTCTTCCCGGCCGAGCGCCAGCTCGGCAGGCTCAAGGAATTCACCCACTACTTTGCCGGGAACTACAAGTTCGGCCACCAGCTCAGCTCACGCATCCAGGGCAGCCGCACGATAACGCAGGCCGAGGAGAGATCCGCCGATTTCTTCGAAAAGAACCCCGAGGATCAGGAATGACCAATGACCAAATTCCAATAACCAGGAAGACGAAGAATAATCAATAAGCAGAGAAATGCAATCGCCAGAAAAGCAAACGACACAATTCCGTTTTGCCCTTCTTTTTGGTCAATTGATTATTGGTGAATTGGTCATTTTCTCTTTCATTGGCTATTGGAGTTTGGTCATTGGTCATTTTCCTCTCCTTCCCTTTTCCCTCGCCTTGTGGTAATACATTAGCACTTTCATGGACTACGAGACCACGATAGGGTTGCGGTACCTGCGGTCGAAGCGCAAGGAGGCGTTCATCTCCTTCACGACGTGGATATCCGTGGTCGGCATCGCCATCGGAGTCATGGCCATCATCGTGGTCATTGCCGTCATGACGGGTTTTCAGGACGAGATCAGGGCCCGCATCCTCGGCATCAATCCCCACATCCTCGTCCTCGATATCAACGGCGAGATACGTGATCCCGCCGAGGTCGTGGCGAAGGTGAAGAAAGTGGATGGTGTGGTGGGAGCCTTCCCTTTCACGGCCTTTCAGGCGATGGTGCAGAACGGGAAGCAGTTCTCGGGTGTTGCCGTGAAGGGGATAGACCCGAAGGACGCAAGGTTCATGTCGAAGCTGGTGAAGGAAGGCTCCGTCGATGTCCTGCAGAGAAAGGGGAGCGTCCTCATGGGAAAGGAGCTGGCGAAGCACCTGGGGCTCTTCGTCGGCGACAGCTTCACCATCATGGTCCCCTTCGGCGGTTTTTCTCCCATGGGTTCCATGCCGGAGACGGTGCGGGCCCGCGTGGGTGCCATATTTGAAACGGGAATGTACGAGATCGACAACACCCTTGTCGTCATGGCGCTCGCGGACGTGGAATCCGCCATGGGAGTGGGGGCGACGGGCATCGAGGTCAAGCTCGCCGATGAGTACCGGGCGAGCGACCTCAAGTGGACTATCCTCAAGGCGCTGGGACGGGACTACTTCGCGAAGACATGGATCGAGATGAACCGGAACCTCTTCTCGGCACTCAAGCTCGAGAAGCTGGCGATGTTCATCATCCTTGCCCTCATCATCCTCGTGGCGAGCTTCAACATTATCAGCTCCCTCATCATGACCGTCATGGAGAAGAAGAAGGACATCGCCATACTGAAATCCATCGGCGCGAAGAAGCGGAGCATCATGAAGATCTTCATGATGGAGGGGATCACCATAGGGGTCGTCGGCGCCCTCTTCGGTTCGCTGACCGGATACTTCCTGTGCTGGATCATCAAGAGCACGAAGCTCATCCGGCTCCCCGAGGACGTCTACTACATAACCACGCTGCCGGCGAAGATCAGCATCATCGACGTTGCGCTCATCGCCCTCGTCACGACCGTTATATGCGTCCTTTCAACGATCTATCCTTCCTACAAGGCGGCGAAGATCGACCCCGTGGAGACCCTGCGCTATGAGTGATCACATCATCGAGGTCTCGGGCCTGAAAAGGTCCTTCCAGAAGGACGGCATCGTTATCGACGTCCTGAAGGGTGTGGACTTCACCGCCGACAAGGGTGAGTTCATCACCATCATGGGCCCCTCCGGTGCGGGCAAGAGCACGTTCCTCCACATCATCGGCACCCTGGACAAGCCGACGGAAGGCAGGGTGCTCTTCGGCGGTAAGGACATCATGTCCCTCACCGAGGACGAGCAGAGCCGCTTCCGCAACGAGAAGGTGGGGTTCATCTTCCAGTTCTATCATTTGCTTCAGGACCTCAACGTCATCGAGAACGTCATGATGCCGCTCCTCATACGGCGCATGAAGCCCGCGGAGGCGGAAGCGAAGGCGCGCACCTTCCTGGAGACCGTCGAGCTTACCCACCGGTTGAACCACAAGCCGGGGGAACTCTCCGGCGGTGAACAGCAGCGTGTCGCCATCGCCCGGGCCCTCATCAACGAGCCCGAGGTGATCCTCGCCGACGAACCGACGGGCAACCTGGACCGAAAGACAGGCCGCGACGTCATGCACCAGATCCTCGCCATCCAGAAGAACCTCTCCGCAACCCTCATCCTCGTAACCCACGACCCCGAGATAGGCGCGGTAGGCGAGCGCAAGCTCACAATGGTGGACGGGGAGCTCTTTACCGATCATTCCTGAAACGAAAGACGAAGATTTTATCTCACGCCCGCTTCGCTCAAGCCCGCAGAGGACGCAGAGAAAGATTGAAAAGAGAGAAAAAACTGCCGCCGGATCTCGGAGCCTCCCAAAATCCGGCGGCCCTCTCGTCCCGCCGTCCCGGCGGGAGAGAAAAGAATATCCTTAATTTTTAATCAACCTCTCCCTTTTCATCCCCCCTGTAGTCATAGGTCCTATGGGTCCCATATGTCCTATAGGTCCTATACCCCATGCTCCATGTCCCATACTTTCTCCTCCAACCCCCATACTACCTCACTCCCCCACACCTTCCTGTCCCCTCCCCCCATCACTCTCACCTGAAACCAAAGCTCTCTTCTTGCCTCCCGTCGCAGACGGGACGGAAAGCCGGCCGGATTTTGGGAGGCTCCGAAATCCGGCCGAATCCTTTCTCTGCGTCCTCTGCGGGCTTGAGCGAAGCGGGCGAGAGGCAAAGTCCTTAAGGTTTTCCCCTGCTGACAGCGGACCAGAACGTTAAGACCCCCCAACCTGTGTGCTCTCCTCAAGAACTCTGTGGCCTCGAGCGAAGCGGGCGTGAGGTGTCTTTTGTCTTAGAAGTGTACCAAGGGCGGTTTGCCTATGGGGTAGACGTTGAAGCCGATGTCGTGCAATAGCTTGTTGTCGAGGATGTTGCGGCCGTCGAAGATGAAGGCGGGTTTTGCCATGGAATCGTAGATGCGCTTGTAGTCGAGCTCGGTGTAGAGCTTCCACTCCGTCATGACGGCGATGGCGTCGGCGCCGCGGGCGGCGGTGTAAGGGTCGGGCTCGTAGGTGATCCCTTGGACGTCGGCGAGGTCGATCTTCGCGTTGGCAAGGGCCTTGGGGTCGGTGATGACGAGGTCGGCCTTTTCCTCGACGAGCCTTCTGGCTATCGTGAACGCCGGGGTCTCGCGGGTGTCGCCCGTGTCGGCCTTGAAGGCGAAGCCGAAGAGGCAGATCCGCTTTCCCGCCAGGGTGTTGAACATGGCGCTCAAGATGCCCAGGATGAAGCGCTCCTTCTGGTATTCGTTGATGTCGACGACGCTTTCCCAGTAATCGGCGACGGCGTCGAGGCCGTAGGACCGGCATATGTAGGCGAGGTTCAGGATGTCCTTCTTGAAGCAGGAACCGCCGAACCCTACGCTCGCGTTGAGGAACTTCGGCCCCAAGCGGCTGTCAAGGCCGATCGCCCGCGACACCTCTGCCACATCGGCCTCCGTCTTCTCGCACAGTGCCGAGACGGCGTTTATGGATGATATCCTCTGGGCGAGGAAGGCGTTGGCGACGAGCTTCGAGAGCTCGCTGCTCCAGATGTTGCTCTCGATGATCTTCTCCCGCGGCACCCAGTTGAGATAGACATCGACGACGGCCTTGCGCGCCTGTATACCGCTTTGTGTCTCCCGGGAGCCTATGAGGACGCGGTCGGGGAACTCAAGGTCCCGTATCGCCGTCCCTTCCGCCAGGAACTCCGGGTTGGAGAGGACATCGAAACTGATATCGCCGTCTTTCGACGTGAGGATCCGCTCCATGGCGAGGGCCGTCTTGACGGGGATGGTGCATTTCTCGACGACGATCTTCGGGGATTCAGAGGCCTCCCGTATCTGCCGCGCCGTCTTCTCCCAGTACTGGAGGTCGGCCGCCTTGCCCGCCCCGGCGCCGAAGGTCTTCGTGGGGGTGTTCACACCTACGAAGATGATCTCCGACTCCCTGATGCCCTTGTCGATGTCCGTCTCGAAGAAGAGGTTCTTCCCCCGCGTCGCCCTTATTATCTCGTCGAGCCCCGGCTCATACACCGGCAGGTCGTCGGAGTTCCAGCGGGCGATCTTCTCATGGTTGATATCGACCACGGTGACCCTGTACTGCGGGCATTTGTAGGCGATCATCGCCATCGTCGGCCCGCCGACGTAACCGGCGCCGATGCACAGAATGTTCTTACGCTCCAAGAAGACCCTCCATCGATAGTTTTGATTATTCTACCATAAACACGGGGCCCCGGGGAAGAAAGTCTGCATTTCAGGTGAAGGGGACCGGGGGATGGTAACCCGTGTGGTCGCTTATCCGAGGGAGAGGAGGTGCGACCGGAGGTTGACCTTCTTGTTGTTCAGGCCGAGCTTGTTCCGTATATTGTTCCTGTGGGAATCGACAGCGCTTGTCGCTATCCCCAGAAATTCCGCTATTTCCTTGGTCGTTCTGCCCTCTTTTATGAGCGAGGCCACCTCGATCTCCCTGGGGGTGAAGTTCAACTGTTTTATCGTGTTCGGGAAGGGTGACATTATCTCGTTCAGGTTTGCCGCGACGATATCGAGGCTCGTTCTGTGCCTGAGGTCCAGCTTGTCCTTCTGCATCTTGAGTATGTAGGGCAGGACCATTTCCCGGATGTTGGATACGAGTCTCGCTTCCAGTTCCTTCCTGTCTTCCTCCCGCTGTCTCAGCAGGACCTTGAGGGCGGCATTCACCTCCTCGAGAGCCTCCGATTTGGCTGTCAGTTCCCGTTCACGTTCCTCCAGGGCGTCCATGGTTTTCTTCTGCTCAGTGATGTCATGGCAACTCCCCCGGTATCCGAGGGAGTTGCCATTTTCGTCGAAGAAAGGGCGCCCGCTTGCCTCAAGGTAGACCACCTGCCCTTTCTTGTGAAGGGCTGCGGTTCTCACGGATTTAAACTGCTCTTTGTCGGACAGGATCTTCTTCACCAGGGGTGCTATCCTTTCCGGTTCGCCGGGGGCCATGAAATCGAAGGGAGTCTTTCCTATGAGTTCCTCCGGTGCGTACCCCAGAGAGTCGCGCACCCGGGGGCTTACGTATGTGTGGACGAGGTCCGCGTTGATCTCCCACACCCATTCCTTTATCGATTCAACGAGGGAGAGGTATTGCTCTTCCTTCTCTTTTCTCCTGGCAACCTCCTGGCTGATCCGGGCGGTGCGTTCCTGCACCAGTTTGCTGAGATGGTCGCGGTGTGCCGCGAGCTCTTCCTCCATCTTCCTGTGCTCGGTGATGTCCAGCTCGATGCCGTCCCACATGAGGCTTCCATCGGAATGAACGTGGGGAAAGGAGATAAGGCGCCGCCAGCGGACATCGCCCGAGGGAAGGCGCATCGGCACGTCGATCTCGAACCTCGACATCGTCGCGCAGGCACGGGCCTCGGATTCCTCCAGCGCTGCCCGGTACTCACCGTCCACGTGATCGTAGACGAGCGAAGGGTCCATCAAGACATTTTCCGCCCTGACGCCATGGAACCTCTCCACCGCCGGGCTCACATATGTGAAGAGCCCCCGCTTTCCGTCGGCACCGCTGTTGATCTGATACACCATGCCGTCGGCAAGGTTCTCGCTGAGGACACGCAGCTGTTCCTCGCTCTTGCGCAGGGCCTGTTCCATCGTCTTGCGTTCGGCGATGTTGTGGAAGATCCCCTGGATCAATACTTTGCCCTTATATTCCACGGGGCATCCCGTGATGTCCACGGGAACCACCGTGCCGTCCTTTCTCAATACCATGGTATCGTAAAGAAAGCCGATCCGGCCCGCCGCTACTCCCGAGAAGTGAAGGGTCACCGTTTCAAGCTCTTCCCGCGGGTGAATATCCGTCACTTTCATGCCGACCAGTTCTTCCTTTCCGTAGCCCAGAAGGTCCTCGGCCTTCCTGTTGAACCCCAGGAAGTTCCCTTCGGGATCAGCGACGATTATTGCGTCACTGGCGTGCTCGAACAGCGTACGGTATTTCTCTTCAAGCCCCCCGGAGGCCTCATGGCCGGAGCTTGCGCCTGTCTGAGATCTCTCCAGCTCCGCAACCCTTTTGCGGAGGGTGACGAGTTCGTCGATGAGCTGTTTCTTCGTGCTTTTTGCGTCTTTCATACGATCTGTGTCTGTAAGGCCGTTGGCTGTGGCTATCATCACTATACAATGATACGCGAGGATTTGCACGCCTCGATTTCAGGGGAGATCTCATCTGCTCCGGGAAGGGAGAAGGGGCCGTCAGGCACGGTCCGGACTTTCGATGCCTTCCGGTGCCCGCGGCGCGGCATCATGGTATCCAGAGCCGCTCAGGGCGACGCGCGGCTTCATACCGATGGTGGGGAAAATTGACACCTCGGGGGTAATCTGCTACCATCGAGTAATGACCGGCGGCGCTCCTGACAGGTGGTTCTAAAAGGGTACCCGGAAAAGCCGGAGGGACTGTGACCACGGAAGGCATCGCGATTCGCAAAACCCCCACGCCTTATCGTTCTGTGCAAGAGTCTTCGCCGATCTCTCGCCCGTGAGGCCCATTTCTCCTCTTTCCGTTGGCGCTCCGCAGTCACGGTCTATCGGCCCTTTTGTTTGCAGCGGGGGCAAGGGTCCGGGGTTACCTGTCGGCAACGATGCGTGGTGCAGCTCCGGCGAGGCCCCGGGAAGGCAAGGTGCGGAATGACAAAAGCGCTGTTTCTCCTCGCAGCGGTTGTGCTCGTCGTGGCAACGGAATGGATATGCCCCGCCGCAACCGTTCGGGGCTCCGCCGGGAAGATGGGAGGGGCAGGTGCTGGTGCCGAAAAGACCGTCTTTGCCTATGTTTCCACCACCCACGCGGTCCTGGCCGGGGTCGCGCTGGAAGAGGGCTACTACCGGCAGGAGGGGCTGGAGGTCACGGCGCGCCGGCATTCATTCGGAAAGTCCGCCCTGGAAGACATGCTGGCGGGGAACGCGGATCTTGCGACCGTCGCCGATATCCCCATCATGATGGCGATCATGAAAGGCGAAAGGATATCGATAATCGCGACCATCCAGACCTCCAACAGGGACAATGCCATCGTCGCGCGAAAGAACGGCGGGATCCTCACGGCAGCGGACCTGAAGGGAAGGAAGATCGCGAGGACTCCGGGCACCACCTCGGATTTCTTCATGGATGCCTTCCTCTGTGCCCACGGGATCGGCGACAAGAACGTGGAGAAGATAGACATGAAGCCGGAGATGTTCCTCGATGCCCTCATGAGCGGCCGCGTCGACGCCGTCTCGGCGTTCCAGCCCTTCCTTGTCCGGATCGAGAAGGAACTGGGCGACGGGGCGCGCTCGTTCTACGACAGCAACATCTACACCTGGTCCTTCAGTGTCGTCGCCAGGGAGGAGTATGTTCGGAGGAACCCCGAAAAGGTCAGGAAGCTGCTCCGGGCCCTGGTAAGAGCGGAAAGATTCGTCAAGGGGAATCCCGGCCGGGCACAGGAGATCGTTGCGCGTTTCACCGGCCTGGAGGCAGGAATGGTCCGGGAGATGTGGTCGCGGATGGACTTCCGTGTCACTCTCGATCAATTCCTGGTACTCGCGCTGGAGGACGAATCGCGATGGGCGATCAGCAGCGGGAGGATAACCGGGCGCGAGATCCCCAATTACCTCGACTTCATCTACTTTGACGGTCTCGGATCGGTCAAGCCCGACGGGGTGAGGATACTCAGATAGAGAGGAGGCAAGGGCCGGGCCATGCAGGTCAGAAAAAGGTTGAACCTGAACTCCGCCGTTCTGATAGTGGCGGCCGTGGTTATCGCCCTCCTTCTAGGCGTGGGACTCTACCGTGTCAATGGCGCGTTCCAGGAATTGGATATCGCCGACGAGATCCTGAACAATCTCTTTCTGAGAAGCACGTTCCGAAGCGATTACCTCAGGACGGGAAGCGAAAGGGCGAAACAGCAGCTGCTGGCCCAGCACGCGCGGACCGTGGGGCTCCTCGAGAGCGCTTCGCGCAGGTTCAGGGATCCCGCTGACGGCAAACTTATCCATGACATGACGGGCGACCACAGGTCGACGGCGGAACTCTTCACCGATATTGTGGAGAACCGGGAGAAAGCGCGGAAGGGAACGCTCCCGGCCGACCTTGCCGGGGAGATCGAGAACAGGCTGCTCACCCAGCTCAATATCAGGTCCTACAGCTCGGCCCTGAACGTCCAGACCCTGCGCGCGTCGGCCAGGAAGAGCTTTGTCGCGGAGCTGAGGTTGACAGGGGTGAGTGTCGCCGTTCTCATCATCATCGTGGCCGCGGTGGCAGGGATCAGCTCATGGGTCACGGGCCGTTTCCTGGCCGACCGCGTCGCCAGGCTCAGGGAGGGCTCCTCCATCATCGGGGAGGGGAACCTCGATCACAGGATCGAGATCGAGGGCGACGACGAATTTGCCGAACTCTCACGGTCATTTGACGCAATGACCGAAAACCTGAGGACCTTCCGCCTCAAGCTTGAAGAAGAGATCGCCGAACACAGGCAGGCGGAAGAGGAGACCAGGACAACTCTCGAGCGCTTCTATACCATCCTTTCAAGCATGTACACGGCCCTCCTCCTTGTGAAGGCCGACGACAGGGTCGAATTTGCGAACCAGGCATTCTGCGATTATTTCGATCTCGAGGGATCACCCTCCGACCTCGTGGGGCTCACATCGTCGGAGATCGTTGAAAAGGTGGGTCGGTCCTACCGGGATCCCGACAAGGCCATCGCGCGCGTCCGGGAAATAATCGACCAGGGACAGCCGGTGAGAGATGAGGAAGAGGTCATGACCGGCGGGCGGGTGCGGCTCAGGAATTTCATCCCCATATACATCGGGGGAAAGGCCTGGGGCCGCCTGTGGCACTACACGGACATCACCGAGCGCAAAAAGGCAGAGGAGCGCCTCAGGACAACGCTGGAAAGCATCGCGGACGGTTTCTTCGCCTGCGACGAAGATTGGCGGTTTGTCTATGTCAACGCCCCGGCGGAGCGCATCCTGGGTTTCCGCCGCGAAGAGGTCCTCGGCAAGAGCCACTGGGAGGTCTTCCCTCTCACGCTCGGTACGAAACTGGAGGAGGAGTACCGCCGGGCCGCGGCGGGAGAGGTCAGGGACTTCGAGAATTTCTACGAGCCCTGGGGCCGCTGGTTCCACAACCGTTGCTCTCCCCGTGAGGGTGGCGGAATGTCCGTCTATTTCCAGGACATCACGGAGCACAAGCAGATGGAGCAGCAGCTCGAGGCCCATCGTCTCCTTCTCGAGGGCATCATGGACCAGATGCCCGCCGGGGTCAGCATCGTCAAGGCGAAGGACCTGCGGGTCCTGTATGTCAACCCCGCCTACCAGTCCTTCGCACGGGACAGGGAGATGGTCGGAAGGACGCTGCAGGAGGTGTGGCCGGAGATCTTTCCGCGTCTGCAAAAGATCTTCCGCGACGTCCTTGAGACCGGGCGGCGTCATGCCGAGGTCGACCAGCCCTACTTCGCCAGACGCTCTCCTGCCGGTCCCGTCGAGAAAAGGTATTTTACATGGTCCCTGGCCCGGATCGCCATGCCCGACGGAGACTGGGGCTTGCTTAACACCGCCTGGGAGACAACGGAGACCAAGCGGCTGGGGGAAGAGGTTCGCAGGTCCCGGGACGAGCTAGAACTGCGCGTCAGGGAACGCACTGCGGAGCTGGAGCAAGCCTATGACCGGCTCACGAAGGAGACCGCTGAGCGCGAACAGGCCGAGCAGCAGCTCCGCCGGGGGCAGAAACTGGAGGCCCTGGGGACCCTCGCGGGCGGCATAGCGCACGACTTCAACAATGTCCTCACCGGTGTCATAGGTTTCGCGGAGATGGTGCTCGAAAGGCTCACCCCCGGCAGCAAGGAGCACAGAAGGCTGGAACTGGCGCTGAAAGGGGCCTACAGGGGCCGCGACCTGGTAAAACAGATCCTCGCTTTCAGCCGCAAGGGCGAGCAGGAAAGGAAACCGCTGGCGCTGGCCCGGACCGTTGACGAGGCACTTGCCCTGCTGAGACCCGCGCTCCCGTCAACGATCGAGATCGTATGGAGGAGCCCCGCCGAAGGCTGCCGGATACTTGCCGACCCCGTGCAGATGCAGCAGGTCCTGATGAACCTGTGCACCAACGCGGCCCACGCGATGCGGGAGGAGGGAGGCGTATTGGAGATAGCCGTCTCGGAGGTCCTCGTGACCCCGGAGGGTCCGCCGCCTTTCGCGGAGATGGAGCCGGGAGAATACGTGGTCCTGGAAGTGGGTGACACCGGTTGCGGAATGGACCCTGACACCCTGGAACAGATATTCGATCCCTTTTTCACGACAAAGAGGGAAGGGGAAGGGACGGGCCTCGGGTTGTCCGTCACCTACGGCATCGTGAAAACTCATGGTGGCCACATCGCGGTTGAGAGCGAGCCGGGCAAAGGGTCGCGATTCCACGTCTATCTGCCGGGGCTTTCGGAGACTGGGGACAAGGAAGACACGCGTGCGCCATCCTCCACGGGCGGGAACGAACGCATTCTCCTCGTGGATGACGAGGACATCCTTGTCGAGCTCAACGGGGAGAGATTGAGGGATCTCGGTTATGACGTCGTAGCGACCACGGCCAGCATTGAGGCGCTGCGCATCTTTCAGGAGGAGCCGGACCGCTTTGATCTCATCCTCGTGGACCAGACCATGCCGAACCTGACAGGGATGGACCTGGCGGCGAGACTCCTGGAAAGGCGGCCCGATATCCCCATCATTCTCTGTACGGGCCACGGCGACAGGATCTCGTTGGAGGCCTTGCGGGAAGCGGGGATCCGGGACCTCCTGTTGAAGCCCTTCAACAAGCAGGAACTGGCGGGGGCGATCCGCCGGGTCCTCGATACGAAGGTCAACGAATAGACCACCCTCGCCTCGGCTTCAGACCCCGCCTTTAACCGTCAACAGTCTGCTGACCAAGCTCTAGTCCCTACCCTCCCGTTATCCCTCATTCTCCGTCATCCCGGCGAAGGCCGGGATCCAGAAAGGACTGGCAGTAAATGACCACCGAATGGTGAAAAGTCCGACACTACTTCTCATATCTCGCTCTTCGGTCATTATCCTCTGCGTGCCTTCTGCCGCAACAGGGTTTTTCCTGGATGTCGCTTACGCGAGTGAAGACACCGGCCTTTGCCGGAATGACGCACTGAGACCGTAAAGGGATGACAGAAACAAACCGGGCGGGGAACCGACTTTATCAGCGACCTGGCAAGCGGCTCAAGCGGTTCAAGCGGCTGCAACTATCTTTTTTCCACCACCGCGATGGGAAAGTCCGCCACCGTCGTGGGTTTCGCCGTCGTGGGCGTTTGCCTGCCTTTCGTCAGCTCCTTCACCCGCTCCGACAGGTAGAGGTCGAGCATGTTGACGGTGATACGGCCTTTGCCCAGGAAGTCCGCCCTGCCGCCTATGCCTTCGACAAGGGCCTTCGTGAAGGCACCGTTGCCCCAGGAGGCGTCCTCGACGGAGAACTGGCGGCCCGAAGAGGAACTGAAGACGACGGCCCCGTTCTCGGCGCTTGCGAGTTCGTTGACGAGGGCGTTGATGTCGGCCACGGCGCGCCGCGAACCCATGATGTTGCCCGAGTGGCAGGTATCGACGAAGAGGATCGTCTTTCCGGCGAGGGAGATGACGGTGTTCTTGATGTCGGAGAAGGCGAGGCCCGTTCGTTTGAGCCTGTCGAGGTCCGTGTTCACGGGCAGGAAGTAGTAGATGCCGTTGGGGTCGTTCATCCCGTGCCCGGCGAGGAATACCATTGCCACGTCCTTGCTCGTCGTCTCCTTCGTGATCCAGTCAAGGCCGTCGAGGATCTCATCCTTCGTCGCCTTCTCGTCGACAAGGCTCCTGACGACGATGTCCCGGTAGAGCTCGCCTTTCTGACGTGACATGATCCTGGCGAAGTCATCGGCATCCTTAGCGGCGAAACCGAGCCTGAGTTCCCTGTCGCAGTAGTTGGAGACGCCGACGGCAAGGATGTAAAGCTTCGGCTTGATGACGAATTCACCGGGCTTCGCGGCGGCGGCGTTCCGGGAAGCAGGTCCCGGGCGGTTCCCGGTGTTCTGCGCCGCGTCCTTTTGTGTCTTTTTGCACTGCGCCAGCAGCGGAGAAGCATCATCCTTTGTCCCCGCGGACGGGCCGGACCACCTGACGCGCACCGTGGAAGGTTCGCTGACGGCGTTCTTGTTGGAGGCGAGGACGGAGATCTCCGAGTCCTTTTCGGGTATCGTGAGCGTCGCGTCGTGCAACTCCTCATCCTCGGCCGCCACCCCCCGTATGCGCTGGACGGGCCTGCCGTCGACGAGCAGCCTGATACCGGTTATGGGGTCACCCGAAGGCGACCGGACGGTGAACCGCACGTTTATTTCCGTTTCCCTCACCTCGGCCCCGTCCGCGGGGTGGATGACGGATACTACGGGTGGCAGAACCTTTTCGAGGGCGAGATCCTGCGTGACACGGCCCGATTCCCTGTCCGCGGCGGCCAGCGCTTTTCTCTCGTCGCCCAGTTCCAGGGCCTTTGCCACGACATCGGGGCGGTAGTAAATGGACCTGAAGCGGGAAACGGGGAAGAAATCCGCGGCGAGGCCGCCGCCGCGGTTGATGTGCCAGCCGATGAGCTCTTCGGCCCCCGGTGCGGCGTCATAATAGCCCGAACCGGTCCAGGCGACCCAGCGCTTCATGTCGACGGCGGGGAAGAGGGTAAGGAGCGCCTTCCCGTCATCGAGGGCGTGCCAGCGGATCGTCCCGTCCGATGAGGCGATGACGACAAAGCGGCCGCCCCTGGGAATGTTGACCGCGCGGACCCCGGGAAGGGACTGTCTCCAGATCTGAGTGCCGTCTGAATCGAAAAGATAGACGCCGAAATTCGTTCCCAGAGCGAACCTCCTGCCGTCCGCGGCCACCCCCCTGGTCACGGAGAATTCCCCCTTGCGAAGCTTCAGGGGCTTTCCGTTGAGCTTCGGCGAATGCGAGGCCTTCCAGTCCGTGACGCGGGTGGCGGGTACGCCGGGGTCAGCGTTGAAGAGTTCCACCGGGCCGTAACCGGCCCCGCGTATCTCGTCAAGGTGCCTGTCGGGGAGGGAGAAACGGACCGTTCTTTTCCGATCGCCAATGGCGTCGAACTGGACCCGGGTACCGTCGGTCGAGACGAGAAGGCTGTCGCTGCCCGTGAACCAGAGCTCCGCCGGGTCCTTGTAGAGAAGGGTCCGGTCGGTCCCCGCAACGATGCCGATGGCCGTCTCCATGTTCGCGAAGGCCAGATCGCCGTTCCTCAGGGGCAGAAAGGCGGTCTTGGTGCTTCTCGTTGACCGGTTGGAGCCCCGCTCGGCCTTCATCTCCTCCATCCGTCCCGTCCCTCCTTCTCCGAACCGTGCCAGGACGAAGGGTCCCCTGACGCCCCCGTTCGAGGCATAAAGGTATTTCCCGTCGGCTGACCAGGCGACGGAAAGGACCATCTCACCGGGCAGCGCCTGCGACGTTACCGGCAAAAGGTCGTTCCCGGAAAGGACATCGATATGCGGGGCGTCATAGAAGCTGACGGCGATCCTTGAGCCGTCGGGGCTGAACCGGACCGATGAAGGTGTCTTCCCTCCGGGAAGAGGCCGTTTGCGGATGGCCCTGAAGGAGGTGTCATAAAGACGGATGAAGCCGTCGAAGGATACCGTGACAAGGCGCCCCGACCAGTCGAAGTCCGCACCCGTCGCCGTACCCTTGTAGCCGCTGTCCTGAATGGCCGCCGTCCTGAAACCGGGGATCCCGTAGACCTCTATTCCGGCACCTTTCATCAGGGCGGCGGCGAGGAACCGACCGTCCTTCGAAAAGGACAGGTGAAGCACGGGCTCCTTGAGCCCGTCGAGCACCCGGGCCACGCGTCCCGTTTCCCTGTCGAAGATGTAGATGCCGTATCCGTCGCCCGTGCGTACCATGCCGCCGCAGGCGACCATGGTCCCGTCGGGGGACATGGCGACGGCGCGTATGACCCCGGAATTGCCGGGGCCAATGGGGGGCCTCAGGACCCTGAGGGCCTTACCCGACGGCATTTCCCACAGGCGCACCGTCTTGTCCTCGCCCCCCGTTACCAGGAAGCGATTGGCGCGGTCGCTGTCCATCTTGAAGATGCGGGCCATGTGGCCTCCCGTCTCGATTCGGAGGACGGGCCGCGTCGGGAGCGCATCATCACCTGGAGACGCCTGCGGCAGGAGAAGAAAAAGGAGCGCCGCGGCGAGGACCGCCCGAATGGTCTTTCTTGCCTTCATCGTCAACCCCTGTTGCGGCATATGTTATACCATGTGGGCAGGGAAATGGTAAAGTCGGCGGAACCACGGCGTGGGACATCCTGTTCACCGCAGGACCGGTCCGTCGAGCACCTCGCGCACCTTTTTCAGGAGGGCGTCCGGCAGGATGGGTTTTGAAACGAAGTGGAATTTCCTGTCCTCGATGCCTTTGTCGAGGATGACATCTCTCGTGTAGCCGCTCGTAAAGAGCACCCTTATGTCCTGTTTGATGGTGCGGATCGTGTCATAGGTTTCCCTTCCATTCTTCACCGGCATAATGGAGTCGAGTATGAGGAGGTCGACCCTGTCCGCCTTCTTGAATTCCTCTATGGCGTTCGCCCCGTCCGTCGCTTCGATGACGCTGTATCCATAGCGCATCAGGACTGCCTTCAGGAGGCCCCGTGCCGCGTCATCGTCTTCCGCGACAAGGATGGTCTCGTCGCCGCCCGGTACCGGTGCCGGGACGCGCTCCTCCTTCTTCACCCCCCTGCCCGCGAGGGGGAGGTAGATGTGAAAGGTCGTCCCCACGTTCAGCTTGCTGTGCACGCTGATGAATCCATTCTGCTGCTTGACCGCGCCATAGACGGTGGAAAGACCGAGGCCCGTTCCCTTACCCACTTCCTTGGTGGTGAAAAAGGGGTCGAATATCTTCTCCCGCGTCGCCTCATCCATCCCCGTGCCCGTGTCCGAGACGGACAGGAGGGCGTAACTGCCGGGCTCGCCGGGGCCGTGATAGCGTACGAACTCTTCATCCAGTTCAACCGCCCTTGTCTCTATGGTAAGGGTTCCTCCCCGCGGCATGGCGTCTCTCGCGTTGGTGGCAAGATTGAAGAGTATCTGGTCGATCTGTGTTGCGTCGGCCATGACGACGATGTCCTCGGCGGCAAGGGTGGTCCGCAGGGCAACGTCCTCTATAAGGAGCCTCTTCAGAAGTTTCTCCGTTCCCCTTATCGTATCGTTCAGGTTGGTGGGGTTCAAGACCACCGGCCGCTGCCTGCTGAAGGCCAGAAGGGTTTGGGTGAGCCGGGCCGCTTTCTCGGAACCGGACAGTATCTCGTTGACGAAGGGGCGCAGAGGGTCCGCGTCCGCCATCTTCATCTGCAGGAGTGAGCCATACCCCATGACGGCCATCAGGATGTTGTTGAAGTCGTGGGCGATGCCTCCGGTGAGGGTGCCGATGGCTTCCATCTTCTGTGCCTGGCGCAGCTGGGACTCGAGATGCCTCAGTTCGGTGATATCCTCACACGCCATCAGGTGGTCACCGGACGAGAGCACCGAGGTAATGAAGTTCACGGTCCTTTGCGTTCCGTCCTTGCACGTGACGGTATGGATCCTCGGTTTGCCGCTCCCCGATACACCGTCCTTTGCCCATGGCGACATCGCCGCCTGTCTCGATGCGGCGTCGGGGAAGGCTTTTGTGAACCACGCCCTGGCGTCCGGGACATCATGCTGGTCGAACCCGAAGAGCTCCGTGAACTTGGGGTTCATCCAGATCAAACGGTCATGCCCGTCGGTGAGGACCATGCCGAAGGGGGCATTATCGGAGATGCTCTTGAGCTTGTCCCTTTCTGCCTGTAATGTCTGCTCGCTCCTGCGAAGCGCGTCCTGTGCCTGTTTCCAATCGGTGATGTCCGTGTTGGTCCCTTCAAAGTACAGGAGATTCCCGTCGGTGTCCCGCACGACATGCATGTTGATGGAGATCCAGAACGTTGTGCCGTCCTTCCGGCGGACTGCCGTTTCAAATCCTTCCACGTGTCCCCGTTCGTAAAGGATCTCCTTGAGCTGCTCCCGGTCGGCGGGGTCAACGTAGAGCTGTCTTCCGATATCCGTCACCTCTTCGACCATCTCTTCCGGCGAGGCAAATCCGAACATGTGCGCGAAGGCCGGGTTTACACTGATGCACCTGCCCTCGGGTGTGGTCTGGTAGATTCCTTCGATGGCGTTCTCGAAGATGGAGCGGTACTTCGCCTCGCTTTCGGAGAGCGCCTCCTGGGCGCGCTTGCGGTCGGTGATATCCTGGTTCGCGCCATGTCTCTTCACGACGCGGCCTGACGCATCCTTGACGATCCTGGACCGCGCGAGTATATGACGCACCGATCCATCCCGGCGAATGATGCGGTGTTCGATGGCCGCGACAAGCTCGGGGTCGGGCCCGAGGGCGTTCTCCTCCACGAATCTATGGTAACGCGCCACGTCCTCAGGATGTATGAACCGCTTTGCATATTCTGTCCTTGCCATGCGGTATCCTCCTTCCCGCGCGGCAGTGGTGCCGTAGAACGCATAGAAGGGATCGTTGAAGATGTAGGTGTCCGTCGCGGGGTCGAGCTCCCAGTAGACGACATGGGCAAGGTCCATCGCCTCCGACAGCTGGGCCTGCCTGGCGCGCAAGGCCTCCGATCGCTGACGTTCCGTGATGTCCGAAACGATCGCGAACTCGCCGAGCAGCTCCCGCTGTTCATTGAAGACGGCCGCGGCGCTGACGAGGCAGTGCGGCGTTGTCCCATCCGGTCTTACAAGGTCGATCTCGTAAGTGCTCTTTGCTGTTTCTGTGTAAAGGCTTGAGTGTTCCCTGAAGATCGTCTCACCGCCGGGGCCCAGGTGATCCAGGATCGAATGTCCCACCAGGTCTTCGCTGCCAAGGAGACCTTTCATTGCCGGGTTGGCCGCGACAACGGTACCATCCCTGTCGATCTGCATGAGGCCTTCCCGGGAGGCGTCAAAGAGGGTGCTGAGCCTCTTCGCGGTCTTGACAATCTCCCGGTGGGAGAGCTCGGTCTCCTTGGCCAGGTAGAAGTGGCAGTTCTCGGGGCGGTTCAGATGGTTGAAGATGGCGACGGCCATGTTCTCGCAGCTGTTGTAGCCGCAGGCGGTGCAGTTGTAGATGTCGTCGGCGGAGAATTTGTACATCGACCTGTAGATGCCGGCCAGTTCGTCCTCGTTCGGGTACCTGAGCCTCACGTTCTCGCTGAGGTCGACATATGTTCTGGAGTAAAGCCCTTCCTCCCAGTACCGCCCGATCGTCTCCTCGATGTTCTCCGGGCGAGGGGCAGGGGTGGGGGCGTTGCCGCCATCTCCTTCCCGGCCGTAGAATTCCTCCATTTCCAGCGCTCTTTTGGTGACCCGGTATTCGACCTCGTCAAGCGTGGCATCCTTTTTTGCCACCGTCAGGGTTCCCCCGTTGCAGCCCATTTCGCAGTTCAGGCAATCAACCAGGAGCGGGTTCTTCCCCGCGTCGATGACATTTTTGACGGTCCTGAGGTATTCGTAGACCGATGACACCCCTTCGATCTTTCTCGTCTTGCGGCGTATGCCCGGACATGTCCTTTCCAGGGTCTGCAGCAGGCCTCCGGGGGTGGAGAACGACACGGCCCTTTCCGCGGGAGGGCTGTCGAAGTCCACCCGGGGGAAATCGCCAAGGGACAGGCCTTTGCCCTTCAGGTACCCGTCTATGGCGGCATAGGAGATGTTGTAGTCACCCAGTCCGGCCTCGACGAATTCCCTTTTCTTGGCCATACAGGGGGATATGGCCGCAACCTTGTGGTCCCTGTATGACGGGTAGAACCGCTTGATCATCTTGATCGTGTGGATCATGGGGCTGTCGACGGGGATCAGGTACTGTATGAGCTCGGGTCGATACAATTCGATATACGTCACGATCGCCGGACAGGCCGCGGAGATCATGGCTCGCGGGTCATTCCTTTTGAGGTGGTCGAGGCACGACCTGACCGACAGTTCCGCGCCGAAGCTGACATCGAACACTGCTTCTATCCCGATGCTTCTCAGCCAGCCGTTGAGGTTGAGATATTGCCCGGGGAAATTGGCCGCCACGGAGGGCGCCACTATGGCCACCACCTTCTCTCTCCTGGCCAGCGCCTCGCGCAATTCATCGAAATCGTCGACGTAATACCTCGCCTGGTGGGTGCAGTGGGCGAGGCAGTTGCCGCATCCGATGCACATGTCGGCATTGACCCTGACATAGTCGCCGCTCCCGTCGTTGCAGTACTTCACAGGACAGGCCGAGATACAGGCGTGGCAATTCACGCACCTGTCCTTATCGACCCTGACGATGGCCCTCAGTTCCATAACACGCTGTATCCTTTGCCGGGCATGCCTACAATATTGTCGGCATCAGTCCTCGGGACCATAAGGGACCTTCAGGGAGAGGCCGGGGCAAAGACCGCCGAAGGCCAAAGACCCGTCGCAGGTCGCAGGCGAAAGACCGTCACAAGTCGCAGGTCTCACGTTACAGGCTAAAGACCCGTCACAGGTCACAGGTCTCACGTCGCATGTTTAAAAACCAACAAAACCCCCCTGTCTGGCTCAACGATCATGTTGACAACCCATCCCCTTCCACGGTCGCTCTTTGGCGACCTGCGACCTGCGACCTGCGACCTGCGACCTGCGACCTGCGACCTGCGACCTGCGACC
>LVAA01000138.1 GCA_001603955.1 Syntrophobacterales bacterium Delta_02 | reverse complement strand
CTTCAACAACGCGGGAACGAACCGCCCCACCCGTGTCGTGGACATCACGGACGAGGTCTGGAACCTCGTGCTCGCGACGACCCTCACGGGTACGTTCTACTGTTGCAGGGCCGTTGTGCCCGCGATGATCCGGCAGAACACAGGCCGCATCATAAGCGTGACTTCCGTGGCCGGTTTCCGGGGGCTTGCCGGCGGTCATGCCCATTACGCCGCGGCGAAGGCGGGCGTCATGGCCTTCACGAGATGTCTTGCCATGGAGGTGGCCCCCCACCACATCACGGCCAACACCATAGCGCCCAGTTTCATCTTCAACGAGTTCATCCCGCACATCTATCCCCAGGACGAGATCGACAGGATGTTCGAGGAGATACCGTACCCCCGCAAGGGGACGCCGGATGACGTCGCAAACGCGGCGCTCTTCCTTGCCTCCGACGAGGGGGAATACATGACGGGCCAGACCCTGTGTGTCACCGGCGGAAGCTGGATGAGGTAGAGAACGGTCTCAGGTTCCAGGGAAATACACTGCATGTCTTTTGCTTGGAACTTGAAACCTGAGACCTGAAACGGTTTTTGGTCCGGGGTTGATAATTCGCTTCGAGGTGTTATTTTTATATAACGCTTCGGGAATGAAACTATTGTCGACAGTACATGACACGATCAGGAGGCAGCCCGTGATCACAAAGTTAAGGCCTGATGAACTCTACAGGAAGTGCGATCCCGATTCCTTCACCTTTGCCGGGACTGATGCCGTCGTCGAGTTGCCGATGACGATCGGCCAGGAAAAGGCCCTCAATTCCCTGGATTTCGGTCTCAATATGGACAGCGCCGGTTTCAACATCTTCGCCATCGGTGAGAGCGGTACAGGGAAGATGTCCACGGTGATGTACATGCTCAGGAAGAAAGCGGCCAACGAAGAGGCCCCGGCCGACTGGTGCTACGTCCACAATTTCAAGGATCCCGACAGTTCCATAGCCCTTTCCTTCGGACCGGGCAAGAGTGCCGTGTTCCACAAGGAGCTCGAGGAGATGATCAAGATCCTCAAGCTCGAGATACCGAAGGCTTTTGAGTCAAAGGAATACGAGACGCAGAAGAGCAAGATCGTCGATGAGTTCCAGCAGAAGCAGCAGGAATATCTCGCCCGTCTCGACAGCGAGGCAAAAGAGAGGGGTTTTACGGTAAAGCGGGGGCCAACGGGGGTGCTTATCGTTCCCGTCAAGGAGAACGGGGAGCTCATGTCGAAGGAGGAGTTCGAGGCCCTCGACGCCAAGGCGAGGAAGAAGCTCGAAGAAACGGGGCGCCTCTTCCAGGAGAAACTGAACGACGTGGTCCGTATTCTCAGGGAGGCGGAGAAGATCGTCGGCGAAATGGTGATGCGCCTTGACAGGATGGTCGCCCTCGACATCGTCGGCCCCATGGTCGATGCCATCCAGAAGAAGTACGCAGAGCAGGAAAAGGTCGTCAAGTACCTGGAGGACGTGAAAGAGGACATATTGACCCATCTCGACGATTTCAAGGCCACCGAAGAGCCCCCCTCACCTCTGCCCTTCCTCAAGGTCCCGAAAGGGGAGACCTCTTTCGCCAGATACGCCGTCAATGTCATCGTCAACAACGGGGAGAGCAAGGGAGCCCCCGTGGTATACGAGAGCAACCCCACGTACCTGAACCTCTTCGGAAGGATGGAGTACAAGGTACAGTACGGCATGGCGACGACGGACTTTACGATGATAAAGGCCGGCTCGCTGCATAAGGCGAACGGTGGCTATCTTGTCATCGATGCCCTTGAACTCTTGAGAAACGCCTTCTCCTACGAGGCGCTGAAACGGGCGCTCAAGAACGGGGAGATCCGTATCGAGGACGTTCTGGAACAATACCGCCTCATCAGCACGGCGGGTCTTAAACCCGAGGCCATCCCCCTCAACGTGAAGGTCGTTCTCACGGGCAACCCTTATCTCTACTACATACTCCGCGCCTACGACGAGGACTCCCGGGAGCTTTTCAAGGTGAAGGCCGATTTCGACAGCCGCATGGAAAGGAACCGGGAGAACACGGACAAATATGCGCTGTACGTTGCCCAGTGCCAGAAGGATGAGAACCTTCTCTCCTTCGACAGGACGGCGGTGGCGCGGCTCGTGGAGATGGGCTCACGCCTGGCCGACCATCAGGACAAGCTTTCGACGCGCTTCGGCGACATTGCCGACCTCATTCGGGAGGCACATTACTGGGCAAAGAAGGATGGGGTGGAGGCCGTGACCGCCGCACACGTGACGAAGGCGGTGAAGGAGAAGATCTACAGGGTAAACCGCATCGAGGAAAGGCTGCAGGAGATGATGCTCGAGGATACCCTCATCGTCAATACCGCGGGCGAGAAGGTGGGGCAGGTGAACGGCCTCGCCGTCCTCGATATTGGAGACTATTCCTTCGGAAAACCATCCCGGATCACCGCGAAGACGTACATGGGCCGGGCGGGTGTCGTGAACCTGGAGCGTGAAACGAAGATGAGCGGCAAGATCCACGAAAAGGCCATCCTTATCATCACGAGCTATCTCGGCGGGAAGTACGCGGTCAAGAAGCCGATAAGCCTTTCCGCCTCCATCACCTTCGAGCAGCTTTACGAGATGGTCGAGGGTGACAGCGCCACCTGCGCCGAGCTCTATGCCCTTCTTTCCTCGATCAGCGGTGTCCCGCTGAAGCAGTCCTTTGCCGTGACGGGCTCCATGGACCAGAACGGAGATGTCCAGCCCATAGGCGGGGTGAACCAGAAGATAGAGGGTTTTTTCCTTCTCTGCAAGATGCGCGGCCTCGACGGTTCACATGGCGTAATAATCCCGAAACGCAACGCGCGGAACCTTGTGCTGAGTGACGAGGTGATAGAAGCGGTGGAGAGGGGACTTTTCGCCGTTTACACCATTGACCGCATGGAGGAGGGCCTCGAGTTCCTGGCGGGCATGCCGGCTGGTGAACTGGGGACCGATGGGACCTATCCCGAGGGTACCCTCAACCATCTCGTCGAAAAGCGCCTCACGGAGATCTCTGAAGCGATGGAGAAGAAGAAAGGCAACGGAGAGGAAGGCCAGGAGAAGAAAGACAACGGTCAGTGAGAGGCCATGGCGCTCTGCGCGATGGTCTCATAGAAGTCTTGGGGGGGTTCTTCGTAGAGTTCTCTTATGACCCTGAGCTTCGCCTCGCGAATAAGCTCGGGGTCGTCAAGCTCGTCATCGGTGACGAAATCCGCCTCGCCGTCCTTAAGCTCGATGGCCTCGAGGGAGACCTCATACCACTGCGCGACGAAATCATCTATGGCCTCGTTCGTCGTTCTTTCGACTGCGGACCTGTCCGGTTCCTGTCCGTTGCTCTTCAGAATGGCCATTACCTTTTTGACGGTCTCGGTCACGAGCTTGTCCCGCAGGTCAGGAGTTCCCACCTTCTGTTTTTTCATCGCACAAACCCTCCGAAGAGACACCCTATGGGTCGTTACATCCGTAATCGTGGCTGCTTTCATTCATTGTTACACAAAACACGGCGCGGAGTAAAATAGTTTTTGTGGAGCCCGCCTGGCACGGTGCTTGCAAGCATTGTGGGTATGAAAGCTCGAATTGACAGGATGTCAGGTATACAAAAGACCCGCGGGAACATCAACGAATCCATCCGGGAATGCTTTCACCTTCTTGCCAAGAGCTGCGAGAGATACGGCGAGATGGAAAGCTCCAAGGCACCTCAAGTCATCATGGATATGGAAAGGCTGCTCATCTGGAAACGGATAATGTTCCTCTTCAACATGGACCCCGACCGCCGGAATTGATGTCATAATACTGACACGGGATGACCGGCGGGAGGTTCCGCCGCCGCGCGGGCCACACCCTCGAGGAATGTGCCGGAGGAAGGCCGGCCGCATGCAGTTGCATCGTTGCTTTTGCGGGTGTCTTCACGTTACAATAGGCCATGCTCGAAACCATGAGGGACCGTCTCCTGACCCACAGACCGAGGCAGATACCCTGCGACCCTTCGCTCAGGGCTGCAACGGCGCTCCTCCTTTATGAGCAGGACGGAGATGTCTTCTGCGTGCTCACGAAACGCACCGACACCGTGCGGCACCACAAGGGGGAGGTTTCGTTCCCGGGAGGGATGTTCGAGGCGACGGACAGGGACCTCGAGCATACGGCCTTCAGGGAGGCCGAGGAAGAGGTCGGCGTCCGGTTCACTGACGTGAAGGTCATCGGCAGGCTCGACGACTCATGGACGTATTCCGGATTCGTTATCTCTCCTTTTATCGGGGTCATGCCTTACCCCTACGAGTTCTCTCCCAATCCCCGGGAGGTTGCCCATCTCATCTTTCTTCCTTACAGCCTTCTCAAGGGAGACGAGTTCGCGCCGCGGCAGCGGGGGGATGGCTGGACCTCGTTTTACTACAACGGTGACAGGATATGGGGTGCCACGTGCAGGATCCTCATGACCTTCAGGGACATCATCGAAAATGAGAAGATTTGACCTCAGGGTGCTCCTCATTCTGTCTCTCGGTCATCTTGTGGTCGACATCTATCAGGGGGCGCTTCCCGCCATCCTGCCCTTCCTGAAGGAGAAGCTGGACCTCACCTATGCGATGACGGGCATGATACTCATGGCCGCCAACTTCACGTCCTCCATCCTGCAGCCTGTTTTCGGATATGTCTCGGACAGGAGGGCGATGGCCTATCTCCTGCCGCTGGGGCTCGTCGCCGCCGGCGTGGGCTTTTCGTTGTTGCCCTTTTCTCCCTATTTCCTTCTCATACTTGGTCTTGTCGTAACAAGTGGCCTGGGGGTGGCATCCTATCATCCCGAAGGCTACAAGACGGCACATTTTTTCACGGGGAACAAGCCGGCGACGGGCATGTCCGTCTTTTCCGTGGGGGGGAACGTCGGTTTCTCGCTGGGCCCCATCCTTTCCATGTACATCATAGATCTTTACGGGTTTCCCTGGCTGCCTGTCATCGTCGTGCCCTCCCTCCTGTGTGCGGCGGTCATCGTGGCATACCGCAGGACCATAATGGTGCCCGTGGCCTTCCACGGGGAGGCGGTGAGCAAGGAGGCGCCGAAGACGTCCTCGGTGGAATATATCGCGCTGGGCATGGTCATCCTCATTGTCGTCATGCGTTCCTGGACCCAGATAGGGCTCATGACATACATCCCCTTCTACTACATCGACTATCTCGAGGGAGATCCGCTCTATGCCGGGAAGCTTGTTTTTGTCTTCCTTTTCTGCGGTGCCGTCGGGACGCTGCTGGGAGCTCCCATCGCCGACCGGTTCGGCCATCGTTTCTTCGTGCGCCTGTCCATGCTCCTGTCCACGGTGACCCTCCCCATCATGTTCGTCCCGGCCATCGAGAAGAGCCTGCTTCTCTTTGTTATTCTCGGTGTTCAGGGTATGCTCCTCGTTTCCACCTTTTCCGTTACCATCGTAATGGCCCAGAAGCTGCTTCCCACGAAACTTGGCATTGCGTCGGGTCTCATGGTAGGCTTTGCCATCGGCACAGGCGGCATCGGCGTCACGATCCTGGGAATCATCGCGGACCACTACGGCGTGCCCGTTGCGCTCTATTCCATTGGGGCCCTGCCCTTCATCGGGTTCCTGGTGAGCATGTTATTGAGGTATGATGACTAGAAGAGACCGTCTTATCAGTATCGTGGGGAGGCCCAACGTCGGCAAGTCGACCTTCTTCAACAGGATCATCGGGTACCGCAAGGCTATCACGGAGGACACCCCGGGCGTGACGAGGGACCGCAACTACGGCTCCTTCGAACTGGGGGGGCGCACCTTCCGCCTCGTCGACACGGGAGGGTTCTCGTCGTCCGAAGAGGACGGGTTCTCAAAGCTCATCATGAAACAGATCGAGGCGTCCCTTCACGAATCGGCGGCGGTGATATTTCTTCTCGACGGCAAGGAAGGCGTGATGCCCGCCGATCGCGACATCGCCCGGATGCTCAGACGACTGCACAAGCCTGTCTACCATGTTGTCAACAAGATGGACTCGAAAAAGCGCGAGGAGGCTCTCGTCGATTTTTATGAACTTGGCGCCGACACCCTTTATCCTGTAAGCGCCGCCCACGGCCTCGGCATCGGGGACCTTCTCGAGGTCATCCGTAAGGAGATGGAAGACGAGGAGGTGGAGGAGGCGCCCGAAGGCGAGGCACAGGCCTCTACCACCCGAATCGCTCTCGTGGGAAAGCCCAACACGGGAAAATCCTCCCTGGCCAATCGCATCCTCGGCTCGGAGCGGATGATAGTCAGCGAAATTCCCGGCACCACCCGGGATTCCGTGGATTCCCGTATCGTATACGACGGGAAGGAGTTGGTCCTCATCGACACGGCAGGCCTTAGAAAAAAGGGCAAGATCTCCGAAAAGGTGGAGGAGTATTCGGTGTCGAGCGCGGTGAGGAGTATCGAGCGTGCCGACGTGGTGAACCTCATCGTCGACGCGGCCGAAGGCCCCGGCCACCAGGAAGGCAGCATAGCGCACCTCATCATATCGAGGGGCAAGGGCCTGTGCATCGTCATCAACAAGTGGGACCTCGTGGAGAAGGAGTTCACGCAGGAGAAATACCGCGACATGGTCTACGACAGGATCCCCCACGCCTCCTTCGCCCCGGTGGTCTTCTCGTCGGCGAAGTTAGGTACCGGGATGGACGACATCCTCGACATGGACATGGCGGTCTACGGACAGCTGACGACCAGGATCGGAACCGCCCCGCTCAACAAGGCCTTTGCCGATTTCATCTCTCGCCACGACATCTCCTACCAGAAGGGCAGGCAGGTGAAGATATTCTACGCCAGCCAGGCCAAGGCCCTGCCTCCGACCTTTGTCCTTTTCTCCAACCACCCCCGCCTCGTCCCCGACCACTATCGTAAGTACCTCGAGAACAGCCTCCGCCAGGAATTCGGCTTCATGGGCGCACCGATAAGGATAGTGCTGAAGAAGAAATGACGGCTTGAGCCGTTTGAACAGCTTGAACCGCTTGAACGTGAAAGGAAAGCGGTGCAAGACGTGTGTCTCATGCACCGCGTCGCAAGTCTCACGTCACACGTCGCAGGTCAAAGACCGTCACCGCTCACAGGTCCCAGGTCAGGAACTTCAGGCAAACCAATTAAGGTAATCGATTCATCCCATAAGTCTTATCCAGTCCTATTCATCCTGTCAACGACCCTGATTACGTCTTTCTGCGTGACACCTCAAGAACTGCCAATCCTGTGAGCTGATGCATTGGTTATGATGCAAAGAGTCCTTGACATGGCAATATGCATCATTTATAATGCATCATGCTCTTCTCTATCGGCAAAGAGATCAGGAAGGCCCGGAGGGGTCGGAAGCTTTCCCAGGCGGAGGTGGCAGGAGCCCTCGGTATGAGCCGCACCACCATCGGTCAGATCGAGAACGGCACCGTGCAGGACATCGGGGTGAGGAAGCTTATCAGGGTCCTCGAATTCCTTGGCCTGGAGTTGCGCGTGCGGCCCTTGGGTGCGCCTCCGACCCTGGACGAACTTCGTGAAGGGCAGGCCGGTTGATGGCTGACATCACATCGCTTGCGGTATGGGCCGGGGACAGGAGGTCGGGGTTTCTGGCGCGCCAGCCACGAAATGAGTACGTATTCGCCTATTCGCCGGACGCCGGTGCCGATGCCCAGGTGTCACTGACCATGCCGGTCCGCCTGGAAAGCTGGGTGAGCCGGGATCTTCACCCCGTGTTCCAGATGAACCTGCCGGAGGGGGCGCTGCTGGAAGCGATCCGGCGCGCCATTGCCAAGGTGGTGGGAGAGGACGACCTTTCCGTCCTGCGCGTGACAGGAGGAAACCAGGTGGGGAGGAATCGGTTCTCGCTCCCCGGCGACGAATCGCCACACATCGCTGAAACACCGGAATCCCTCGACGAATTGCTTGCCTATCCGGACACGAGGGAACTCTTCCACGAGCTTGTCGCAAGATATGCGCTCCGCTCCGGGATATCGGGAGTGCAGCCGAAGGTGCTCCTCGAGGCCTCGCAGCGGGGCGCGCTGACATCGTCGGGCTACATCGTGAAGTCCTGGGGCACCGATTATCCCTGCCTTGCAGCCAACGAGTATTTCTGCATGACCGCTGTGAAGCGCGCCGGACTGCCGACGCCGGGGTTCTTCCTCTCCGACAACGGCGGGCTCTTCATAATGCGCCGGTTCGACATCACCTCCGGGGGAACTCCGATCGGATTCGAAGACATGTGCAGCCTTCAGGCGCTCGGCACCGCCCAGAAGTACTCGGGCAGCTACGAAAGGGTGGCAAAGAGCATCAGCGACTTCGTGTCCGGCGACCGCCTGATGGAGGCCCGGGAGAGGTTCTTTGCCGCACTGGTCCTGTCGGTGATGCTCCGGAACGGCGACGCCCACCTGAAGAACTTTGGCGTCCTCTACGCCAAACCCGGGGACACGGTGGAACTTGCACCGGTCTACGACGTGGTGACGACCACGGCTTACATCCTCAAGGATGTGCCTGCTCTCACCCTTGCAGGCACGAAGAAATGGTGGCCCCGCAAAGTCCTGGAGCGTTTTGCCGTGGCACACCTCTCCTTGCCTGTAAAAAAGGCTTCCGAGACATTCAGCCGCACTTCCGAAGCTGTTATGGAGACAAGGGAGACGATTCCGGCTTACATATCAGACCACCCCGAGTTCCGCGAGATCGGCGAGCGAATGATGGGACAGTGGGAACAAGGCGTGAGGGGACTGACAGACGCAGCCTCGAGGATTTAAACGATAGCTAAAAGAGAGAGCAGGGGGCGCCTACCTTTAATACTTTTCTCCAATAATCCGTGTCTTAAGTAAGAAAGGGGCCCACTTCTTTTCAAGCGGTTCAATCGGCTGCAACGGTTTTAAAAAAGGGGGAGGGATCAGGGGAGGAAGGGGTAACCCCTGAACCCTCGTGAGGCTTGAACAGCCTCGGGATTGCTTATTGTTTGTGATGGCCGGTAGAGGAATTTGAATCTTCTGACTGCCTTTTCGGAAGCACCGGTCATCGTGATCAGTGTTTTTTAGCAACTTGCGTGCCATGGGAAACCCCTTCAGATACCCCCATGATATCTGGGTCTTACACCAGTGAGGGGGGTGATGCAGTTTCTCACGTACAGGCAAGATATGTCGAAGACCCTCCCAGGCATCGACAAAGATGTCGATGCCACGCCATCGACGGGCAGGGGGACAAGAAGCGCCCCGGTGTCGCGCCGGATGCGGGCAACAGGGGAATTTCCTTGATTATTTCCGTGAAAATTATAAAATAATAGGTCTATGGA
>LVAA01000137.1 GCA_001603955.1 Syntrophobacterales bacterium Delta_02 | reverse complement strand
TGGCCTCCTCGAGGCTGACGCACTTCCACCCGTGATAGACCATACGGGGCACCCTGACGAGCCGGGGATCATGGTCGCCCACGAAGAACTCGTTGACCTCTCCCCGGGTAGGCGAGCCCTCCCGGTCGTCGTAAAGGACGAGCTTTATCATTCCCCTGACGCAGGCGATGAAGTCGTCCTGCATCCTGTGGTAATGCCATGCCTTTACCACCTGGGGATAGGTGGTCGTCATGCAGAAGACCTGGCCGAACCGCGCGAAGATCTCGTCGTCGCTGCGGAGAATCTCCATCAGCCTGTCCCTTTCGTCGGGGATCACTTTCAACATCTTGATGGCGACGCCGTCTATCATATCTTCTCCCTTACACTCTGCCGTATCGGTCCTCGAGGCGAACAATGTCATCTTCTGCCAGATACGGTCCGACTTGAACCTCGATGATCTCCAGGAAACCCCTGCCGATATTCTCCAGCCGGTGTTTTTCGCCGCAGGGGATAAGGATGGACTGATCTTCCGTCAGTATCATTGTCTTGTCGCCCAACGTCGCTCTCGCTGTTCCTTTCACAATGACCCAGTGTTCTGTACGATGGTTATGCAACTGTAGACTTAGAATCTCGCCGGGATTCACCACGATCCTCTTGACCTGAAAGCACTCCCCGCGGTCGATCGAATCATACCACCCCCAGGGTCCGTGAACTCTTGTTTGGGAACTATCGTTCATACTCGCCTCTAGTCGACGATGTGCAGGTTTTCCCGGATCCTGAAGTGTATGCAGAGTAACTTCATTTCCTGGGACTTGCATCAGCCTGTCGTTTTTCTGAGTTCATCCCTAACCAACGCTGCAGCCTTGAAAGTAAACTTAAACCGGACATTGGTGAGTCCACGGGAATTGTTATGAAACAAGGCTGCGCAGTTTCGTCTTGCCCAAGAGGTACGCCGATACGAGCGTCACAACTGCTGCTACGGAGAAAAGGATCAACCTTTCGGGGAGAACGGCTTCGTAAAATCGGGGCCTTGCGGCACCCAGAAGGACGATGAACACCAGGTACCAGTATTTGTGGAGGGCAAATATTCCCAGGGAGTACCGGGACAGAAACTCTGCCACCCGTACTCTTCCAAATTCCAGATGGAGAAATAATGATATCAATGACAGCACACCGCAGACGACGGACAGTCTCGCATATGGACAGATCATGCTCCGCACGATATCTGTCTCGTAGGCCAGGGCAATGAAGAATCCCAGGATGAAGAATATGCGGCAATCCGGCAGCCTGTCCTGGTATTTGACCATGTAGTAGGCGATGGGAACATAGATATAGTAATTCTCCATCTCGCCAACCATCATGGGGACCTTGTAATGCGATGAGATGATGAAATTGAAGCACGACAGGATGATTATAACCGCCGAGGCGATCAATTTGAGCTTCTCGGACAAGCGGAGAAACACGGCGGCCACGCCCGTACAGACTATCAGGGCAAAAAGAAAATGAAAGACCGAGTCACCCACGTAAGGCAGCCCGGGTCCTCCGCCGGGAATAATGGTCCCAAAAGGGAGGGGAAATCCGCCCCCGGCCAACAGGTAGACCATGAACTGAATGGACGTCCAGAATATGAACAGCTGGATCAATCTCTTCAGTCTCTCTTTCCAGTATTCCCTGATGACCAAGGATCTTTTCACGAAAAGTATTATGGAGATGCAGATGAACGCCGGCATGGCGAGCGGGGCAATGTACCGGTAAAAGAAGCCGAAGAGCATCCATCCCAGGGCGCCCGCGGTGGTACCGAGGTGCATCATCGATCTCGTGACGGGTTGCAGGTGCCAGATCAAAACCATCAGGATACAAACCGCCTTGACCATATCGATCCTTGGGTCCCGAAAACCCTTCTGACCGATAAGCGCACGGTAATCGCTCAGCAGAAGACCCTTGACCTCCTGGGGCAGGATCCGTTCCACCTCGAATGCCCGGGCCTGGACGTCAGGATGATACCTCATCGTCCCCTGCTGTTTCAATCGCTGCCGTATCCGTCTTCCAACCACGCAACGTCATCTTCGCGAGGATGCCAACCCACCTGGATCTCTATGATCTCCAGGGGATTGGGTCCGACGTTTGCCAATCCGTATCTTTCGCGATGCGGGATAAGAACCGATTCATCGTCCTGAAGCGTCATTGTTCTCTCCCCCACCCTCACCTTTGCCGTCCCCTGCACAACGATCCAGCGTCGCGTGCGATGATTATTGGTCCGCGGGCTTAGAAGCCCTCTTGGATTGACCACAATCCTTCTGATCCGAAAATACTCTCCCCGGTCGAGCGAATCATACCACCCCCAGGATCGGTGGACCCTTGTTGGGGAATCATCGTTCATATTCGCCTCTATCTGACAACGTACATATCTTCTCGAATCCTGAAGTGTATCCAGAGGGGCTTCATCTGCTCAGACGTGCACCAGTCTACAGCCCTTAACTCAGTCCGTCTTTCGCTGTCTGACGACTCTTTTCGTAAGCTACCGCCATTGACATTCCGTAGATGTCCTGGGAGGAAGGCTGTCTTCCGATTGCTATGGGTATTGCTCTGTGGTAGCCCTGATGTGGACTCAGGATGAAAGGACGGCGGGCTTTGCGCTCTTAGTAAAACACCGCGGAGATGACAACGTCGTGTCGTTATTCTCCTCGGTCCCACAAAATGGATATTTGACCTTTGCCATGGATCAATCACCCGTCACAACGAAGAAAGGTAGGCGGCCAGATTGACCTTATGATTACTGAGACCCAGCTTCTTACGGATGTTGTTCCTGTGAAAATTGACCGCGGCGGCGGACATCTGAAGTACGTGGCAGATCTCCTTTGTCGTCTTGCCGCTCTTTATCAGATCGGCTATCCGCATTTCCCGAAGGGTCAGATTGGCGCAGTGCATGCCAAGCCTTTCCAGGAAAGGGGAAATGAGGTGCTTGAGATTGCTCTCGAGAATGTCCAGGCAGGCAGTCTGTGCCGTGTCGAGCCCTACCTGTCTCAATTCGTCTATGTAGGGCAGGACGAGTTTGTTCACATTCCTGACTATCTTCGCCTCGGCCTCCACCTTGTCGATCTCTTTTTCATTGAGCAAGACCTTGAGTGCACCGTTCATCTCCTGGAGTTTTGCGGACTGAAGCGCCAGCTCTGCTTTCGTCTTCTGCAAAGCCTCCTCCGCTTTCTCTTTCAGGGTGATGTCTTGGTACACATGCAGGCTGCCCGATGGCAGCTTGACCGGAACGACCTTGAACACATGTTTCTGGTTCGCCTTGTCAGTAATGGTGAATGTCCGTTCCGCGGGTTCTTCCGTCGAGGACACATTTCCCGGACCTCCAGACGAACCCCCCATGGACCGTGCATCGCTTGTCGGCACAGCATTGACTCCGTGGCCAAAAATGTCTTTGAACCTGGGATTCGTGTAGACGTAATTCCCATCTTCATCTACAACAGCCATGGCAAGGGGTGCCCTTTCGACAATAGCGAGAAAACAGCGCCGGTCCGTTCCCGTTTTGTTCTCTCCCCTCCTTGACTCCGGCACAGTTCTCAACACGGCGTAGATCATCGGCTTTCCACCAGGCGATATCGCGGTGAGAGAAACATCGACCAGTATCTCCTGCCCGTCGAAGGTTATGTGCTTCCACTCAAAACGGACACCACCCTCAGACAGTGCCGTGTCCACCATCCTCCGCATACCCTCGCCGGACGTACACCCATCTGGTTGTTTTCCTGGCGATATGTTCAACGGGCGTAAACCGATCAGTTGTTCCTTCGCGGGACACCGCAGCAACGCTAGCGCTGCCTCATTACAGTCGACAAAGACATCCCCCTCCAGCAGAAATGAAGGATCGATGGACCTCTCGAAAACCAACCCGAAGTTGTCCTTCAATCTCTCCGCCGTGTCGTTACGCTCAAATCCGTCGTGACCAACAGGATCGGACAGACCGGCGAATTCCCCTTCCCGTAACTCGTCGTGCAATGTCATTAGAAACCCACCACCACTCGTTTCGATAGGCTACCGCCATCGGCCTCCTGTGTGAGGCGGCGGTAACTGGCCCTGTCTTCCAATTGCCACAGCGCATACCGTATACAACAGCCTGAGTATGTATTATCCAACAGGCGGATGACAGCATCGTGTCGTCACTCGCTCGTCTGGTCTTTTTTTTCTTTGCTTTTAGTAGTGAAGGGTACGGGTGTCCGCAAGGCAGACGCGATAGACCCCGGCACAAAAACCATTCGCCATGTTCGCAAACCCCCTTTTGTGTCAGTACGGTAAATCCAAATCCCCAATGACATTCTTATACTGTGTTGCCGGCACACCGGTCAACGCAGTTTAATATCAAATTAGTGCTAGGTTTAGCTGGAGTTGCCCCTGTTAAACCGGACACCTTTCTAACTTAGCTTCCTTCCTTCTAAACTCCCTCGGGGAGAGCATCTTCAGCCCCTTATGGGGATGATTCTCATTGTAATCTTCGAACCAGAACGGCAGTTGCTCCATCACCGATATGGCATCGGGAAGATCGTGCATATACACATAATCTCTCTTGAAGGTCTTCACGAACGATTCCGCCATACCGTTCGATTCCGGGCTGTAGTAAGGGGTCGTGCAGGGTTTGAACCCCATGAGTCTCGCGAAGGAGATCGTCTCGTTCGCCGTATAAGCGCTTCCGTTGTCCGAGAGCCACTCGATGGGATTGGGAAGACCGTCAGCCTTCCCGAACCTGTATTCCATGGATGACGCCATAAGATCTCTCACCATGTCACCTGTTATTCCGCCTGTCGTGGCTATGTGTCCCATGATCTCGCGGTCGCAGCAGTCCATGGCAAAGGCAATGCGGACCTTCTGTCCGTTCCAGCAGAGGATCTCGAACATGTCCGAGCACCAGCGCATATTGCTCGCCAGGGTAATGATGTCTCCCGTGTGGGCACGGACGGGTCGCCCCGTATGTTTCTGGAGCAAAAGATGATTGGCCCTCATGATCCTGTATATCCGCTTATGATTGATCCTGTGGTGCTTCTTTTCCACAAGAATGCGGTTGATAACGGCGGTGACTCTCCGGTATCCGAAGGTGGGACGGTTGTCGGTTATCTCCTTAACGAGGGGAAGATAGATCTCGTCATCTTTTCTCGTGCCGTATCGTTTCCGCCCCGTCTTGCTCTCATACTGGTTCGAGCGGGATATATCGAGTGTGTCCGTTATTGCCTTCACGGGATATCGTCCTTTTTCGGAAAGGGCCCGTGCGATATCAGTTTTTTTTCACGGGCTATCTCGATCGCGTCCTTCAAGATCTCGTTTTCCATCGTCTTCTTGCCAAGGAGCCTCTGCAATTCCCGTATCTGGGCCTTCAAGTGCTTCACTTCCGATGCGGGGACAACAGGCTCCTCTCTGCCAACAGCGACGAGGGCTCCCTGATGCGCAAGTTTTCTCCACCTGAAAAGCTGGTTGGGATGGACACCGTACTTACGGGCAACCGACGATATGGTATTGCCGGGCTCCTCCGCCTCTTCGACCATCGCCTGCTTCTGTGCCGCCGACCAGTGGCGGCGTCGCTCTACCGATGTTATTACCTCAACCGGACCCATACGCCTCCTTCCTTTTGGTTATAGTAATAATTCTGAGGCTATTACTACAACTTATTTTGGTTGTAACGGTGTCCGGTTTAAACGGGGGCTACTACATAGTGGTCTTCCACCTCCACATGGTAGTCGATGTTGGCCCTCACCTTCCTC
>LVAA01000136.1 GCA_001603955.1 Syntrophobacterales bacterium Delta_02 | reverse complement strand
GCATTTAACCTTTGAAAAAGTTAAATGCTCTAACGCTGCGCGAGAGTGCAGCGCGCCACAACGTGGCGTGGATTCTGCCGCAAATCGCATTTTCGGCAGAATGACCCCTTTGAAATGTGTAACATTTCAAAGGTAATCTGGTCTAGAGCAGATTAACTTTGAGAATGTACATTCTCAAAGTTTAAAGCACGCTCACTTCGGCGTTTAACCGCGCAGATAAACTGCGCTTGCGCCTTCGTAGCGGACGTCTGCTCACGCAGCCGTCAGAGCAATTTAACAGTTAACTTGCTCTAACCAATAACAAAAGGACGAAACAGGCGGGAACCCTGCATGATGCGTTTTGTATGTGTCCTGAATATCTGAAGGATTTGACGGATACGCATTCTGCAATGAAGGCGGGATGCCGCGAGAAAACCGCCGGGAAAGGTAGGCGGCTCTCAAAAGCGGTCAGGCCCGTTGCGCGGGGTTCGCAGTGTTATTTCAGAGCATTTTAACTTTGAAAAAGTGTAAATGCTCCAAGGCTGTACGAAAGTGCAGCGCGCCACAACGTGGCGTGGATTCAGCCGAAAATTGCACGTTTCGGCTGAATGAAAACTTTGAAATGTGTTGCATTTCAAAGTTAATCTGCTCGAGACATGCCATATTCCGGGGGCGGCCATGAGTATACGACATCCCATTGCGGCGGGGCGTTTTTATCCTGCCGAGGCTGATCAGTTAAAAAAAGAAGTTCAGGCATGGCTTATGGCGTCGGCTGTTCCTGCTGGTTTTTTGTCGGACGAGCACTCGAACGATGCCGGTTCACACCTGCTGGGCCTTGTGCTGCCTCACGCCGGCTATGTTTACTGCGGCCGTATCATAGGCGCTACCCTGGCAGCTCCATGGGGCGATTCCACAACGGGAGCAAGCCTGCCGCAGCGGCTGTTTGTCCTGTCTCCCAACCATACGGGCCAGGGGAAGCCTCTGGGCGTATGGGCCGAAGGCCAGTGGCTGACGCCGCTGGGCCCCATACCGGTTGACGAAGAGCTGACCCAGGCCCTTATTCAGGCTCCGGGCGGCTTTTTGCCGGACGAGCTTAGCCACCTTGTGGAACATTCCACTGAAGTTATACTGCCTTTTCTGCAAAGTCTGCCCGGCAGCCATACCGGAGAGGACGGATCGCCCGTGCCGCGCACCATTGCGCCCGTATGCGTGGGAACCCGCAGGCCCGATGCGCTGCGCGCCGCCGGGCTGGCCCTGGCGCAGGTGATACAGGACTTCAGCTTCAGAGGGCAGGATGTGGGCATCATTGTCAGCTCGGACTTGAACCACTACCAGGATCAGGAGCAGACACTGCACAAGGACGCACTGGCTCTGACGCAGGTTTTGTCTTGCGATCCCGATGGTCTGCTTGCCGTTGTGGAGCGCGAGGGCATTACCATGTGCGGGGTCGGCCCGATGGCTTTGGCTCTGTTTGCCGCGCGCGCCCTGGGTAACCCCTGGGCCGAGCTTTGCCTCTACGACACTTCGGCTGCGGCATCCGGCGATACCAGCCGGGTTGTGGGGTATGCCGGTCTGCGCTTTGGCCTCTAGGGAAACGCTGATTTATTCCGTTTGGCGGCGTTGCTTCACTTTTTTTGAAACAGTCGAGG
>LVAA01000135.1 GCA_001603955.1 Syntrophobacterales bacterium Delta_02 | reverse complement strand
GTTTTAAGTCAGAATCAAAAAGGGAAGATTTCAGTTCTTCGCTGTAAGGCTTAATCACTTAACACTTAATCACTTAAAACCTAAAACCATCTTTTCATTCTTCCTCATTCATGCTTCCCGTTCTGTAACCGTGGAGGTCAAGGGCGATGTAGGTGAAACCGATGCGCATCAGTTCGGCTGCTATCTCGTCGCGGTGCTCGAGAATCATGGGGAAGTCCTTCTCTTCGGCCTCGATGCGGGCCGTGCCGCCGTGATGCCTGACCCGGACCCGTGACACCCCGAGGGACCTCACGAACGCCTCGGAACGTTCGATCTCTTCAAGCCTTCTCGCTGTTATCGCCGTCCCGTAAGGGATTCTCGAGCACAGGCACGCCTCGGAGGGTTTGTCGCGGGTAGCGAGCCCAAGGGTACGCGAAAGCGTCCGTATCTCGCCTTTCGTGAATCCCCCGTCGAGAAGAGGGCTCGTGACCCCGGATTCCAGGCAGGCCCTCCTGCCCGGCCGGAAATCCCTCTCGTCGTCCGCGTTAGACCCCTCGAGGACAAAGGAATATCCCTCCCTTCCGGCTATCTCCCGGACCGCCGCTAAAAGACGGGACTTGCAGTGATAGCACCGGTCGCGTGCATTGGCGAGGAAATTTCCGTCCTCCATCTCCGTGGACTCGAAGAAGACCACACGGGCCCCCAGGGCAGCCGCGGTTTCCTTTGCCTCGTCCATCTCCGATCGCGCGTGTATGGGAGAGGTGCCCGTCAGCGCCAGGACGTTCTCGCGTCCCAATTCATCGATGCTTACCTTCAGGAGCAAAGTGCTGTCCACACCACCCGAGAAGGTGACGGCAACCCTCCCCATGGATCTGATGAATCTCTTCAGGTCTTCGTACTTTCTCCCGAGTTCCTCTTCAACGTCCATATACCGTGCTCCTGTGCCTGCCCTCTAAACAGGTGTATCCGGGGGATCTGCCGATCAGGGACCGCCGGGGAGTCCTTCGAAGAGTTCCGTCGAAAGGTACCGTTCTCCCGAGTCCGGCAGAATTGCGACAATGGTCTTGCCCGCATTCGCGGGCTCCCTGGCCAGTTTCACCGCTACGTGCGCCGCGGCACCGCAGGATATTCCGCTCAGGATGCCTTCTTCCCGTGCAAGGCGTCTCGCCATCTCCATCGCCTCATCGTTGGAAACCGTTTCGATGCGGTCGACGAGGGTGAGGTCGAGGACCTTTGGAACAAAACCGGCGCCTATCCCCTGGATCTTGTGGGGCCCGGGCTTTAATTCCTCGCCTGCCCTCATCTGTGTAAGAACAGGGGAGTGGATCGGCTCCACGGCGACGGAGACGATCTTCTTCCCTCTCGTGAGCTTGAAATACCTGCTTATCCCCGTGATCGTACCGCCCGTGCCGACTCCGGAAACCAGGATGTCCATCTGCCCGTCCGTATCGTTCCAGAGCTCGACGGCCGTCGTCGCCTCATGTATGGCCGGATTTGCCGGGTTCTCGAACTGCTGGGGAAGGAAATACCGTGAAACGTCGCCGGCGGCGATCTCCTGCGCCCGGGCGATGGCCCCCTTCATGCCCCCGGCACCTTCCGTGAGAATGACGGTTGCCCCGAGGGCCCCGAGCACCTTGCGCCTCTCCATGGACATTGTCTCGGGCATGGTGAGGGTCAGTCCGTATCCCCGCGCGGCGGCCACAAAAGCAAGGGCTATGCCCGTGTTGCCCGACGTAGGCTCGATTATCTCCATCCCCGGTTTGAGCTTTCCCGTCTTCTCCGCATCCCATACCATTGCGGCACCGACGCGGCATTTTACCGAGTAGGCGGGGTTACGCCCCTCGACCTTCGCGAGCACCGTCGCCTTCGCGCCTGCCGTCACCCTGTTGAGCCTGACGAGCGGCGTTCTCCCTATTGAGAACGAGTTGTCCCCGAATATTGCTGCCATGGGCGGCCTCCTTGCTTATCCCGTCAGTCCCGGACCGGGACCGAAGGGTGGCATATTCTTCAGCATACCATCTTCGCGCCCTCGACAAAACATCGACCGCTTCCCTCAGGGCAGGAAACATACAGCCACCGGAGGGATACCGGGAATCGAAACATCAGCAATGTATGCGCGATTTAGCGATTATCCGGTCCATGGGGCGTGTAATATAGTACTCGATGAGGCGTTCGTTGAAGTCCCTCTCCACATGCTTGCCGAGACATTCCCCCCGTATGAAAGGGACAAAAGGGCAGCTCCATCCCGTCAGGTCCGCGTGGCCCTCCTTCATCCTCTCCATCACGCGGTCATAGAGGTCGGCTGTCCAGCGATCGTAGCTCTCGCACCGGCCTTCACCGAGCTTTTCCCAGAAATCGTCCCCGAAGGTCCCGAAGGTAAGCTCCGTTCCCGCAAAACGCTGGCAGGGGTGGATGGCGCCATCGGCGCAGAAGACCATTTGCCTCATTCCGGCGGGACAGGTAAAGTGGGCTCCCGTTATCATCTGCACGACGGCAAATTTCCACTCCCCGTCGAACTCGATCCCATGCTTCCCGGTTGCCAGGTCCATCCTCTTTATGGCCTCGAACCTCTCCTCTTCCGACAGCTCCAGCGTCCTTTCCTCCGCCGATTGACCGCAGAATATGTTGGCTGTGATGTTCCTGATGCCAATCGCGGCCATTTCATCCACGAACCTTTCGATATTGGGGAAATTGATCTTGCTGAGGGTTGTCAGGACGTCACATTCGACGCCGGTGGCGATGATCCGTTTCAGGTTGCCGACGACCCTGTCGAAGGTCCCTCTCCCGGCACGGTCCAGTCTTCGCTGGTCATTGTCCTCCCTGACCCCGTCAAGACTCACCTTGAAACTCAGCCGCGGTCCGTTCCTCACTATCCAGTCATATACATCTTCATTCAGGCTAAAGGCGTTCGTGAATATCTTGAACGTGGTATCGATCCCGTATTCTTTGGACATGGCGTGAGCCCGGTCATGGATCCGGCTCACGGTCTCGAAATTCAGAAGAGGCTCATAACCAAGAAAGGATATGAGCAGCGTCGGGATTCCCCTCTTCTTTAAATATGGAAAAAGACCTTCAAGGACCCTGTCCGCGAATTCACCTGTCATGTGTCCGCTCTTGAAATCATAGAAGGTGTGGTAGCAGCCCTTGCAGGCCAGGTTGCATCTGGCGGAAACGAGAAAGGTCACTCTGGATATCCTGGCGATCTCGTTTCTTTGTCTCGCCGTGGCGACGTACTCCGCAAACATATCCCGGGCGTCCCGGTCCCCCTCCACAAGGAAATGTTTCTCACGGAGCTCCCCGATAAGGGCCGCAGGGTCGCACCGGCAGACCTCCAATATCTTCCCTGCCACACTTTCAGCGTCGCGGGGCTCCTCGAAGATCCCGAGAATATCGATCATCCCGGGACCGTATGAGGTCAGGTTGCCATGCAGTTTGCTGTAGACCCGCACTTCACTTTCACTCAACTGTCTCACCACCAGGAACGGCGATCTCTTCAACGCGGTGCCGGCCTGCATTTGTGTTGGACACATGCGGTCACTCTCCGGATCACATTTCAGGATAAACGGGCTGTCTGCCTTCTCACCCCGTTTTTCCTGTCATTATGCTAGGTTGAATATAGAATGCCTCTCCCGCCCTGTCAAGACAATAGCAAGGCTTCGTTTAAGCTTGTTGAAGACAGACCAATCTGATAAGATTCAGATTGACTTTGACCGAACAGGAGGGGTGATGACGTGGAGGTGCTGAAGGACTGGTTAAAACCCGAGTTGATATGGTTTCTCATCGGCCTCGTGCTGATGCTTCTGGAGTTCGTCCTTCCCGGCTTCATCATTTTCTTCTTCGGCGTCGGGGCCTGGGTCGTGGCTCTTATCTGCCTGTTCGCCAACGTCTCCATCAACGTCCAGCTCATCCTGTTCCTTGTAGCCTCGGTCCTGCTCCTTGTGTCATTGAGAAGATGGATGAGAGGCGTCTTCGTCGGCCGCAAGAAGTACGGCCGCCCGTCCGACGACGACCTCTCGGAATTCCTGGGAAAGAAAGCCGTGGTGACGAGGAGGATCGACCCCGTGATGGGCGGCAAGGTGGAGCTCCACGGCACCAGTTGGAACGCGGAGACCGATGGGGACGAACCGGTCGAGGAAGGAAACCCCGTGGAGATCACCGGCAAACATGGCCTTACACTAAAGGTTAAAAAATATCCAGCAAAGGGAGGGAACGAGTAATGAACTTCTTTACCGTGATCATCGTCGGCCTCATCATATTCGTGGTCATAGCCTTTCTGAAGACCATACGCGTTGTCCCCCAGAAGGTCGCCTTTATCGTGGAACGCCTCGGCAAGTACAACGCGACGCTGGACGCGGGCCTCCACATCCTCATACCCTTCATCGACAAGGTCGCCTACAGGCACACGCTGAAGGAGCAGGCCATCGACGTCCCCTCCCAGACATGCATCACCAGGGACAACATTGCCGTCGAGGTGGACGGCATCCTCTACCTTCAGGTCATAGACCCCCAGAAGGCATCCTACGGGATCAACAATTACCAGTTCGCGGCCACCCAGCTGGCCCAGACGACCATGAGAAGCGTCATCGGCAAGCTCGAGCTCGACAAGACCTTCGAGGAGCGCGACGCGATCAACACCACCATAGTCGAGGCCGTTGACAAGGCTTCGGATCCCTGGGGGGTGAAGGTCACCCGGTACGAGGTCAAAAACATCGTTCCGCCGCAGAGCATCAAGGACGCCATGGAGAAGCAGATGCGCGCCGAACGGGAAAAGCGCGCCATGATCGCCGAATCCGAAGGTGACAAGCAGGCCAAGATCAACCGCGCCGAGGGTGTCAAGCAGGAGATGATAGCCACCTCCGAGGGCGAAAAGCAGAAGAGGATCAACGAGGCTGAAGGCCGGGCCGCGGAGATAGAACGGGTGGCAAAAGCAACGGCAAACGGCTTGAGGGAGATCGCGCTCGCCATCAACGAGCAGGGCGGCATAAACGCCGTCAACCTGCGCATCGCCGAGCAATACATAAACGAATTCGGGAAACTGGCACGAACGAACAACACCCTCATCCTCCCCGCCAACCTGGGCGACCTGGCAGGCCTCGTATCGACGGTGACAACAATACTGAAGGACCAGACAAAGGACACAGGGGTCAGGGCACAGGGGACGGAAAAGAGATAGACAATATCAGGACAGCGTAAATGAGAATCGCCTGGGACAAGACCGTTGGAATCGCGTATTCTTCTGACTCTCAAACGGTTCAAGCGGCTCAAGCCGTCTTTCTCTTGACCCGCCTGCCCCATTAGTGATACTTTTTTTTACCGAAGCATTTGTCAGGAAAAGATCAGGAGGACATATGAAAGTGAGCATCCTTGCAGCACTCGTCATCGTTCTGGCGCTCGTGTGGTGCGGCGGCGCCGAGGCCGCGGAACCGAACATGAAGGACGGTCTCTGGCAGATCACGACAAAGGTGGAAATGAAGGGCATGCCCGCGAGCATCCCGCCGTCCGTAACGAAACAATGCCTTACGAAGAAGGATAGCGTGCCTGGGCAGGGCAAAGATAAGAACCCGAACTGCAAGATCACCGAACAGAAAGTAAGCGGCAACACGGTGACATGGGCCATGGTCTGCAAGGAAAAGGACGGTACCGTGGAAAGCAAGGGAAGCATCACGTACAAGGGTGACACCTTTGACGGCAAGACAACGACCGTTATCAAGGACAAGCACCACAAGGCCCAGCAGATCTCCACAAAAATGAGCGGGAAACGCCTCGGGCCCTGCGACAAGAAATAGAAAAGAACACGAGGAAGAGAGCTGTGAAAATCAAGATACGGAAAAGCAGGAAAACAACGATCAACGAAGTGGATTTCGACAACCTGGAGTTCGGCGTCCACTTCTCCGATCACATGTACTATGTGGACTACGCGGACGGGCGGTGGGGCGAGGCGCGCATCGAACCTTACGGCGCCATGAAGATGTACCCGGCCCTCTCGACACTGCACTACGGACAGGCCGTTTTTGAGGGCCTCAAGGCGTTTCTCGGCGTGGACGGAAAGATCCGTCTTTTCCGGCCTGATAAAAACCATGAGAGATACAACATGTCCTGTGAGCGCCTGTGCATCCCCACCCTCTCCTACGAAATGTTTTTCGAGGGGATGAAGAAGCTCGTGGAGATCGACAGGGCATGGATCCCCGCCAAGCGCGGCTGTTCTCTCTACATCCGGCCCTTCGTCTTTGCAACGGACAATTTCCTCGGCGTCAGGGTATCCCACACATACCGCTTCATGATCATAACATCCCCCGTCGGCGCTTACTACAAGGAAGGGCTGAACCCCGTCAAGCTGATCACCTCCGGTGAATTCGTCCGGGCCGTCAAAGGCGGCCTCGGCGCCGTCAAGACGCCGGCAAACTACGCCGCCTCGCTCTATCCCGGTGAGATGGCCAAGAAGAAGGGCTTCACCCAGGTGCTGTGGCTCGATGGCATCGAAAACCAGTGTATCGAAGAGGTGGGGACGATGAACATCATGTTCGTCATAGACGGCACCGTGGTCACACCGCCCCTGGAGGGTTCCATCCTCCCGGGCGTCACCCGGAATTCCGCAATTTCCCTTGCCAAGCACTGGGGCATTCCGGTGGAGGAAAGAAAGATAACCATCGACGAGGTCATGTCGGAGGCAAAAAGCGGGCGCCTCCAGGAGGTCTTCGGAACCGGCACTGCCGCCGTTATTTCGCCCGTCGGGTGGATCCGGCACAACGAAGATACGGTCACGATCCACAGCGGTGAGATCGGCCCCATCTCTCAAAGGCTGTACGACGAGATCACCGGCATGCAATATGGAGAAAAGAACGATCCTTTCGGCTGGTGCGTTACTATCTGACGATGATCACTGTTCATCACGCACCCTCTGGACATCCCGCGCGGGAACGGAGGGTGTTTTTGTTTCGTGGCAAGGGTGATACCTGGAGACGGTCACACTATGTTTTTTCGCGGCACTGGCAGGGCTCGTTGATTCCATAGCCGGTGGGGGAGGGCTCATCCAGTTGCCGGCCCTCTTCATCGTCCTGCCCCAGTTCCCCGTCGCCACGCTTCTCGGCACAAACAAGCTGGCCTCCATATCGGGAACATCCGTCGCGACCCTTCAGTACGCCCGCCATATCAGGATAGACTGGAAAGCGACCCTGCCCGCAACCGCGGCCGCCCTCATCGCCTCCTTTCTCGGGGCCAGGACCGTGACCCTCGTCAATCCCGGCACGATGCGTCCCCTCATCCTCTTCATGCTCATGGCGATCGCACTGTACACCTTCCTGAGGAAGGATCTCGGCGCCATCCACGCACCCCGCCTCAACCGCGCCAAAAGGGCAGCGGTCAGCATAGCGACGGGATCACTGATAGGCTTCTATGATGGCTTCTTCGGCCCCGGCACGGGAAGCTTTCTCATCTTCGTCTTCATCGGCATCTTCGGCTTCAGTTTCCTTGCCGCCTCCGCCTCGTCGAAGCTGGTCAACTTTGCCACAAACCTCTCGGCCGTCCTCTACTTTGCCGCGACCGGCAACATAATCTACACCACGGCCATCCTCATGGGCCTCTGCAACATCCTCGGGGCCATCATAGGTTCCCGCTTCGCCATCCTCAAGGGCAACCGCTTCGTACGGATCTTCTTCCTCGCCGTCGTCGTGTGCCTGATAGCAAAGCTGGGATACGATATGCTCCTCAAGTGAAAGGCCAATGACCTTGCCTCTCGCCCGTTCCTCACTTCGTTCGTCTCTCAAGCCCGCAGAGATCGCAGAGAAAAGATTGCCGCCGGATTTCGGAGCCTTCCAAAATCCGGCGGCAATCTTTTCTCTCTTTTTTCCTCTCTCTGCGACCTCTGCGGACTCGAGAGAAGAGCGAATGCGACGAACGGGCGTGAGATAATGCTTTTGAGCCTCTCCCCCCGCTCCTCGCGGCGTCTATGTGTACTTTTTCTTCATCTGAGCCAGTTTGTGGAAGTGTTTGCGTTCTTCCTCTATGATCCTGTCGATCGCGGCGTAGTGTTTTTCGTCGACGAACCGTTTTGCCTCGTGGTAGTAGAGGATCGAATCGGCCTCGCGTCCCATGGCGAAGTAGAGCGCCGAGGGAGCATCCAGCTCTTCCGACATGGCCTCGGTACCGGCCTGACTCGTGAATATCGCCTTGCCGTCCACGTAGTCCCGCAGATAGGCCGCGTACTCACCGCTGAAACTTTCAGCGGGAGGGTTTGTCTCGATGCCCGAGAGCATGTCCTGAAAGATCCTCTTGTGCCGCACCTCTTCGTCAGCAAGATAATTGAAGAGGTCTCTCACTTCTTTTTCCGCGGCGTTGAGGGCCGCCTTGTGGTAGAACATCTCGCCGTCTTCCTCAATCCGGATCGCAAATTGAAGGATGTCGCCTGTGCTGAAGATATTCATGTTGCCCTCCTTTTTCGGTCGTGCCGCACATACCTCCGATCGTCCCGGAACGGAACCGTGAAGGTGCGGACCGGAGATACTATTATATAGCGTCCGTCACACTGGTTGGCAAGTTCTTATCTCAACGGGCAACGTTTTTTCTGTTCTCGGCGGGGCCCAACGTTTTGAGGGAGAATCCCGCAGAGCTGTCGTAGGAAACAAAACTAGCGTACGTTGCGAGGTCGCCGGTATTGAGGTATCTCTTTGCCCCGGGGCCGTCACCGGTCTCAAGGATATCGGGTATGTGCGAATGGCCGAGGATCACCACGTCGTATCCCTCCGAGAACTTCTCTCTCGCGCGAGACCTGAAGATATCCCGCACGACCTCGCTGTATTTCTTGTTCCTGCAGGACAGGAACGGATGCACAAGGGTGACCACGCGCCAGGTCAACCCCGGGCCGAGAAGATCCATGATCCGGTAGAAGAACGGTCGCTTGAGGAGCCGGGCAAGGGAAAACCTGGCGAAACCGTCGCCGTGTGCGAGGAAGACCTTTTTCCCGTCTATATCGAGACTCATCTCGGTCGCGCAGGCGACCCCTGTGTACTCCTCGAAGTACCTGCCCATGGCGAATTCATGGTTCCCTTCCAGGAACACGACGCGCTTGCCGCGGTCGACAAGACCTTTGAGGCTCTCCGCTATCCCACGGTACCAGGGGTATATGTACCCGTCGTAACCATGATAGAAGTCAAAAAGGTCGCCAAGCACGACGACCATGTCGGCATCATCGCAATAATCGGAAATGAATCTCAACGTGAGGGCCGCCTTGTCGACACTCGTGCGGGTGATGTGAATATCGGAAAAGAATATGATCTTCACGGCAGGTCTCTAGCCTCCGGTCGTCAGGTATTCCCTCAGGGCATCCAGCCAGCCGCGCATTCTGATGCCCGTCGCGCCTTCGAACTTCGAAAGGTCGAAAACGGAACTGGCAGGCCGCGCGGCCTTCCTTCCCAGTTCGCCTGATGATATGGGGTTTGTCTCGACGTCCATGTTCAGGATGGAGAAGATGGCCTTTGCAAGTTCGAACCAGGTGCATGAGCCGCTGTTCGAGACGTGGTAGATCCCGCTCAGCCCTTTCTCGATGACGGAAACGATGGGCACGGCAAGGTCCCGGGCCCAGGTCGGCGACCCCCTCTGGTCGTCGACGACGCGTACCTGACCGTGCTGTCGCGCCAGCTTCGCAATCGTGTCGACAAAGTTCCTTCCGCCCTTCCCGTAGAGCCACTGGGTCCTTATCACGGCCGCACCGGGAAGCCTCTCGAGGACCATTCTTTCCCCGGCAAGCTTCGTGCGACCGTACACCGAAGCGGGCCCAGGTTCGTCATCCTCCCTGTAGGGAGAACCCTTCGTACCGTCGAAGACATAGTCGGTACTGATATGCACGAGCCGCGCGCCGGCTGCGGCGCAGAGTGCCGCCACCGTCCCGGCCCCTTCCGCGTTCACCCGCTGAGCCAGTTCCGCCCTGTCCTCGCACCCGTCCACATCCGTCATGGCGGCGAGGTTGAGCACCACGTCGGGATGGTGCTGGTCCATCAGTCCTTTACCACTCGAAACGCTGGTGATGTCCCATTCGTCGATGTCATACACCGCGAGATCGAAGCGCTCGCCGAGAAATGGAAGGATGCTGCCTGCCAGTAATCCTTTGCCGCCCGATATGAGGACCTTCATCGGCTCCCGTACATCTTTTCGTAATAGTCCAGATATGCCCCGGTCTTGATCCTCTCCCACCATCCCCTGTTCTTCACGTACCAGTCGACAGTGCCGCGCATGCCCTCGGAGAAGTCCACCGAGGGCCTGTAGCCCAGCTGCTCCGTGATCTTTCCCGAATCGATGGCATAGCGGCGGTCATGTCCCGGCCTGTCCTTCACGTACCGGATGAGCGACCGGGGCTTGCCGAGCACATCGAGGACAAGTTCGACGATCTCTATGTTCGTCCGCTCGTTCGAGGCGCCGATGTTGTACACGTTCCCCTCCTCACCCCTGTGGACGACAAGGTCGATGGCCGCGCAGTGGTCCTTGACATGGATCCAGTCACGGACGTTGAGGCCGTCGCCGTAGACGGGCAGTTCCCTGTCGGCGAGCGCGTTGGTTATCATGAGGGGAATGAGCTTCTCCGGGAACTGGTAGGGCCCGTAGTTGTTGGAGCACCTCGTGATGACGACGGGCATCCCGTAGGTCTTGAAATAGGCCATGGCGAGTATGTCAGCCGCCGTCTTGGAGGCCGAATAGGGGCTGTTCGGGGAGAGAGGGGTGTCCTCGCGGAATGCCCCCGAGTCACCGAGGGATCCGTAGACCTCGTCCGTCGATATCTGGACAAAGCGCCTCACGCCCTTCTTGCGCGCGAACTCGAGGAGGTTGAAGGTGCCGTTTATGTTCGTCCTGATGAAGGCGTCGGGGTCCATGATGCTCCTGTCGACGTGGGATTCCGCCGCGAAGTTCACGATGATGTCGATGGACCTTTCGAAGACTCTCCCGACGTCGGCCGCAGACGCGATATCCCCCCGTACGAAGGTGTATCTCCCGTCCCCGGCGATGTCCTCGAGGTTCTCCAGGTTGCCCGCGTAGGTCAGCTTATCGAGATTGACGATGTTGTAATCGTACCTTTCCAGCATGTGGCGGACGAAGTTGGCCCCGATGAAGCCGCAGCCGCCGGTGACGAGGACCGTTTCAGCCA
>LVAA01000134.1 GCA_001603955.1 Syntrophobacterales bacterium Delta_02 | reverse complement strand
CTCGTGTTCCACAACGTTTTGCTTTCGGATCGCGTTTTGCCGCTTCGAGTGCGGGGCCGCTCAGCGCCAGCCCGTCTTCACCGACATACGCCCGACATCTGTCTGTAAACCAATTCTGAAACATCCTCATGCCTCCTGCATTTATAAATGATCGTTATTTGCTTTCTTGATGTGTAATTAATTTTTTATCGGTATTCAGTTGACGGAAACGCCGAGTTGTTTCAATTTTTCGGCTGCTTCCTTGTCGCCGTTTTTCGCTCCGAGCCGGAGCCATTTGATCCCTTCCTCCCGGTTCGGCGCAGTACCGATTCCAGCCAGATAAAACATTCCCAGCACGGATTCGGCGCGTCCTTTGCCGGTATTCGCCGCCTTTTCCGCCCATTGGAACGCGACCTTGTTGTCCACCGCTACCCCTTTTCCTTCTTGATAGATGATGGCAAGCATTACCTGTGCGTTGGAGATACCGGCTTCCGCACCTTGGGTCAGCCACATTCTGGCTTTCCGGTAATTCTGCTTGACCCCGATTCCCTGAATGTAAAGAGTACCCAGCACGGTGGCAGCTTTTGCGTTGCCGAGTGTTGCGGCTTTTTCCAGATATTCGGCGGCTTTACGGCGGTCTTGATCCACTCCGATTCCATCGTAATAGGCATCCGCCAGGTCCATGTAGGCCTGGACATAACCGCGGTCTGCCAGTTGCTGGAGGATTTCGACGGTTTTTTTCAGGTCTTTGGGGACGCCGTCGCCTTTTGCGTAACGCCTGGCTTCCTCATAAAGTTCCGCATTGGTTTTCTCCGGCGGCGTAAGCCGTTTCAGGTTGTTCTTGGCGATTTCGTTGCCTTTGGCGGCGGCGGCCTGATAATACTTGATGGCTTCTTCCCGGTTTTTCGTAACGCCGCGTCCGCTTTCATACATGAATCCCAGATTGTTCAGGGCATCGGTGTTTCCCAGTGCCGCCGCTTTTCTGTACCAGTTGACCGCTTCGGCGGGGTCTTCACTCACCCCTTGTCCTTTGTTGTACATGTAACCAAGACTGCACTGGGCGGAGGCGTGGTTCTGCGCTGCGGCTTTGAGATACCATTTTATGGCTTCGGCCTCATTTTTATTGACTCCGTGCCCGTACCGGTACATGAGTCCAAGCCTGTTCTGAGAGTCGGCGTTACCTTGTGCCGCGGCTTTGCTGAACCATTTGAACGCTTCAGCATCGTTCTTTTCGACTCCCTGTCCATATTGGTATTTCAGCCCCAGATTTCTTTGGGCGATGACATGTCCCTGTTCGGCGGCTTTGCGGTACCATTTTGCCGCTTCAACCTCATTTTTCGCGGTTCCCAATCCCACGGCGTTCATCACGCCCAGATAAAATTGTACGCCCGGAAGGCTCTGGTCGGCTTTTTGCAGATAGGCGAAAGCTTCCTTGTATTTTTTTGCATCATGAAGTTCTTTGTATTCTGCGACAACCCTGTCGTTTTCGGCGGCTGGATCATTGGTGAAGTCGCCTTTGTCCCAGCGTGCGAATTGTTTTTTCAGCAGATTCTTGTCCGTCTCGGGCAGATTCTTGAACAGACTCAACAGTCCGGCGTAGTTTTTTCCGGTGTAGTCGAGAGCCAGTACATAACCGGCCACGAATCCGACGAGGACTTTCCCCTTATGGTCCTCAAGCCGTTCGATGGCAGCCGGCATATCCCCGGAATTCTTTTCCGAAGCCCCGGATACGAAAAGATAGGAGCAATCATGATTTTTGCCTGCCGCCGAACAGTGGTAGACCTCTTCATCCTTTAGATAGTCTTGTTTGACCAGCACGTCTTTTGACGGGGCAAACGCTCCATTATAATCAAGGGCATACAATTTTTGCGCCAACACAATCTGTTTGATCTTTGATACGCAAGTTATGATCCTTAATTCGTCAATTGCGGCGGAATGCCCCTGTTTTGCGGCCGCGACCAGCAGGGCGTCTCCTTTTTCACGATTTGCCTTTTGTATTTTATCGTCCGGGTCGTTGGTATTGCGATACAGCATTCCCAGATGATATTGAGCTTCCGCGAATCCCTGATCGGCGGATTTCTGATACCACTTTTTCGCTTCCTCCTTGTCCGGGGCGACTCCAAGTCCGCGTTCATAGAGAAGTCCTAAATTGGATTGGGCTATCGCCAATCCCTGTTCAGCCGCTTTGCGGTACCACTTGGCGGCCTCAGCTTCATTTTTGGTGACGCCACGTCCGTTCGCGTACATGAAGCCAAGATCATTTTGAGCTGTTTCCACCCCCTGTTCGGCCGCCTTGCGAAACCATTTGGCGGCCTCGACTTCATCTTTGGCGACGCCACGCCCATTCGCGTACATGACGCCAAGGTTATTCTGAGATGTGGAGTTTCCTTGTTCTGCCGCTTTGCGGTACCATTTAAGGGCCTCAGCTTCATCTTTTACAACTCCACGCCCGTCCGCATACATGAAGCCCAGGTAATATTGGACTTCCGTGGAATTTTGATCGGCTTTGCGGGCGCAGGCGAAGGCCTGATCATATTTCTTTTCCAGGTAAAAACGTTTCATGTCGGCAAGATTTTCGGCCTGTTCCTGCTGTTTGCG
>LVAA01000022.1 GCA_001603955.1 Syntrophobacterales bacterium Delta_02 | reverse complement strand
GTCCACGGATAAGGCTGGGAAAGTGATGACAAGGAAATCCCCTATCCTTTTGAGCGGTTCAAGCTGTTCAAACGGTTCAAGCGGCTCTAACCGTCTCTAAAAGGGTTGCCCCCGGGAGGCGCCGGGGGCATTTAAAAACGCATAAGGGGGGGGTGATGGTATCGTGAAGATGACTCTTCAGAGCCTCAATTGCGGTTTAATTTGTGAGTCGGGGACATGGCCTCGGGTAAACCATTTGAGATCCTTGCCGACAGCGGTCGTTTCGTCTGCCGGTAGGGGAGGGACGAAGTAGAGGCGGTATGGGGAGCTTGATCGTGTGCGCAGAGAGGGCTTAGAGGTGGTCCAGATAGTTGCGAAGGCGAACATGAGGGTCAACATGAGCATGAGGTTATTCAGTATCAGGTCGGACATTCTTCACGTCCCCCGACTCACGTTATGGGAAGGAAAGGTGAGGGATTTCATATACTTCACATTTCCTGCCGCTGATGGGCCGTAACATGTGGTGAATGATGCCGTGGATATCATCGTGTCACCTGCCGGTGCGGGTTGTTGCCGTTGTTCCCCTTCATGAGCCACACGGTATGATCGAGGATGCCGTATTTCTTCAGTGTCTCGGCGGCCATCAATCCTATCTCGCTCTCCCTGTGGATATCCTGGACGGTGTCCCACATTATATGCAGGCTCACATCCCCGGGGACGGCCGAATGGGTATAGATCCGTGCCGTGTTGAGACCGGGCGTTCCGCCGATGCTGTGGACCAGGTCTTTCAGCCACTTGACCACCAGCGGCTCGACATCGGGTTGCGTTCTCAATCGTATGATCTCTATCCATTCCATCATTCTTTCTTGCTGATTCTTAAGCATTCTCTGTGCCATAATTTGTTTTCCAGTATATTCAACATGTTACGTTATCATAGCCAGATTACTGTGAAATGTGACGGAAAGTTGCTGGCGTATTTGTCAGTTCTGGTCTATACTATCGCATACGATAGTAGCGAAAAGGAGAAAAGGACCATGAACGCTGACGAGAACGAGTTCTTCCGGGAGATGACCCTGAGGATATGCGGTACCCTGGACCTCGAAAACGCGCTTCACCAGTGTTTTCTCTACGTCCGCAACGTGATACCGGCTGATGAGCTCGATCTTTTCGTCTATGATTCGACCATAGGTACCGTGGACGTGGCGGCTTCGGCAAACGAGGCCGGGGGCACAACGAGGATGGACAAGACACACCTGCCTCCCGAATTGCGCCAGGAGCTTGAAGAGCCCTATCGCCGGCCGCGGGTCCGCGTTGCCGAGAATATCTTCGAGGATCCCATTCTCGGCCGGGTGGCACGGAACCTTGGATGGGAAGAATGTTCGATAATGCTGGGAAGGCTCATCATCGACGGTAAGTACATCGGTGCTCTCGGAATACGGGCGAAAGGGACGGGCCGGTTCACCGAGAACCATGTTCGCCTCTGGTCCGTGGTGAACGAACCTGCCGCGATCGCCGTTGCAAACAGCCGCAGGCTCCGGGAGGTGATCGACCTCAAGGACATGCTCGCGGATGACAACCGCTATCTCAGGGAAGAGCTCAGGAAGAACACGGTCGAGATAGTGGGAGCTGATTTCGGGCTGAAGGAAGCCATGGAAAGCGTGAGAAAGGTGGCGCCTCTCGCCAGCCCGGTGCTCATCATCGGTGAGACAGGAACGGGCAAGGAGGTCATCGCCAACGCCATCCACAACCTGTCTCCCCGGTATAACGGGCCTTTTGTGAAGGTGAACTGCGGGGCGATCCCGGAGTCTCTCATAGACAGCGAGCTTTTCGGCCATGAAAAGGGGGCTTTCACGGGGGCGCTGGCACGCAAGCGGGGGCGTTTTGAACGCGCCCACGGGGGAACGATCTTTCTCGATGAGATCAGCGAGCTCCCGCCCCACGCGCAGGTGAGGCTCCTTCGCGTCCTGCAGGAGAAAGAGATAGAAAGGGTGGGCGGAACGGAACCCGTCCATGTTGACATCAGGATCGTGTCGGCGACGAACCGGAACCTGGAAAAGATGGTGGAAGACGGTGATTTTCGGGAGGACCTCTATTTCCGCATCAAGGTCTTTCCCATCGAGGTTCCGCCCTTGCGGGCCAGAAAGAACGATATACCCGCCCTGGTCCAGCATTTTGTCCGGAAGAAGAGCCGGGAGATGGTGCGCCACACCATACCCCCCCTTGCGCCGGGAGCTATCGATGCTCTCATGATGTACGACTGGCCGGGGAATGTCCGGGAAGTGGAGAACGCCGTGGAGAGGGCCCTCATCCTTTCTGACGGCAAACCCCTGAAATTCGAGGGTGTTCTGGGGGTTTCCGCGACGACCCAGGAGCGTGTTCCCTCCGCGGTCGGCCAGAGCCAGGGCTCCGTCACGCTCCACGAGATGGAGGCCGAGCATATAAGCCGCATCCTGAGGGCGACCGGGGGGAGGATCGAGGGCCCCGGTGGGGCCGCCGAGCTTCTTGCCATGAACCCCGGAACGCTCCGTCATCGAATGAGAAAACTGGGAATACCCTTCGGCAGAAAATCCCGCGCCCGGGACGGCGGCCGGTAACGGTAAATATTGTTTTTTTTCTTCACTGTCCTTTTGACTTCGTAAACAAAATGCACTATACTGAACAAGCGTGCTCGTCCCTGCAATTAAACAAGCAATATTTCCCGTTGGTGAGGCTTCTGGCGATTGATCGCAGGGCCGCTTTGCCGGTTCGCGGAACCGGGGCACGATAAGAGTATCGATATACCACCGGTCGACATCCGGACGATGCGAGGTTCTGCATGACGTTGAAAGAGGTCCAGGAACTGCTGGAAGCACAGGTGCTCTGCGGGAATGACGATTGTCTGAAACGCGGCGTGCTGGTCTGTTTTGCCTGCGACCTTATCAGTGAGATGCTCCTTTACCTGAAACCCCATTCGCTCTTGATCACATCATTGACCAACGCTCATGTGATCCATGCAGCTCAGGTGATGGACGCGAAGGCGGTCCTCTTCGTCGGGGGACGCAGGCCCGATGAATCCGTTGTCAGGAGCGGGGAACTGAACAAGATCCCCCTGCTTACCACGACACTTCTCACGTTCGATTGCTGCGGCCGGCTTTACCAGAAGGGTATCCGAGGAGATGAGCAATAGCCCGGTTAGGAGAGACTAACCAATGGTGGACAGCTTAGCGTACACCCCGCAGATCACGCTCGAGTTCAAGATAGGTGAGAAGGATTTCTTCATTGCCGGAGAGTGTGCGTCGCGGGTGAAGAAGACCCTTCAGCAGCTCGGGCTCAAACAGGACGTCATCAAGCGGATCGCCATCATCATATACGAGGCGGCGATGAATGTTGCGATCCACGCCACATCGGGCATGCTTGTCGTCCACGTCGAGCCCGAGGGGATCACCATACGGGTGGAAGATGTGGGGGCCGGGATCGAAGACATCGACCTGGCCATGAAGGAGGGGTATTCGACGGCTTCCTACGAGATCCGGGAGATGGGGTTTGGGGCTGGCATGGGTCTTTCCAATATCAAGCAGTGCTCTGACGACCTCAATATCGAATCCAGGGTTGGTGTGGGGACGACGCTGAACGCCCGGGTGTTCTTCAAGGACGAGAGGCGGTACGAGGACGCATGAATCAGTATTTCCATTCCGTGACGCTGGAGACCGAGAAGTGCAAGGGATGCACCAACTGCATCAAGCGGTGCCCCGTTGAGGCTATCCGTGTCCGTGACGGCAAGGCGATGATCGTTCAGGAACGCTGCATCGACTGCGGCGAATGTATCCGCGAATGCCCGAATCACGCGAAGGTCGCGGTGACGGATACCCTTGAGAAGCTTTCGGAATACAGGTACAGGATCGCCCTGCCGGCGCCGTCGTTCTTCGGACAGTTCAAGGAGCAGGTCAATATCGAGGACGTGCTGGGGGCCTTCAAGGGGATCGGTTTTGACGAGGTCTTCGAGGTTGCCCTTGCGGCGGAGATCGTCGGCTACATCGTCCACGAGTTCCTGAAGGATTACAAGGGTAAGCGCCCCATCTTCTCCTCGGCCTGTCCGGCGGTGGTGCGCCTCATGCAGATCAAGTACCCCGACCTTCTCGATCAGGTTGCCCCCTTTCTCACCCCCATGGAGGTGGCGGCCCGCATCGCCAAGGAGCAGGCATCGCGGAGAACGGGTATCCCTTACGAAGAGATAGGGGCGTTTTTCATATCTCCATGTCCGGCAAAGGTGACGGAGATGAGGAATCCCATGACCACGAAGCACTCGGCCGTGAACGGTGTCATCGGGATCAACCTTATATATAAGGATATCATCAGGCATCTCGGCGACAGGTCCGCAAACGGGGGACCGGAGAAGCTGCAGCGCGCTACCAAGTTCGGGATGGCCTGGGGATACGTGACAGGAGAGTCGCGGAATGTCGCCGCGGCCACCACCCTTGCTGTCGGCGGCATCCATAACGTCATCAGCCTCCTGGAAGAGATCGAGAGGGGAGAGCTCAAGGACGTCGATTTCGTCGAGCTTCAGGCGTGTACCGGCGGTTGCGTGGGAGGGCCGCTGAACATCCAGAATCTCTTCGTGGGGCGTATTCGACTCCGCGACCTCATAAAGCGGTTCGGAACGAAAGAGGCCTATTTTACCGATACCGAACTCCAGGACATGTATGCGCAGAACCGGTTTGCCGCCACGGAGCCCGTGGAGCCGAGGGCGATCATGACCCTCGACGAGGATGTTTCCCGGGCGATCATGAAGATGGAGCGCCTTGACCAGATAACGAGCGAGTTGCCGGGCCTCGACTGCGGCGCCTGTGGCTCGCCGAGCTGCCGGGCCCTTGCGGAAGACATCATCCGGGGCATAGCCTTCGAGACGGACTGCGTTATCAAGCTTCGTGAGAGGGTGAAGATACTGGCAGAGGAGATCCTCGATCTCTCCCGTATCGTCCCGACGTCAATGAGCGGGAGTTCGAAGGAAGGCGACCCCGGGCAGGGGCAATGAGGGGTATCGGGACAATCGGGGGGGATGAACGTACCATTATATATATAGGCGGGATCACACGTCTAGAGGGAGGGGATGATGAACGTTCGTGAACTTGCAGGGGCGCTTGGGCTTGAGGTACTCACGGGAGAAACGAACCTCGACAGACCGGTGAGGTCGGGGTACACCTCCGATCTGCTCTCGGACGTGATCGCCAACATAGGCGATGATGCGGTGTGGATCACGATCCAGCGGCACGTGAACATTCTCGGCGTGGCAAAGCTCAAGGATGTCTCCGCCATCATCATCCCGCGAAAACTGGAATTGGAAGAGTCGTTCCTGGAGAAGGCAAAACAGGAGGGCATAGCGGTCCTTAGGGGAACTTTTTCGGCATTCGAGCTCTCGGCTCTCGTGTACGAACGCCTGAAGGGAGGCTAGAGAGAACTTGCCGGAATTCGCCTGCGATCTGCATATACACTCGACCCTGTCACCCTGCGGCAGTCTTGACATGTCGCCCCGGGTGATCGTCGAGAAGGCGCGGGAGGCGGGACTGGATATTATAGCCGTTACGGACCACAACATGGCGGAGAACACGCCGTATGTCCGGGAAGCGGGAGAACGCATCGGGCTCGTCGTTCTTGCGGGTATGGAGCTTCAGACCATGGAGGAGGTCCATCTCATCGCTGTCTTCGACGACTATGAGACCGCGTACGCGCTGCAGCTCATGATCTACGATCTTCTGCCGCCCGTACCCAACGACGTGGAGTTCTGGGGGGACCAGGTGGTCGTGGACGGTGAGGACAACATAGTCCGCAGCGAGGAGAGGCTGCTCATCAGCTCGGCCGGGATATCCATAGAGGAGGCCGTGTCCTGGATAAAGTCCCACGGGGGGATCGCGATCGCCTCTCATATCGACAGCCCGACCTTCAGCATCATAAGCCAGCTCGGCTTCGTACCGGCGGACGTTCCCTTCGATGCCCTGGAGATACGCGACCGGGGCAGGGCCGTGGACCTCATGCCCTTTATCATGAGGAAGGGACTGCCCTTTGTGACATTCTCCGATGCCCACTATCCGGGGGACATCGGGAAGAGGAGAACACATTTGACGCTCGACGCGCCCGATTGTGTGAGCATCGAAGGGGCCCTCAGGACCTTGGGGGAGCAGTCGCTCACGGGGCAGGCAGGGCGCTCGTGAACAGACGGAAGTCGTCATCATGATGGAGGATATTGCATCACATATCATGGACATAGTTATGAACTCAGTGACGGCAGGGGCGAAACACATCGGTATCGCGGTGGAAAGAGATCCGCGAACGGCGATACTTAGCCTCACGGTAGCCGATGACGGGGTCGGGATGGACCCTGAAACGGCGCTGAAGGTGCAGGACCCTTTCTTTTCCACGAAGACGGGAAGGAAGGTGGGGCTCGGGATACCGCTTCTCAAGGGAACGGCCGAGACGACGGGGGGCAGTTTCGAACTGACAAGCGCGAAGGGCACAGGGACGACGATAAAGGCGGCCTTCGATTGCCGGCATCCCGACCTGCCTCCGCTGGGGAACATGCGGGACACCTTCCTCGTTCTCGTTGTGAGCCATCCCGACGTCGACTTCGATCTTCATTATTCCGTCGACGGCAGGACCTTCGAGCTCGATACGGAGGAGCTGAAAAGGGAGCTTGATGACGTGCCGGTGAACCACCCGGAAGTCATCAGTTTCCTCGGCAAATATCTTGACGAACATCTATGATTTTATATAGATTGTTATCACCATAAGGAGGCCGAGAGATGAATCTTGAAGAGCTGAAAAAAATAAGGGAAAAGGCACAGAAAGATGTGGAGTTGAGGCAGAAACAGGCACGGGTGCGGATCGTCGTCGGGATGGGGACGAGCGGGATCGCCGCCGGCGCGCGTGACGTGCTCAAAACTTTCGTCGAAGAGGTGGGGAAACGGAATCTTTCCGATGTCGTCGTCACCCAGACGGGAGAGAAGGGCCTTGCCTCACAGGAGCCGATGGTGGAGGTCTTCGAGGAAGACAAACCCGCCGTTGTGTACGGGAACATGGATCCTGAGAAGGCAAAGAGGGTGGTGGTGGAGCACGTCGTCAATGGGCACCCCGTTTCGGAATTTGCCATCTAGGCAACCAAAAGGAGGCCGGTTTGGACAGGGAAGCTATTGTCAAAAGGTTTGAACCAAATCTCAGCAACATTCTTTACATCATGCACGATCTTCAGGATAACAACCCGCAAAGATACCTCGCCCAGGAAGACATGGAGGCCTGTGCGGACTATCTCAATGTCCCGTACAGCTATGTGCACAGCGTGGCGAGTTTCTACACGATGTTCAGTCTCAAACCCCGGGGCAGGAACATCATACGCCTCTGCGAGTCCCCTCCGTGCCATCTTATGGGGGCGCACTCGCTTCTTGACTATCTGAAGGGTTTGCTCAAGGTGGATGTGGGGGGAACGACGAAGGACGGAATGTTCACGTTGGAATTGACGAGCTGCCTCGGCGCCTGTGGTGTGGCACCAGCCATGATGCTAAACGAAGAGATGTTCGGCAATCTCACACCGGAGAAGGTCGATGCCATCCTTGACAAGAGGAGAAAAGAGATATGAACCTCGTAAGAAACCACGTATTGATCAGTATCGATGCAGGGACGATCATGGCGGGCGCCCGTGCCGTCGAGAAGGCCCTGGTGGAGGAGATCAACAAACAGGGTCTTTCCAGCGAGATAGCCGTACTGGAGACGGGCAGCATAGGGGCGACGGGCCAGGGAGTTGTCATCGTCGTCTATCCCGAAGGTATTTACTACGCGAACGTGGCACCCGGGGACGCGGCGGAGCTTGTCGAGGAGCACCTTCTGAAGGGAAGGCCCGTGAAAAGGCTCATCATGACGGAGATGCCCAAACAGCACGTCATCAAGAAGGAGAAGACGGGCCTGCTCAGGGAGCAGCCCAGGATAGTGCTGCGCAACAGCGGTGTCATCAACCCGGAGAACATCGACGAGTACATCGCCGAGGGTGGTTACGAAGCCCTCGAAAAGGCCTTCACCGAACTCAAGCCTGCAGGGGTCATAAAGGAAGTCAAGGACTCCGGGCTCATGGGCAGGGGTGGAGCGGCCTTCACGACGGCCATGAAGTGGGAATTTGCCTCCAGGGCAGCGGGCGATGTGAAATATATCATATGTAACGCCGACGAAGGCGAACCGGGAACGTTCAAGGACAGGCTTATCCTTGAAGGAGATCCCCATAAGCTCATCGAGGGCATGATCCTGGCGGGATACGCCGTGGGCGCCACGAAGGGTTTTGTCTACATCCGCGGCGAGTACGCCCTTTCCATCGAGCGCCTGGAGAAGGCCATCACCCAGGCACGGCTCTACGGGCTGCTCGGCGACAACATACTGGAGAGCGGTTTCAGCTTCGACATCACCGTCATGAAGGGCGCGGGCGCCTACGTCTGCGGCGAAGAGACGGCCCTCATAGAATCCCTGGAAGGGAAGAGGGGCCATCCCCGCAACAAACCGCCTTACCCCGTGACGGAAGGCCTCTGGGCCAAACCGACTGTCGTGAACAACGTGGAGACCCTGGCGAATGTGCCCGAGATAGTCCGCAACGGTGCCGCTTGGTACCGCGGCTACGGTACGGACAAGTGTCCCGGGACGAAGGTCTACACGATAATTGGGAACGTGGCAACGCCGGGCCTCATCGAGGCGGAGATGGGCACCACCCTGCGCGACATCATCTATGAATACGCCGGAGGCATCAAGGACGGCAAGAAGTTCAAGGGTGCCCTCGTCGGCGGTGCCGCAGGCGCCTTCATGGGACCGGAGATGCTCGATGCGAAGATGGACTTTGTGAACCTCAAAGAGTATGCGGCCGTGCTGGGTTCGGGCGCCATCCTAGTTATGGACGAGGATACGGACATCGTGGGGATGCTCCAGAGCGTTCTTCACTTCTTCAGGCATGAATCCTGCGGCCATTGCGTGCCCTGCCGCCTCGGCACCAACAAGCTTGCCGAGATAATCGACCGTATAGCGGAAGGAAAAGGAAAGGCCGAAGATGTCGAGAAACTTGTTTCGATATCGGAGGTGATGCGCGACACCTCGTTCTGCCCGCTGGGACAGTCACCTGTCCTGCCCATCACGAGTTCCCTGAGATTCTTCAAGGACGAAGTGTATGGCAGGTTGCAATAATCCCGATCTGATCTGAACGGTCATATTAAGGAGAGATCACATGAGCATGGTAAAATTGACCATAAACAACGTACCGGTGGAGGTGCCCGAGGGCACGACCATCCTGTGGGCGGCGAAGAAGGCCGGATTCACCATCCCCACGCTTTGCCATCACCCCGATCTTACACCGGGAGGGCAGTGCGGGATCTGCGTCGTCGAGATAGAGGGCATACCGGGTTTGAAAAGATCCTGCATGACTCCCGCAGCCGAGGGCTTCAAGGTGAAGACCCATACGCCGCGGGTCATGGCGACGCGCAGGCAGCTCGTCGAGCTTATCCTGTCCAATCATGACACCGATTGCCTCACGTGTGTAAAGAACAACAACTGCGAGCTCCAGAAGCTTGCGGCCACGGTCGGCATCAATACTCTTGATTACGGCAACGCTTTGCGGGAGAAGCTTCCCATCGATCGCTCCAGCGTCGCCATCGTTCGCGATCCCAACAAGTGCATACTCTGCGGACGATGTATCGAGGTATGCAGCAGGATCCAGACCGTGAACGCCCTGGCCGTGAACAACAGGGGGTTCGATACGGTCATCACGACGGCCTTCAACGCCGGCCTGGGTAACAGTGTTTGTATCAATTGCGGGCAGTGTGTCGTCCATTGTCCCGTCGGGGCCCTCTATGAGAAGAGCGCTGTCGATGAGGTGTGGGACGCCATCCACGATCCCGACAAGTTCGTCGTCGTCCAGGAGGCCCCCGCGGTGAGGGTCCAGCTCGGTGAGGAGTTCGATATGCCGGTAGGGTCCCTGGTCAGCGGGAAGATGCACGCGGCCTTAAGGAGGCTCGGGTTCGACGCGGTGCTGGAAACGAACTTCACCGCCGACCTTACCATTATGGAGGAAGGGACGGAACTTATCGGCCGGCTTACCTCGGGGAAGAACCTGCCCCTCATCACCTCCTGCAGCCCGGGGTGGATAAAGTTCATGGAGACATTTTTCCACGACATGATCCCTCATATGTCCACGGCCAAGTCGCCCCAGCAGATGTTTGGCACCCTCGCGAAGACGTATTACCCCGAGGCAAAGGGGATAGATCCGGCCAAAATAGTCTCCGTTTCCGTCATGCCGTGCACGGCGAAGAAGTTCGAGTGTCTGCGCCCCGAGATGAGATCGAGCGGGTACCAGGATGTCGATTATGTCCTTACGACGCGGGAGCTGGGCAGGATGATGCGCGAGGCCGGCCTCGACATAAAGGAAATGCCCGATGAACCCGCGGACGACCTTCTGGGTGATTACACCGGAGCGGCCACCATCTTCGGCGCCACGGGCGGTGTCATGGAAGCGGCGCTGCGAAGCGCCTACCGTCTTGTCACGGGCAGGGAGCTCGAGGACGTGGAGATAAAACCTGTCAGGGGTCTCAAGGGGATCAAAGAGGCCGAGGTAGATATCGACGGGACGAAGGTGAAGGTCGCCGTGGCCCACAGCTGCGGCCAGGCACGAGAGCTTCTCGACACGGTGAGGGAACAGATCGCGAAGAACGGGAAGTCCGAATACCAGTTCATTGAGGTCATGGCCTGTCCCGGCGGATGCGTCGGAGGCGGCGGCCAGTCATGGGGCAGCAACATCGCGAAGCGGGCCCGCAGGGGTGAGTCCCTTTACGAGGAAGACCGCAGCCTGCCGTGGAGGCGTTCCCACGAGAACCCCTCCGTCCAGGCGCTGTACGAGAAATATCTCGGGAAACCAAATTCGGAGAAGGCCCATAAGCTTCTCCACACTCATTACTATAAACGGAGTACCGTGGACGGCAAGATACTGCCGGACAAGTGAATTCGATAGCCAGGTTACTCTAAGAGGGAGGGATGAAGATGTCAGAAAAGCAATGCCACTGTGCCGAGGTTCAGGAGGAAGAGCTCTATCCCCGGCTCGAAGAACTCATCATGGAACATAAAGGGAAGGGAGAGGATCTCATCATGGTCCTGCACAAGGCGCAGAACCTGTTCGGTTATCTTCCGAGAAAGGCCCAGGAGATGGTCGCCGAAGGTCTCAATGTCTCGATCAACGAGGTGTACGGAGTCATTACCTTCTACAACTTCTTTTCTACCGTACCCCAGGGACGCAACAGCGTGAAGGTCTGTCTCGGAACGGCATGTTACGTGAGAGGTTCCCAGGAGGTCCTGGACAGGGCTCAGAAAGAACTTGGGATCAAGGTCGGCGGCACAACGGAGGACCGGCGGTATTCCCTCGATGTTGTGCGTTGCATCGGTGCATGCGGCCTCGCGCCGGCAATGCTGGTCAATGAAGATGTCTACGGGCGCGTCAAGCCACCGCATCTTACAGATGTGCTCGAAAAGTACGAGTAAGGAGGAAGGATAAACATGGAGGTATCTCGCGCTCACATATTGATTTGTGCCGGGGCTGCATGCGTCTCGTCCGGCTGCCGTCAGATCAGGGACGCCGTTGTCAATAAAGTCGTCGAACAGGGTCTCCAGAACGAGGTTAAGGTCATAGAGACGGGCTGCATCGGTTCCTGCGACCTGGGCCCCCTGGCGCTTGTCTATCCCGAGGGGGTTCTCTATCAGAAGCTCACGCCGGCAGACGCCGAAGAGATCGTTACGGAGCATCTCCTCAAAGGCAGGATAGTCGAACGCCTTCTTTACAAGGAGGCGGTGACGGCAAAGGCGATCCCCTCGATGAAGGAGATAGACTTCTTCAGGAACCAGATCAAGATCGTCCTGAGGAACTGCGGTGTCATCAACCCGATGAACATCGAGGAATACATCGCCCGCGACGGCTACATGGCCCTCGGGAAGGCTTTGACCTCGATGACCCGGGAAGAGGTCATCGACGAGGTGCTCAAGTCGGGCCTGCGCGGCCGCGGCGGCGGCGGGTTCCCGACAGGGATAAAATGGAAGTTCGCTTTTCAGTCCCCCGGTGATGTGAAGTACGTCGTCTGCAACGCCGACGAAGGCGACCCGGGTGCGTTCATGGACCGCAGCGTTCTTGAAGGCGACCCGCACAGCGTCATAGAGGCGATGGCCATAGCCGCCTATGCGATCGGTGCCCAGCAGGGCTACGTGTACGTCAGGGCGGAATATCCCCTTGCCATCGAGCGCCTTAACTGGGCCATCGGGCAGGCGAGGGAGTACAAGTTCCTCGGAAAGAACATCCTCGAGACGGGTTTCAATTTCGACCTCGAGATCCGTATCGGCGCTGGCGCCTTCGTCTGCGGCGAGGAAACGGCTCTCATGATCTCCATCGAGGGCAAGCGCGGCGAGCCACGGCCGAGACCCCCCTTCCCGGTGGTCAAGGGGCTTTTCAACGCGCCGACGCTCCTCAACAACGTTGAGACATACGCGAACATCCCTGCCATCATCAACAACGGATCCGCCTGGTATGCACAGTATGGCACCGAAAAGAGCAAGGGCACCAAGGTCTTTGCCCTTGCCGGCGCCGTCAACAATACGGGCCTCGTCGAAGTGCCCATGGGCACACCGCTGGGAGACATCGTCTTCAACATCGGCGGCGGCATCAAGGGAGGCAAGAAATACAAGGCGGCCCAGCTCGGCGGTCCTTCCGGCGGCTGTATCCCCATCGACCATCTCAATGTTCCCGTCGACTATGAATCCGTCGCGGAACTCGGCGCCATCGTCGGGTCGGGCGGTCTCATCGTTGCCGACGAGGACACGTGCATGGTCGATTTTGCCCGCTTCTTCCTGGATTTCATCCAGCACGAATCATGCGGAAAGTGCCCGCCCTGCCGCATAGGTACGAAGCGTATGCTCGAGATCTTAAGGCGCATCACCCACGGTGAGGGGAGGCTGGAGGACATCGACGACCTCATCGAGCTTGCGACACGCATCAAGGATTCGGCCCTGTGCGGCCTCGGCCAGACGGCGCCGAACCCGATCCTGTCCACACTCCAGTACTTCAGGCACGAATACATGGAGCACATCGAGGATAAGCATTGCCGGGCGGGCGTGTGCAGCGCTCTCTTTGACGCCCCCTGCCAGAACGCCTGTCCCGCCGACCAGAACGCCTGGGGTTATGTGACCCTCATCAGTGAAGGCCGGATGAAAGAGGCCATTGCCGTCATCAAGGAATCAAACCCCTTCCCGGCGACACTGGGCCGGGTGTGCGTCCATCCCTGCGAGGCAAAATGCCGCAGGGCACAGATAGACGCGCCGATCTCGATCTGCGCGTTGAAGCGGTATGCCGCGGATGTGGACATGAACACCCACCCCCGCTACAAACCTCCGGTGGACGAGCCGAAGGGCAAGAAGGTCGCCGTCATCGGCGCCGGTCCTGCCGGGCTCGCGGGAGCCTATTTCCTCGCCCTCAAGGGGTACGGCGTGACGGTCTTCGAAGCGCTCCCCGTGGCGGGTGGCATGCTTGCAGTGGGCATCCCCGACTATCGTTTGCCCAGGGAGATACTCGAGAAAGAGATCAAATCCATCACCGACCTTGGTGTGGAGATCAAGTATGACATGGCCTTCGGGAAGGACATCACCACGGAGAAGCTCTTCGGCGACGGCTACAGCGCCATCCTTATCGCCACCGGCGCGCACAAGGGGCAGAAGCTGGGCATCACCGGCGAAGACACCCCGGGCGTGCTTGACGGGGTGACGTTCCTGCGTGACATCAATCTGGGCAAGACGATGAAGGTCGAGGGAAAGGTCGCCGTCATCGGCGGTGGCAACGTGGCCATCGACGCGGCGCGGGCGGCCCTGCGCCTGGGAGCGGGCGAGGTCTCGATCCTCTACAGGCGCGAAAGGTCGGATATGCCCGCTTACGTGGAGGAGATCGACGAGGCCGAGAACGAAGGCATCGCCATCCACACCCTGACGGCACCGCTGAGCATAGTGGCAAACGGCGGAAAGACCGCGGGGGTCCAGTGCTCGCGGATGAGCCTTGGAAAGTTCGACAAGGGCGGCAGGCGCACGCCGCAGGCCATTGCCGGGTCTGAATTTGTTGTTGACGCCGATATGGTCATAGCCGCCATAGGCCAGACGCCCGACCTTTCGTGGATGAACGGCGACGGCGTCAAGGCCGACAAGGCTGGGACCGTTGAAGTGAATATGAAGACCCTTGCCACGGGGGCCGACGGTATCTTCGCCGCCGGAGACAACGTCAGGGGACCCGCCACGGTCGTCGAGGCTGTTGGCGACGGCAAGACGGCCGCCATGGCCATCGATAAGTATCTCGGTGGCGACGGAAAGGCGCCGAATGCCTTCCGTGATGAACTCGTCAATATGGTTGTCTCTTATGACGAAGCGGCGTATCAGAAGGAACTGGGCAGGGCAGCGATGCCGCATCTGCCCGTATCGAAACGGGACCGCAATTTTAACGAGGTTGTTCTCGGCTATGATGAGAGGACCGCAGTCGAAGAGGCCAAGAGGTGTCTCCACTGTTTCGTCAGGCAGACCGAGTAAATATTGGGGGCGACCCAAGGAGCAGACGACTATGATGATAAATGTTACCATTGACGGCCGACCCGTCGAAGTCGAAGAAGGAACAACGATACTCAACGCCGCCGCAAAGGCAAATGTCCACATACCGACCCTGTGCTACCTGCCCGAGGTTCAGGCGATAGGTGCCTGCAGGGTTTGCCTCGTCGAGGTAGAAGGCAACCGGACCCTTCAGGCGGCATGTGTTTCGCCCGTGGCCAACGGGCAGGTCATTCACACCAATACGGAGAGGGTCCGCAAGGCGAGGCGCTTCTCGGTGGAGATGCTTCTCTCGAACCACCCTTTTGAATGCTTGAGCTGTGCGAAGAACCTTCACTGTGATCTTCAGGCTCTCGCCTATGACCTCGGCATCAGGGAGATCCGCTTCACCGGAGAGAAAAGCGGCGGGCGGATCGATGAATCATCCCCGTCGATACGGCGGGACCAGAGCAAGTGCATCCTCTGCAGGCGCTGTGTAACGGTCTGCCAGGAGATACAGTCCGTGACGGCGCTTTTCCTTCAGGGAAGAGGTTTTGAGACACGGGTGGAGCCCGCTTTCGACCGCGATATCAACGATGTGGCATGCACGAACTGCGGTCAGTGTTCCCTCGTTTGTCCCGTTGGGGCCATAACGGAGAAGGAGTATATAGAAGACGTCTGGGCGGCCCTCAACGACCCGACCAAATTCGTCGTCGTCCAGGATGCGCCAGCCGTCAGGGCGGCCCTGGGTGAGGAGTTCGGTTATCCCGCCGGAACGCTGGTGACGGGCAAGATGCTCGCGGCGGTCCGGAGGCTCGGTTTCGACCGCGTCTTCGACACGAACTTTGCAGCCGACCTCACCATCCTCGAGGAAGGCACGGAGCTTCTCACGCGGGTCAAGAAGGGCGGTGTCCTTCCGATGATCACGAGCTGCAGCCCGGGATGGATCAAGTTCATCGAACATTTCTACCCCGAACTTCTCGATCATCTGTCAACATGTAAATCGCCGCACATGATGCTCGGTGCCCTGGCGAAGACCTATTTCGCGCAGAAGGCCGGCATTGACCCGAAAGACATCGTGGTTGTTTCCGTCATGCCCTGCACGGCAAAGAAATTCGAGTGCAACCGGCCCGAGATGTACGATAGCGGTTACAAGGACGTCGATTACGTCCTGACGACCCGGGAATTGGCCAAGATGATCAAGCAGGCCGGCATCGACTTCCAGGGCCTGCCCGATGAGAGTTACGACGACCCCCTGGGAGAATACACCGGGGCCGCGACGATCTTTGGAGCAACAGGCGGAGTTATGGAGGCTGCGCTTCGCACGGCCTACGAGGTTGCGACGGGCAAGACCCTCGAAAGCGTGGAGTTCACGGGTGTGAGGGGCCTGGACGGCATCAAGGAGGCAACGGTCCCCGTTGACGGCATAGGAGACGTGCAGGTTGCCGTGGCCCACGGCCTGGGCAATGCCCGCAAGCTTCTCGAGAAGATCAAGAAGGGGGAGGCGAACTATCATTTCATCGAGGTCATGGCATGCCCCGGCGGATGCGTCGGCGGCGGCGGCCAGCCCATCCCCGTCAATGACGAGATCCGGGCGCTCAGGGCCCAGGCACTGTACAACGAGGACTGCGCCCTCACATATAGAAAATCCCACGACAATCCATCGATCAAGAAGATATACGAGGAATACCTGGGGCAGCCGTTGGGAGAGAAGTCACATCATCTCCTCCATACCCATTACACGCCGAGGGGCAAGTTCTAAACAGGAAGAGTGGAACCATCCCGCATCCCCGCCCGAAGAACGGGCGGGGATGCTTTTTTTTTGCGAAAGCCTTCGACCCGTTGTCGCGCAGGCCTCTTGCCGGGCAAGGAACGATGTATTTTGAAGTTGCATCTGAGCGGGAATTGAGGGAAAATTAGGCAACCTTCACCGGGATGCAGTTAACCGCATCGTCGCCGATGGTCATCGAAGTCGAATATATGAGCGTTATTCTCAAGATAATCCCCGTTGTCCTTATATTCCTCCTGGGATATGCGCTGAAACGTTTGAACATTCTCAAGAGGGAAGACGGCGACCTCTTTCTCAAGGTGGTCTATTACATAGCGTTACCCGCGCTCGTCATAATATCCATCGCGGATATCGAACTCCGGCTCAGCTTCGTGTTCCTTCCTGTCAGCGCCGTTCTTGTCGCGTTGACGACAACGGTGATCTCGTTCCTCCTGGGTAAGGTTCTCCGGCTTCCCCGGGCGACCCTGGGTACTTTCATTGTCGGCTCGACCATAATGAACATAGGGTTTACCCTGCCTTTCTTCATCACGGCATATGGCAAGGAGGGTCTGGCCAGGATAACCATGTTCGATTTCGGGCATATGACGATCATATTCACCTTCGTGTACTGGCTCGCTTGCAAACACGGAACAAGCGGCATGGATAAGAAGGTTATGGTGAGGAAACTGTTCCTGGTGCCCCCCATGTGGGCGCTTGTGATCGCAGTTGCGCTCAACCTCATGAAGATCAGGATCCCTTTCTTCATCAACGACTTTCTCCAGATGGTCGGCTGGATGATGACACCGTTGGTCATGCTTGCCCTGGGGCTTTATTTCAGTCCCAGGATGACAAGGATGCTCCCCGTCCTCTGGGCGACCTTCATCAGGACGATCATCGGCTTCACCGCGGGATTCCTGCTTGCCAGGTTCTTCGGACTCGAGGGGCTCAACCGGTCGATCGTGATGATAGGGGCCGCAGCCCCGGTCGGCTACACGACACTCACCTATTCCTTTCTCGAGAGCCTGGACATGGAGTTCGCGGCGAGCCTCATATCCTTTTCCATCATCATGGGCATGATCTTCGTTCCCCTTTTGATACTGCTTCAGTAGCGGAATCCGCGCCGAACGCACCGACTTTACTTGATTGTTTCTCCCACCCGGTTTATAACAAAGAACGATGGGTGACTTCAGGATCGAACGTGATCTTCTGGGCGAGATGGAGGTGCCGGCCGATGCGTATTACGGCATTCACACCCAAAGGGCGCTCAGGAATTTCCCCGTCTCCTCTTTCCCCGTTCCCCGCGAACTGATCACTGCCCTCGCCGAGGTGAAGGAGGCATGTGCCGTCGCGAATATGCGGGCAGGCCTTCTTGACCTTAAGCGCGGAGAAGCGATCGTCGCGGCCGCGAAGGAGGTCGCGGGTGGAGCCCTCGCCGACCAGTTCATGGTCGACGCCCTGCAGGGAGGGGCGGGGACATCGACGAACATGAACATGAACGAGGTCCTGGCCAACCGGGCTATAGAGATCCTCGGCGGGCAGAGGGGGGATCACGGTATTGTAGACCCCCTGGGTCATGTCAACCTCTCCCAATCCACCAACGACGTCTATCCCACGGCAGTGAAGGTTGCGGCCATCAGGCTCGTCATCGTTTTGAGCGAGACGATCGCGCGCCTTCAGGGGGCCCTGCAGAAAAAGGAACAGGAGTTCGCCGGCATCCTCAAACTCGGGCGGACCGAGATGCAGGATGCTGTTCCCATCACTCTGGGGCAGGAGTTCGGGGCCTTCGCGGAGGCCTTTGCCCGCGACAGGTGGCGCCTGTTCAAGGTGGAGGAGCGGCTGCGGCAGGTCAATCTCGGCGGAACGGCCATAGGCACGGGTCTCAACGCGAAACGTGAATACATCTACGCGGCGATCGACGCATTGCAGGACATCACGGGGCTGGGCATCGCGCGGGCCGAGAACATGGTCGACGTTACGCAGAACGCAGATGTCTTTGCCGAGGTCTCGGGCCTTGTCAAGGCAGCCGCCGTCAACCTGGCCAAGGTCTCGTCGGATATACGTCTTTTGTCCATGGGTCCGCGAGGAGGTCTCGCCGAGATCAAATTGCCTGCTCTCCAGGAGGGTTCTTCCATCATGCCCGACAAGGTTAACCCCGTCATCGCCGAGATGTCGACGAGCGTTGCCTTCCAGGTCATGAGCCTGGACCATGCCATTACCCTTGCGGCGGCGGCGGGGCAGCTCGAACTCAATGCATTCCTGCCCCTTATCGCCTTCAACCTCCTGACGGAACTGAAGCTTCTTGCAAATGCCGTTTCCATTTTGCGCACCCATCTGGTCGAGGGGGTAGAGGCGGACGAAAGACGCTGCCGGCGATGGCTCGAAGAAAGCCTCTGCCTTGCCACGGCGCTCGCACCGTACATCGGTCACGAAAAGGCGGGCGAACTCTCGAAGGCAGCGCGCGAAGGAGGGAAGACGATCGGCGAGGCCGCTGTCGAGAGCGGTTTGTTCTCGGAAGAGGAGATCGAAGCCATCTTTCAGGCCCGCGAGTTAACAAGGCCGGGCATAGCGGGATCGAAAAAGGTAAAGAAGAGCAAGGAAGGACAGACGTGACAGATACTACACTCAATCAGACACCCAGGGGAAGCAGGCTCCACATTGCCATCTTCGGCAGGCGGAATGCCGGTAAATCCAGCCTCATAAACGCCCTGACGAACCAGAACATTGCCATCGTTTCCGATGTTCCCGGGACGACGACGGACCCCGTCTACAAGTCGATGGAGATACTCCCCATCGGGCCTGTCGTCATCATCGATACGGCGGGTATCGATGATGTGGGAGAACTGGGCAGGCTCCGTATCGAAAAGGCCCTCGGTGTGCTCAACAAGACGGATCTCATGCTCCTCGTCGTCGATCCCGCCGCGGGTGCCGGCAGGTTCGAAGAGGAGGTCATCGAAAAGGCCCGCGAGAACAAGGTCCCCGTCATTATCGTCGTCAACAAGACGGACCTCCATCCGCAATTCAGCGCTCAGGATGTTTTCCCCGGTGCCGGTCTGCCCGTCGTGGCTGTGAGCGCCCTCACCCGCCAGGGTATCGACGAATTGAAGATGGCTATGATCGGGGAAGCGCCGAAGGATTTCATGAACCCCACCATCCTGGGAGATCTCATCTCTCCCGGTGACACGGTGGTACTCGTTGTCCCCATCGACCTCGCCGCGCCGAAAGGGAGGCTTATCCTCCCCCAGGTCCAGACGATCCGCGATATCCTGGATCACGACGGCATGGCTTACGTGGTGAAGGAACGGGAACTGAAAGGGGCGCTGGCAAAGCTGAAAGACAAGCCGCGGCTTGTCGTCACCGATTCCCAGGTATTCCTCAAGGTTGCCGCCGATACCCCGAAGGATGTCCCCATGACCTCCTTCTCGATACTCTTCGCCCGCCACAAAGGAGACCTTGCGATGCTCGTGGAGGGGGCGAAGGCGGTGGAGAACCTTGTCCCCGGCGACAAGGTGCTTGTTTCCGAGGCCTGTACACACCACCGCGTGGAGGACGATATCGGGACGGTGAAGATACCGAGATGGCTCAACCAGCTTGTGGGCGGACCCCTGGATTACACCTGGGTGAGCGGGCTTGAACTGCCGAAGGACCTGTCGGGATACAAGCTGATCATACACTGTGGCGCCTGCATGATAAACCGCAAGGAGATGCTTCACCGGCTGATGGTGGCCAAACATGCCGGGATCCCCGTTGTCAATTACGGGGTCCTCATCGCCTACGTCATGGGTATCCTCGAACGGACGCTGAAGCCCTTCCCCGAATTGACCGAAGCCCTGGAAGATAATGACTGAGCGGCTCCGGCCTTCCTTTACTTTTCAGTACCCGGGCAATATACTTATACGACGGAGGCCACAGCATGGACAAACAGCGTGAATGGCAACGGGCCGATTTCATCGACGAAGCACATATGGCAGGAACTCTCGAGAAGGCAAAAGAGGCTTCCATCGGAGAGGCGCGGGACATAATAGAAAAGGGTAGGGAAGCAAAAGGTCTGACACCTTACGAAACGGCCGTTCTCCTTCACGCTGCCGACGGCGATGCCCGGGTGGCGCTCTTCGCAGCCGCGCGGGAGGTAAAGGAGAAGATCTACGGCAAGCGCCTTGTCTTCTTCGCGCCCCTGTACATCAGCAACTACTGTATCAATAACTGCGTTTACTGCGGATACAGGCGGGATAACAGCATAACGCGGCGGAAGCTCGGTCTCGACGAGATAGAGCACGAGGTCGTTGCGCTCGAGACAATGGGACACAAGCGGATAGCCCTCGAGGTCGGAGAGGACCCCGTGAACTGTCCCCTTGACTACGTGATCGAGGCCATCGAGCGGATCTATTCCGTGAAGGAGAAGATGGGCAGCATACGCCGCATCAATGTCAACATCGCCGCCACCACCGTGGAGGAATACCGCAGGCTCAAGGCGGCCGGTATAGGCACCTACATCCTTTTCCAGGAGACCTATCACCACGAAACGTACGGGAGGATGCATCCCGGGGGACCCAAAAGGGATTACGACTGGCATGCCATGGCAATGGACCGGGCGATGGAGGCGGGCATCGACGACGTGGGACTGGGCGTTCTCTTCGGCCTCTATGATTTCAAGTTCGAGGTCCTTGGCCTGCTCCTTCATTCACTTCACCTTGAAGAGCGTTTCGGGGTCGGGTGCCATACCATATCCGTGCCGAGGATGCGGCCGGCGGAAGGGGTCAACTTCCAGACATTTCCCCACCTTGTCAATGACGACGATTTCAAGCGGATGGTGGCCATAATCAGGCTTGCCGTCCCTTACACGGGGATGATCCTTTCCACGAGGGAGCCGCAGGGCTATCGCGACGAGGTGATAGCGCTCGGCATCTCGCAGATCAGCGCCGGTTCGTGTACCGGTGTCGGCGGATACCACAAGGACATAGAGAAGCCGGAGGAGTGGACGGGTCAGTTCCAGGTGGAGGACCATCGTACCACGGACGAGATGCTTGAGAGCGTCTGCAAGTCGGGATACCTCCCGAGCTTCTGCACCGCCTGCTACCGGCAGGGAAGGACGGGCGACAGGTTCATGGCCCTCGCGAAGACGGGGGAGATACAGAACATCTGCCAGCCCAACGCTATCCTCACGTTCAAGGAGTTCCTCCTGGACTATGCCTCAGACAGGACCAGGAAGGTGGGAGAAGAGGTGCTTCTCAGGCACCTCGAGTCGGTGCCCAACGCGAAGCTGCGCGAGGAAGTTCGAAAGCGGCTCCGAAGGCTCGAGGCGGGAGAACGGGACCTCTATTTTTGAGGCCGGGGCCAAAATGAGCTTGCCTGCCCCGGGGTTTGATTATATACTTTAGCAATACAGGCTTGGATCTGCACAGGGGTCATCAAAAAAAAGACAAGGGGGCTTAAGGGATATGAAGACTGCAAAGGACATGCTCAAGGAGAAGAAGAAGGATGTCTGGTCCATCGGACCGAACAAGACCGTTTTTGACGCGCTGAAGGTCATGGGCGAAAAAGAGATCGGCGCCCTGATGGTCATTGATGACAAGGGGAAGGTGCACGGGATAATCTCCGAGAGGGACTACGCGCGCAAGATCATCCTCAAGGGAAAGACGTCGGCCCAGACCAAGGTGTCGGAGATCATGACCCCCATGGACAAGATGTTCACGGTGAAGCCGGAAACATCCGTCGAGGACTGCATGGTCCTCATCACCGCGAAACGCATAAGGCACGTCCCGGTATTCGACAGCGACAAGTTCGTCGGCCTCATCTCCATCGGTGACGTGGTCAAGTCGATCATATCCGAGAAGGACCTGCTCATCGAGCATTTGAGCAATTATATCGCGGGCAAATACGTTTAAGGATCATTTCTGTCCCGGTTGCTCCCTTTTCTTGAAGGAGTGGCCGGGACCTCGTCCCACTCTTCTGCCCAGGGACTCAATTCGCACTATCGCCGCAGTGGTGCATTCCTCAGGCTCTTCATCCACCGAAGGTTTCCCGGGATAAAGAAAGTATTCCTTCTTGTAGCGGACGGGAGTGATGTTGGGCATGAACACGTTCGCGCCCCTTTTGAGGGCGAGGTTCCGCCCCTCGCCGGGGAATACTGCGTCGAAGGCCGTCGTGGCCGGTATGTGGGCATCGGGGTTGAATATGCGCAGCGTTGCAAGGGCCCTGAAGAACATATCGGGGTCGTTGTGATAGGCATTCTTCGTGCCGCACAGAGGGGTATCCGGGTGGGGGATGAACGGACCGATCCCGATCATATCGAGATCGAGACGGCGGCAAAGGAGGATGTTGTCCGCCAGCACTCCCACGGTCTCCCCCGGGAGCCCTATCATGAACCCGCTGCCCGTCTGCACCCCGAGGCTCCTGAGATGCTCAAGACAGCGCAGCCTGTCGTCGAGGCTCGATCCCGGATGGAGGCGCGCGAAAAGCGCCGCGTCCGATGTCTCGAAACGGAGAAGATACCGGTCCATGCCGCACTCACGCCAGTACCGGTATGTCTCGAGGGGCCTGTTGCCGACGGAGACGGTAACGGCGAGACCGGTCGCCTCCTTGATCCGTCTTATGAGGACACCCAGCTTCTCGTCGGCCATCCCCGGCGTCTCGCCGGATTGAAGGACAACGGTGGTCTGCCGGAAGCGACCCATCGTGCCGGCTATCGCCAGTATCTCATCGGGGGACATCACGTACCGGCCGACCTTCCTGTTGGAGGCCCGTATCCCGCAGTAGAGACAATCGTTGACGCATATGTTGGAGAACTCGATTATCCCCCTGATGTAGACGTCATCACCCATGTGGTTCTTACGCACCACGTCCGCATGACGATAGAGTTCCTCGAGCGCTCCGCCGGTCACGCCAAGCATTTCAAGGGCGCGTTCCCGCGTGTATTCATCTTCCATGGTTGACAATATACCTGATGAGTGATCCTTTCTGCAACAGCGGGAGTCTTGTTCCGGGGACGCATCGACTCGTATCGACATCTCTTTTTTTGTCCCGTCCGCCCGTGTGCGCGCGAAGCGCGCGGATCCATGTGCCCGATGCAGGCCTGACACATCTTCACGTGTCAGGCAAAATATACCGCCAGCCATATCGTTGGTTTCCCCCGGTCCGTCCGCGATACTCTGTGGCGCCGGTGTGCGGGGATAAGGATATGGTCTCCCGGAAGAAGGGTGACGGCATTTGCCTCCCCCTCGAAGAGGATTTCGGCGCTTCCCTTGAGGAGAATGACCCATTCGTTGAGGTTCTCATCGTACCAAGAGCCTTGCGGGGTGGTCTGGCCATGGGAGATGATCCTTTCGATCCTGACGGTCCCACTCGCCGCGATGGTTTCGAATATCTCTTCCGGCATATCGGGGGGGATGTCGGAGTAGATGTTGTTTGGTTTCATGGTGGTTACCTGCAAGTGTCTTGAATGTCCGCGTTCCTCTGCGCCCCGGGGATGCAAATTGTCTCCGAGCGGAGAAATGCCGGATCGGCACGAGGGGCGATGGCGAGCATGAACATCACCGTGACGAGATGATGAACCAGGGTTCTTCCGGCCACGCCGTGACCTCCTTTCGGACCGACCCGGTCGATCGTATGTTAACAGTATATATACGATACGCGGTGGCTTGTAAATCCTTTTGAGACGGGGAACAAAGGCCGTATTCGGGTGAACCTGTCCCGTTCGTAACAGCATATAACCATTGAAGGATATCGAGTCCTGTGGTATTCTGCACTCATGTCGGCCGGTGGTCTGTGAGGCCGGTCCCCTTACAAAACAAGGAGGTTCTCATGTCAACAATATATGATGTATACGCACGGGAGATACTGGATAGCAGGGGAAATCCCACCGTCGAGGTCGAAGTCGTCCTGGAAAGCGGCGCGATGGGTCGGGCAATGGTGCCCTCCGGTGCGTCCACCGGTGAAAGGGAGGCATTGGAGCTGCGCGACGGCGATGCGAAGAGGTACAAGGGCAAGGGAGTGAAGAAGGCCGTCGAAAATGTGAACAACATCATCGCCCCCGAGGTCGAGGGACTCGATGCCCTTGACCAGGCGTACATCGACAAGGTCCTCGTCGACGCGGACGGCACCGAGAACAAGAGCACCCTCGGTGCAAACGCCACCCTGGGCGTTTCGATGGCTGTCACGCGGGCCGCGGCCGATTTTCTCGGGGTTCAGCTGTACCAGTACATCGGCGGGATCAGGGGACGGGAGATCCCTGTACCC
>LVAA01000133.1 GCA_001603955.1 Syntrophobacterales bacterium Delta_02 | reverse complement strand
AGGTAGGAGCCGTCCTGTCCTGTGATGCCTGTTATGAGAGCTCTGGGCATTTATCCTCCCTTCCTGAATAGGTTAATCCCCGAAATATGGCAACACCGCTCCATAGCCCTGGTCACAGCGTAAGGTCGCTCGCAGGGTGCGTCAGTGACGCGCGATGCTGCAATAATGATGGATCGGGAAGCTAGCTGCTGCCGGACAACTGCGAGGTGGGAGCCGGAACGGCCGAATGAGGATGTGAGGCGATGGAATGAACCAGGCCGGGTAACAGAGCGCGCATCCTTCTGCACCACGACCTTTCTATTGTCGTACCAGACCTGCTGTCCTGGAATCTGTCAATGATGATGTTCATGATCACTCTCCTGCGGGGCGTTTTTGGGCCAGAAAGGGCAAGCTACCGCCACAGGCAACGACCGGTCGTCTAGCCTGACGATCCAGTCGCACTACGACAGATCAGTTGTAAGCAACCCCCCTGGTCACGTAAAACAAGTAGCAGATAAAGTCGTTATACTGTGGTACCCCGTGGTGGTCAATGTAAACAAGGTCGCATGAGAAAATACTTATATAGCATACTGCTATCTATAACATACTTGTTTGTTTACGCTATTTTGCCGGATAAATCATGAATTAATATTGGTCCATATTCCATATCGCAGACAATATTCTACATTGTCGGTCGCATGGCAGAGCGAGGAGGGATGAGGCGGGACAGCATGTCCAGAGATGATCCTTTGACTCTGGAGGCAGGTGCCTCGTATTAGGCTCGATTACACCAGGGTAGTTAAAATGACCACGAAACAATGACAGTTTGTGGGACAGACAAGGGTTGAGTGCATTTCATATCATGTTATGAGACCCTGCATGCCGCCTTTCAGGGGAGCGGGTAAGAGAGGGAAAGCACCAGGTGAAACCGCCTTTGATCATACCTCTTGTACTCATTGCGCTACTCTGTTCGTGCAAAACATGCAGGGTCACATCAGTGGAGGATGCGATTGCCTATAACGTCAGGGGTTATGACACTCGCATCGCGATATACAGGACGGGTATAGACGGGAAGATCTGGGGAGCATTTATGTGGACGCACCACGCACAGGCGCAGGTGTATGTGAACAACCGATGGAAATGGGTCGGAGTGTTGGGGCTGTCGGACTCGCCCACCTTTTCCGTCGCGAACGGCGACATACAGTACTGGGAGGTCACTGACTACGTTCTCTTTCTGAAGAAGAACAAACTTTACTATTAGCCTTCCACCGCCCTCCCCCCAAGGGCGATTCAAGCACGGCCTGGTCCCATGTTCCTTCGGGACCAGGCCGCCTAACCAAAAAAACCGTTTCAAGTTGCAGGTTTCAGGTCTCAGGCTGAAGGACAAAAAATGAGCAAAAAAAGGCTGTTCCAGGCTCAACAAGTAAACCCGGAACAGCCTTTCGCTTCTGGTCCTTCTTTTTCTTCTTAGCCTGAGACCTGAGACCTGAGACCTGAGACCGTCTTTTCTACTTTCTTGCCCAAAAGGTCTCCACCAGTCCTACCTTCCAATCCGCGCCCTCCTTGAACATTTGCAAGTAGGCGGGGTTGCTTGATCTTTTGTATGTCAGGACCACTTCGGCCCTTTCCGGCTGAATGTAACCTATTTCCCATCGGCTCTGCTCCAGAACCATGCCCGGGTCAAAGTTGGAAAGGAATGCCTCCCAGTATGAAGACGAGATTGCACCCCCCGTCCTGAGGTCGTCATTGATCTCAACTCTCCTGCAATCTCCCGCTGAAGACCGCATTTCATCGCAAATATCGTTAACGATCCTGTCCTTTGACCGTGAGGTCAGCAGGGACCATGTTCCTGCGAAGTCCTCCGACCTCAACACCTTGAAGAATGTCTCCGCCGACTCGAGAATCCCGTCCGTCTCATCCGCCCGGCAGGTAACGATAATCGTACAAAGGGACAGCAAGAAAAGGAACACACAAAGGGCCGGTACGGCTAAGCCCCTTGTGTGTCGCCTGCCACTCGTCTTGTTCATCGATCCAGATAGGGAGGTAAGGTCTTTAGTGATGCGTGGTAGTCGAATGGTGGGTCGTGGTAGTAGCGCTGTCGCTGCTGCCACCACCGCTGCCTGCCGCCGCGGCTATCCCCCCGATAACACCTGCTCCAACAAGTGCACCCACGGCAACTGTCCCGGTCGCCGCGCCACCTGCTGTCGCCGCGCCACCTGCCGCACCGGCACCTGCTCCCGCGCCTCCGCCTCCGGCACCGCCTGCGCCCTCACCTCCAGCAGCACCCGAGCCCGCTCCGGCTCCAGCCTCACCGCCGGTCTGAGCCACACCGTGCATTGGTACAACAAGGAACGCAACTAAGAAGACCACCGCTGTGACAACTGAAAAAACCATCCTTCCGCGTTTCATTGCACACCTCCTGTATTGTGTTAGTTTGGTTGAATCCACTGCCTGTCCTTGTCGAGATATATCCTGCTGTCCCTCCCAATGTAGTCAAAAAGGCCATAGTAATGGTCGATATCCTGGGCAACATCCCGCACCCAGGGCGACAACGAATATCCGTATGTGGTCCGCGAATCGGTACCCTCGAAAAGCCTTATGGGTATCGTTATCCTGATCCCTTTATCGTTGTATCCCTTGTTGTAGTTATCACTGAAGATAGATGTATCGGTAAAGCTGTACCAAGCTGAAATTGTGACGCCCTTGATGAACTTGGAGACGGTGACACGCGCTCCTTTGTCTCCCGCCAGGAAGCTTCCGGCCATCACATCGACGTACAACTCCTTTTCCGGAATATTGAGCCGCCCGTTGAGGAATGCCGTCGTGTAATAATCCTTCACATCATTCTGCTTCAGTTCAAAGGCCTTTCCCACCTCGCGCTTTTTCGTGATGCTGCCGCTCAGACCCACCATGAACCTTCCGTTCTTCAGGGGTTTCGCAATTTCTCCGTCAAAACCCGCGTACTCAACCTCCAGTATGCCTGCTCCAAATCTGGAATAGATCTCATTATCGGCCTTGTAGATCTGGTCGAACATCAGCCGCGATAGTACCAGATTCTCTTCGAGATAAGGAACTATATCGCTCCTGACAGGTCTTGAAAGGGGTTCGTTCGCGGACGACACGGTGTTTATGGGATAGGCCAGGACCTCCGAGACCACACTCCCACCACTCCAGGGGCTGAAACTTACCCAACCGGCGAGACCCGCCCTGTACTTGAAAAACCCCGACGGATCATTGAGATAGGTCTTGAAATCAGGTTTTATGCCGTAATCAAAAAGCTTCCTGTGCCTGCCAGTCTTCCCGGAGAGTTTATGTACCGACGTGTCTATCCTGGAAAGCAGACAAAACTCCCAGAGTTCCATTCTTTCCCGCTGAAGGTCCAGAATGTCCTCGCGTCTGGCCGTAAACTCGAATTGCGGAATTCCCTTCCTGTGAAGTATGATACGGACATCCTCGACATCCTCAGGGAGCATCTCGCCGAGCAGCCTCAATATGACACCCACGGCCCTGGTGCTGTAAAAATACTTGTTGTTCTGCGCTTCAATGAACATCGTCCCGCCATCCCCCACGTATACGACGATATCACTGAAACCTGAGCCGTGAAGAGCCATGGTCACCCTCTCGGAAATAGGGTAGTGTTTGTCCTTGAGCCTCTCCCTGTACGGTTTGTCCCATATGGGGACGAGGGGGTTGCCGATATCGAAGGTCATCGACAGGTTCACGCCGACCTGGTTGCCCCTCTGGTAGCTCACCCCCACCTCAGACCACGTCGTCGGCCTCCACCTGAACCCGAAATTGAACGGAGACGATACTGGGCCCGTAAAATATTCCTTTTGCGCCGGGTCGCCGGTCTGTTTCTCGTACTTGATTGGGCTGTATTCGACCATGAACGCATATTTCTCCGAAGGGGCAAACTGGATGCCCCCGAAGAACTGCGAATCTCTCAACCACTGCCTGGTATCGCTGAACATCTCTACCTTGAACCCCTTTCCCCGGGACGACAACGGCCTCTTTCCGAATCTGCCATTCCCAAAACCCAGGGTAAGATCGAAGGGATAGAACTGCTTGCTTGCCACCACGTATTGCGATGGATATACCCTGGTACCTTGGGGATCCATAATACCGATTGCCACCGCCGGCGTTGACATACCCTCTTCATTCAATTTGTACTTGACGTCGATCGCCTTGTCCTTGTAGTTGCCGTAACTGGAATTGTTCGCGAAGCCGGGAACGCCCATGACCTCGGTAACCGTTCCATTGACCTCAACTCTCTTGAAGAGTCCGAGGGCGACATAGTAGTACCTGTACGGGTGAACCTGACTGGCTCCGAACCGGTACCTGTTCTCCTTCAGGACCCGCGCCGTCGGTATCTCCATAAGACCGGTGCCTCCCCAGTTGGCTGGACCCGTAAATGGTTCGTCAGCGGCATGGCATACAAGACCCAAGAGCGTTACTATCGCTATCAGACAAAACCTTCCACAGAACAAATGTGACATTCGCTGTTTTCACTGGTTACTTGAACATGTAGTTGACCGTTGCCCCGATCACGGACATCTGCATCAGTATCTGCGTCCAGTCCTTGATCTCCCTGAGCCAGGCAATGCGCTCAAGCTTCTCGGGCACGATGATCGTATCGCCCGGGTCGAGTTTCCCCGCGTCCTCGCTGAACGCCGCCAGTTCCCATCGGGAATTCGACTGGCTCCAGTTCATGAACCCCCCTTTGACCCTCCGCGCGGTTCCGTCGACCTTGAGGATGAAGGCGTTGTCCCTGTCGGCGTACCGGGTGTAGCCACCGGCAATATTGATGTAATCCTTGCAGTCCATTTCATCCAGATAGACGAAACTTCCCTGGGACATAACGGCACCCGAGACGCTTACGACACTGTTCTTCGTGGGTATTGTCAGGGTGTCGCCATCCTCCACCTCGATATCGAAAGCACTGCCCTTTAGAAGTCTCAGATGAACAAGCTTTACGGACATTCTGCCCGTGGGATCAATCTTTTTCATGGATGAGACAAATTGTTTCCTCTGCTCGAGTTCGAGCTTTTTCACCTCCATGGAGCCGGAGGATTCGATAACGGAACTCTCGGTATACAACTCCCGCTCGAGCCTTCTGACCATCTCCTCCATAGCCTTTTGTTGCATCTCCTTCACCCTCACCCGCGTGAAAATGGCACCCTTCAGGTAAGCGTTCTCCGTGTATCCACCGGCACGTTCAAGGATCGAGGACAGCCTTTCACCTCGCTTGGCTGCGTAACTGCCGGGATATGCCACCTCGCCGAAAAGGGTAACGGTCCGTTCCTCCTTAACTCCATGGAGTCTCTTCACCGTGACCCTGTCAAAATCCCTGAGAAGCAGATTGTGCCTCGGATCACCATCGAACACCTTCTTCAAGTTGACTCGCTCGATGGCTCTCTTGTTCGTCTGAAGATCCATTCGATAGAGCTCCACATCCTCAAGAGAGGCATCGCGGGCAACTCCACCGGCGAGAGCGATCGCATCCTTCACGGTTACGTTCTCCACAAGGTCAAACTCACCTCCGTTGCGCACGGCTCCGTCGACAATAATTGTCGGTCTGTCCTTGAAGAACCACTTGGAGAACACATACACTGTATCACCCGGCTTCAGCTCTACATTCTGTGATTCATCCCTGCCGGTCAGGAACGCTCCCAGATTGAATGGAACCAGTTCGTTCTTCGTGTCCTTGCGCTCGACCCTTTTGACCACGGCGTATTCAAGGTGGGTTTCATCCAAGAGGTCTGAGAAGCCCCCTATAAGTTCCTTCACCCGCATCCCGCTCCTGTACTCGTACTTCCCGGGGCGCTTCACATTGCCGTTGAGATAGACAACATCCTCCTCTTTCTCAGCGATGTTGAAGACCTTCACAAGATCGGCTTCGGAAAGCTTGAAGTCCCTCGCCGTGCCGAGGCGCTTGTCGTCGAGGTCTATCACCACCTGGCGTTCGTTCTTCACGACCCTCTCGACCTGTATTTGCTGTGTGTACGCCGTGGGCAGGATGCCGCCGGCAAGTTCGATGACCGTGTGGAGGTCTTGTCTGCCTTTCAATTCATAGATAGCGGGCCTCTTTACGTTGCCCGCTATCCCCACCAGGGGACCGGTCACCGGAACGAACACCACGTCGCCGGCCTGGAGCACAAGGTCTTTCGATTTGTCTCCTTTCAGAAGGAGGTCATAGAGATCGAAGGTCACTAGAACCTTCCCCTTCCGTTTCAATTGAATGTCCCTCATAGAGCCTATGTCCGACGGTCCTCCGGCAATCAGGAGCGCGTCCGTGATCGTGACGAAGGATCCGACATTGTATGCTCCCGGCCTTTTCACGTCTCCCAGGACAAACACGGGAATATTCTTCAGGGCTCCGGTGCTGATATCGATGCTCGCGCCTACGATCTTCTCCACCTGGAGAATAACGGTCTTCGACATCTCCTCAAAGCTCATCCCCGCGACCTGGATGGGCCCTATCTGGGGGATTGTTATATTGCCGTTACGATCAACAGTCAGGGTGTATTGGTCGTTCACCCGTCCCCACAGCAGAATCTTCACCTCGTCGCCAGGGCCCATGATGTAGCCCGGAGGTACGGGAACATCCCTCCTTTCTGTAGCAACCTTCACAGAAGCCCCCCGAAAGAAATCACGACCGAAAGGCTCGAGGTCGGTGGAGATCTCTTGATACCCTCCTATCTTTTTCATGCGGTCAAAAAGGCTTCCTCGCTTCTCAAGAGCTTCGACCGGTCTCTGTGTCTCACCAATCGGCAACTTCTCCTGCATTCCTTCGCTGTCTCTCTCCTGCCCCCTCAGGAGTTCAATTCCCTTCACAATGTCCTCAACGCTAAGCCCTTTCAGTTCAGGCTTGTTCATTAACGCACTCAGTGCTTCAAGTGTCAGGGTTCCACCGCGTTGTTCAAGCTCCCTTTTAATCAATTCCTGCTGCTCGGGAGTGAGCCCCTTGAGTTGTTCCGTCTTCAGGGTTCCGCCGCGTTGTTCAAGCCCTCTTCTGACCAATTCCTGCTGCTCGGGAGTGAGCCCCTTGAGTTGTTCCGTCTTCAGGGTTCCGCCGCGTTGTTCAAGCCCTCTTCTGACCAATTCCTGCTGCTCGGGAGTGAGCCCCTTGAGTTGCTCGGCCCTCAATGACTGCGACATCCTCGGTGTCTGCCCTCCTGTCGTTTGAAGCGATAGCGATGATGTTGTCTTCTGTTGCGCACCGGCTGTTCCTGTAAGTAAAACAATTAACACAGTCAAACCAACCGTTACGCAAACGCCTACGACACTCCTGATCATGTATTCCTCTCCTTGTCAGCCAGTCTTTTCCGGAAGAATCTCTTCAACCCACTCATTTTGCCTATCTCCTTCCATTCCTCCCGGTTCCTCTGGTAGTGCTCCCGTACGAAGGCGAGGAGTATCCCCAGGAACAGGGAGACGACGAGGGCTATTGCGACCATCAGTATCCGCTTCGGCTTTATCTTCTTGTCCGGCACCCGCGGCGGGTCTATGACCTTGAAGGCGAAGTTCTCCTTCGCCTCGGCCATCATCGCCGTCTCTATCTGCTGGGCGATGATGGAGTAGATCTTCTGCCTGACGAAGGGGTCGGCGGCACGCGTGACCTCGGCCTCGAGGTGGCGCATGTTCGCATTGGCGACCCTCTTCGCCTCGGAGGTCATGTAATCCGTAAGTTCATTTATGGTGGTGCTGGCAATGCTCTGCGCTATCGCGGGGGCCCTGTACTGCGCGGATACTGTAATGATATTGCTTTTCTTATTCTCTTTGACCTCGAGTATATCATCCTTCAGGAGCCTTATCCCCTCCCACATCTTCTCGTTGGCGGACATATCCTTGAGGTCATCCTTGTCGAAGAGTACATCGTAGAACTTCCCTTTCTCCATGACCTTCTGCATGAGGATGTCGCTCTTCAAAAGGCCAACTATCTCCGAGTAGTTCGAGGATTGCGGCCCGGCTATCCCGAACTGGGCGGCCATGGCAACGAGCCCGCTCTGGGCAGCCGGTGCCTCCACCGGTGTGATCACCGCCCTCGACTCGTACACCTTCGTCATGAGAAGGGAGACAACAGCCGTCCCAACGGTCACAACGAGCACAAAGCGTATGATGAACCCCTTGTGCTTCAACAATACCTTAACAAGATCAAGCAGGTTGATCTCATCGTTATGCACTTCCTGTTTCATCTCATCCATGAACGATCCTTAAGAGAAAAGGTTATAGGTTATGGGTTATGGGTCTCTTACCTGAAACGTGAGACCTGAGACCTGGGACTGTCTTCTCAATATGCATTCCTGTCCACGAACCCCTTGAAGACGGTGGCGAATATTATCTTGATGTCGAACCAGAAGGACCAGTTCTTGATGTACCTCAGGTCGTACTCGACCCTCTTCTCCATCTTCTCCAGGGTGTCCGTCTCGCCCCGGTAGCCGTTGATCTGGGCCCAGCCGGTAATGCCCGGCTTCACCTTGTGGCGGAGCATGTAGCCCGGGATGAGGTTGCGGTAGTACTCGTTGTGGGCCGTCGCGTGGGGCCGGGGACCGACGATGGACATCGTCCCCATGAGGACGTTGATGAACTGGGGCAGCTCGTCGAGGGAGGTGCGCCTGAGGAAGGCCCCCACCTTCGTCACCCTTGCATCGTTCTTGCTCGCCTGGCGTATCACGTCACCGTCCTCGAGGACCGTCATGGTCCGGAACTTCCACACCATGATCTCGTCCCCCCTCGCCCCGTACCGCCTCTGTTTGAAGAACACGGGGCCCGGCGACGTGAGCTTTATGGCAACGGCGATGGCGACCATGGCGGGGGAGATCATGACGAGTATGAGTGAGCTGACGACAACGTCCTCGAGGCGCTTCAGCCAACCGCTCGCGCTGTCGAAGGGGTTCTCGTAGATGCTTATCGTCGGTATCCCGTTCATGTCCACCATGCGGGCGTGGAGGATGTCGAAGGTGAGGAAGTCCGGGGCAAGGTAGGCCGAGACGGCCGTGTTCGAGAGACCCTTCAGGACCCTGCGTATCTTCCCCTCGAACCTCATGGGAAGGGCGATGTACACGAGGTCTATCCTCTCCGTGCGGGCGTCCTCTATCATCCTGTCGAGGTCACCGAGGACCCTCAGGCCGCTTCCCGGCAGGGGCATGCTCCCCTCTTCCTTGTTGTCGTCGTAGAAGCCCTTGATCCTGTAGCCCATCCAGGGGGCTTCCAGTATCGTCCAGGCGAGCCGCATGCCGAGTTCCCCCGCCCCGGCGATGACCACGGTGCGGTAGTTCTTGCCCTTCTTGCGGTACTCCCTCAGCAGGACACGCACCAGCACGCGCCAGAAGATGAGCATTATCTGGGCGAGGACGAACCAGGATACGAAGACCCGTCTCAGGTGGATGTCGGGGAGCTTCATGAGGAAGACGATGAAGAGGACGAGGAAGGCCACGCAGGTCCAGACAACGATGACCGTC
>LVAA01000132.1 GCA_001603955.1 Syntrophobacterales bacterium Delta_02 | reverse complement strand
GCATTGGCTGGGGCAGGTCACCCACTTCATCCAGAAACAGTGTGCCTTTGTCTGCCGCCAGCAGCAGGCCCTCGCGCGCCCTGTCCGCACCTGTGAACGCACCTCGGCTGTGGCCGAACAAATGGCTTTCCACCAGCGTTTCTGGCAATGAGGCGCAGTCAACGGTTATAAAGGGCTTGGCCGCCCTCGCGCTGTTGCGAAAGAGCGCACGGGCAAAGAGTTCCTTGCCGACCCCGGTTTCACCAAGCAAAAGCACGTTCACTTCGCTTTTTGCGGCCTGCGCAAGCAGCTTGAGTGCCCTGCTCATACCGGGGCCGCTGCCAAGAACATGCCCGCTGTCCACCACCAGTGCTTCCGATACCGGGCTGCGGTTTTGCCTGAATTGAAGGATTTGCCTCAGACACTGCTCAATATCGCGCATTTGCAATGGTTTGGTGAGAAATTCCCAAGCTCCGGACCGCAATGCGGCCTCGGCATTGTCGCCATCGCCGTTGCCAGTGATGACTACAACATCGGGCGCACCGGGCAGGTGTGCAAAGTCAGCCTGGTATTCAAGCCCGTTGCCATCCGGGAGCCACACGTCCAGCAAGACCACATCCACGGGATCGCTGACCATGCGCAAGGCCTCCTGAATGGAGGCTGCCAGCAAGGTTTCGTGCCCCATGCGATTGCAGACCACTTGCACCATAGTGCGCATCAGTCCTTCATCATCCACAACAAGCACTTTGGCCATCAGCTTGTTCTCCCCTGTGATCGCGCTTTTGCAAATTTTTCCGACTGCACGTTTTTTTGCGTTTTCAAACACCTGCCTTTCCGGCAGACATTCATGCCTTTACGCCGTTGTGCCCTGCTCCATTCCCGCCGCGAGCGCACGCGCGGCTTGATGCATTGCGATGCGCAATTTTTGTGCTTCTTCCGTAATATTGGCTGATTGCGCATCTTCTGTCGCTGCGGCTGCCGCACGAAGTTGCTCCAGCCGCATGACGCCTGCCGAATTTTTACAGGCGTGGGCAGTACGGCGCACTTGCTCCATGTCTCCGTTTGAAATAGCCGCATCCAGAGCTTGCAAACGCTCGTTCAGCTCGGATTCCAATACGTTGGCAAGGCTTTGCAGCACTTCCTCATCGCCGTCCAGGGCTTCAAGCGCTGCTTTGCGGTTCCATACAGCATTTTGGGCTGGCATCTCAGATGATTGACCCGCATGCGGGGTGATTTCCCCTTTGTCCTTCATTGCGATTTTTTTCTGCCTGCCAGTTTTTTGTATGGCGGGGCAGGCAGAAGCGCCTGTTGCCAGCTTTTCCAGTTCATGGCGCAACTGTTCAAAACTCAGTGGTTTTAACAACACTCCGTCAGCACCCAGAGCCTCGCATTTGCGCATGAATGTATCGCTTGTTGTAGCTGTGTAAACAACGGCGGGAGTTTGTGCAGGAGACAGGGTGTCGTTATTTCGCAAGGCGCGCAACACTTCCAGGCCGTCAATCCCTGGCAAACGGCTGTCGAGCACAAGCAGATCCCATTGCCCTTGCCGGGGATCACGCAACAGCTCCAGCGCCTTTTCACCTGTATCTGCCGCTACGGGCTCTGCCCCCATGCCCCGCAGCATATGCTGCATGGCATAAGCAATGGACGCGGTATCCTCCGCCACCAACACTTTTTTGTTTGCCAGCAACTGCGTTGCGCAACACGGGGCATTGGCCCCTGGAGCCTGTTCATGGCTGTTTTTCTGATCAGTCTGCGCGCATTGCGAAAGCAGCACGTAAAGCGTGAAGCAGGCACCCTGCCCGGGGCGCGAAGCCAGTTGCACATCGCCGCCCATGAGCCGTGCAAGGGTGCGTGCAATATTCAGCCCCAGGCCTGTTCCTGGTGTGCGGGCAGTATCGCGCCCTCGCTGAAAGCTCTCAAACACTCTTGCCTGATCTTCCTGCGACATGCCGGGGCCAGTATCCGTGACGGAAACGGCCAGTTTCAGATGTTCGCAGGTATTTTCAAGTGCTGTGGCGTAAATTCGAACAGATCCGGACTCAGTAAATTTAACGGCATTGCTGACAATATTACCCAAGGCCTGCCGTAGCCGAAAACTGTCGCCTACCGCGCATTGCGGTAAATTCTGGTCCATTCCAAGGGTCAGAGAAATATTTTTGTTCTCGGCAATGGGCCTGTACAGATTTACGCAACTCGCGAGGCACTCCCGCAGGTCAAAAGGCGCAGCTTCAAGAGTGGGTGTTCCCTGTTCCAGTGCCGCATGGTCGGTTATGTCGCCCACCATTTCCCGCAGGGCCTCCGCAGCTTGTACCAGATAGCTCAAGGCTTTTTTGCGCTCCCCTTCCGGGAGATCATGGCGCTGGGCAAGTTCGCTCATTCCCACAATGGCTGTCAGCGGCGTGCGCATGTCGTGGCTGAGGTGCCCCATGAAGGAGCTTTTCATGCGGCTTGCTTCTTCTGCCAACCAGCGCCTGTGCGTAAGGTTGAAGGTTAGACCGCCAATGGCAAGCACCCCTGTGAACGCAAGCAAACCATACAGAAGGCGCATGTTGTCACGCTGCTTCTCCAGCCCTTTGTGGAACGGACTTGCGTCCTGGCTCACGCTGATGCCGCCAAGCACTTCACCGACTTTTCTGTTTGCATGGCAGCGCAGACAGCTTTGTTGGGCCATAAGCACGCTCAACAGCCGCAAATTTTGCCCATTGCCTGGTAGCGGAGCCGTAAATACCTCTGGTGTTGCTTCCGCACAGCGGGCAAGAGCCGATTTTTCCCACACATCCGCCATATTTTCTGGTCGCAGGGGCGCATTGCTTATTATGCTGATGCTCACCCCTTCGCGCGAGCTGCGTTCGGCCAGCTGGCGGCTCATGTACGCCGGATTGACCAGCACAAGAGTGCGCCCATCCTGCGTTTTTACCGTGCGCTCAGATTCAGGCAACCAGGGATTTGGCTGACCGTAATCACTTTTTTCAACATATACGCCGCCGTGCGCTGCATTCCAGTTTCTTGCATCCATTAATTGCTGTGCCATTGTTGAAAGTCGTGTATGCTCCAACTCAAGGCTATGC
>LVAA01000021.1 GCA_001603955.1 Syntrophobacterales bacterium Delta_02 | reverse complement strand
GGTTCCGATCTTGTCGCACAATCTGAGGGTACCCGCCAGTCTTCTTCCCCCGTCATCCCGGTGAAGACCGGGACCCAGGAATGACCGGCAGTAAACGACCATCTGACACAGAAAGATTCCACGCTATCATGCTCTCATGGATATCATCTATTGTGTCCTTTCTGCTGCAGGACAGCTTTTCCTGGCTTCCGGCCTTCGCCGGAATGACGGCGGTTGAGGGTGGAGTAACGGCCCCTGCAATGTCCGGGAGGACTAAAATCTTTACAAGAAGAGGCTGTAAAGGGCGGTCGAGCCTCAACATAATTCAGGGCCCGAAATCTGAAGGACTCTGGCACGGCGGACCCTTTGATACTCTGCACTCCGCCCAGGCTGTCCCCGACGGCAAAAAAACAACCCCCCAAAAGGGGGGCTGTTTCACTTTTAAACTTGAGACCTGAAACGTGAAACCTGAGACTCTTCCTTATTCGTCGCTCGGAAGCTCCTTCAACTGCTTCAGGGAGAAAACCGGGCCGTCCTTGCAGATATACTTGTGGCCCAGGTTGCAGCGACCGCAGAGGCCGATGCCGCACTTCATCCTCGCTTCCAGGGTCGTAATGATGTTTTCCTCGGGGAACTTCAGTTCCGCGAGCCCCTCGAGAACGAACTTGATCATGATGGGAGGTCCGCAGGTGATGGCTATCGTGTTGTCGGCCTTCGGCGCCTCTTCCTTCAGGACGGTAGGTACGAAACCCGTTCTCTTCGTCCATCCCGGGAATTCATTATCTACGGTGAGGATGAGGTTCACGTCAGATCGTTCTTCCCATTCCTTCAATTCGTCCTTGTAGCACAGATCGGGGGGCGTCCTCGATCCATAGATAATGGTTATATCCTTGTAATCCGCCCTGTTATCAAGCATGTAAAGGATAAGGGTCCGAAGCGGGGCAAGACCGATACCGCCGCCGATGAAAAGGATGTCCTTGCCCTTCATGTCATTGTAGGGGAACCAGTTGCCGAGCGGCGCCCTCACGCCGATCACGTCGCCTTCATAGATCCCGTGAAGGGCCGTCGTTACCTCTCCGGCCTTCATGACGCTGAATTGGAGGTATTCCATACGCGTCGGCGGGGAATTGATGACGAAGGTCGATTCGCCAACACCGAAAACCGAGAGCTGTCCGACCTGACCCGGCTCGAAAGTGAAGTTCTTCATCTTTTCCGCGTCGTTGAAAACGACCTGGAAGGATTTGATATTCGGCGTCTCTTCGATTACCTTCGTAACTGTCGCTAATTCAGGAAGGTATGGATTCTCATTCCCTGTCATCACGCACTCCTAATTCTTTGCGTCTTCTTTTTTCGCGGCCCAAGCCTTCGGATCCGCCTTCGGGTCTCTCAGGTACCCTACGATCTCGCTGATATCCACGGACACCGGGCAGTACCTGATACACCGTCCGCAGCCCGTGCAGGCTATGGCACCGTCGTACTTCTCCGGGTAGTAGTAGAATTTATGTCCCACGCGGTTCCTGAACCTCTTGTTCTTCACCGGCCTCGGGTTGTGGCCGCTCGTCTCAAGGGTGAAATGCTGGAACATGCAGGAATCCCACGATCTTATGCGCTCGCCAGTCGTGACCGCCTGCTCGTCGGTAATGTTGAAGCAATAGCAGGTGGGGCACAGGAACGTGCAGGCACCGCAACTGACACATTTCTCCACCACGCGGCCCCAGAAATCCCCACTGTCGAACAGCTCGGGTGATATCTTGTCCGCTCCCTCGGGGAAGGGATTTCTCACTGCGGCAGTCGCCTTTTCATTGGCCGCCTTCGCCTTCGCCTCGTATGAGGCTCCGTCCTGGATCATCGGCAGAGACATGACCGCCTTACCTTTGTCCGTTACCGCTTCCAGGTAGTATCCGCCATCAACCTCGGTCATGACCACGTCCGACCCCTCTGTCACGGCAGGACCGCCCCCGACGCCCACACAGAAGCAACCTGCCACCGGCCCATTGCAGCACTTGGTCACGATGGTGGTATTCTCCCGGCGCTTCTTGTAATAAGGGTCGGCCGTGTCCGTATTGATGAACACCCTGTCGATCACCGTAAAACCCCTGGCATCGCACGGACGCCCCCCAAAGACCACGGCCTTTGGAAAGTCCATGTTCACCTTGAGTTCGACGTCCATCTTTTGAGGAGTATCGGCTTCCTTCTTGAACTCGAAGGAAAGCAGCGTCTCGGACTGGGGGTATATCGCCCCCTTGGGCGGCGTGTTCGCCGGCCGGTCGAGGCAGATCTCCTTGTCAGGTGTGTACTGACGGAAGATGATCGTGTCCCCTTCGAGGCACGGAGCGAAGACGTTTGCGTCTTTACCGAGGGCCTCGACGAATTCCTTTATCTTCTCTTTCGGAAGGTATCCTTTGTCGGCCATTAGAGTTTATGCTCCTTGATCTTAGCTTCGTCAACATTGAATGTGTACATCGGCGGCTTGTCCTCGGGGTTGACTCCCGGGATATAATCGAAGAGTTCCTTCATCTCTTTGTTGATCTTCTTCTTCAGCTTCGCCACCGGAATCTCCATGGGGCACACCCGCTCGCACTCCCCGCACTCCACGCATCGACCCGCCAGATGAAGGGCATGGATCATGTGGAACATGAGCTTCTCGTCCAGGCTCAGCTTCTGAGTGATCCAGTGCGGGTCACGGGTCTCTGCGATACAGCTGTCCTGGCACACGCACATCGGGCACGCGTTTCGACAGGCATAGCAACGGATGCATTTGTCGAACTCGCTGAGGAAATACGCCCTGCGCTCCTCCAGTGTCTTGCCCTCCAGTTCCGCCACATCGGCGTAAACGCTTTCCGCAGGTTTGTCCGACTTTATGGCGTCTGCGGTAAGCTGGTCATAGACGACCGGGGTTGGGTACTGGCACGAAGTACACTTGCTGGGACAGACATCGGCTATCGCGAAGGTCTTCTCGCCCGACGGCGTCTTCACCTTCACCGAACCGTCCGTGAAGGTCACGTCCTCGACGGGCTCGTTCCCGATCGCCTTCTGAACCTTCTTCTTGCTGATAATGCCCTTGCAGGGGATGCCGATGATGACGACGTTTTCCCTGTCGATGAGGCCTTCCTGCATATACTGGACGATGGTCCTCGAGTCGCAGCCTTTCACCGCGACCGCCACCTTCTTCTTCTGCGAAGGTAGATAGCTCGCCAGGTTCTGCGCGCACAGGGGGCTCCACACAACCTTGTCGGCCTGCTCAGGGGACGTTACGAAGATCGGCGTCACATTGAGCTTGTCAAAACCCTCCTGCCAGCATATGACGGTCTCCACATCGGGGAGGACCTGCTTGATGATCTCTTTAAGCTTCTGAGTACTCAATCTGCCTTCTCCTTACTTTTGATGCATGGGGCCGAGCGCGTGGACCTGTTTCGTGAAGTCCGTTACGACCTGCTGCCATTTCTGGCCCTCCGAGGCCGAAACCCATGTATAGTGGAATCTCTTGTCGTCGATGCCCAGGAACGGCAGGAGCCTTTTCAGCATTTCCAGCCTGCGCCGCGCGTAGAAGTTGCCGTCCGTGTAGTGGCAATCCCTGGGATGGCACCCGGAAACGAGCACGCCATCGGCGCCCGTCAGAAGGGCGCGCACGACGAACATGGGGTCGACGCGGCCCGAGCAGGGGACCCTGATGATCCTCAGGTCGGTGGGCTGTTTGAACCTGCCCACGCCCGCGGTATCCGCCCCGCCGTACGAACACCAGTTACAGAGAAATCCAACGATCCGCAGTTCTTTGGGTGCTACTTCTGACATATTGCATTAACCTCCGCTAAGAGCTGGTTGTCCGTGAAATGCTGCAGCTGGATAGCACCGCAGGGACAGGTGGATGTACAGACACCGCATCCGGCGCAGACCGTCTCGATGACCTTCGCGACCTTCTTGCCGCTCCTCAAGGTGTCTTCAACGATGGCCTGGAAGGGACAGGTCTTGAGGCATTTGAGACAACCCACGCATGTATTCTGATTGACCTGGGCAATGGCCGGGTCGGATTCGAGCATATCCTTCGAGAAGAGAGACAGGACCTTCGCGGCCGCGGCTGACCCCTGTCCGACCGATGCCGGGATGTCCTTGGGGCCCTGGCACGCGCCGGCGAGGAAAACACCTGACGTGTTCGTCTCCACGGGCCTGAGCTTCGGGTGAGACTCAACGTAGAACCCGAAGGTATCGTAGGAGATGTGGAGCTTCTCAGCCATCTCCCCGGCACCAGGTGCGGCGACAACGGCAGTCCCGAGGACGACGAGGTCGGCTTCGATCTCAACCTGGGTTCCGAGGAGCGTGTCCGCCCCCCTCACCACCATCTTCTTGCCCTTCGGATAGATGCGCGATACCCTGCCGCGGATATACTTGGCGCCGTACTCTTCCTGAGCGCGGCGTGTGAATTCATCATAACCCTTGCCGGGAGACCTGACATCCATGTAGAAGACGTAGGACTGTGAATCGGGGATGTGGTCTTTCGTCAGAATGGCCTGCTTGGCGATGTACATGCAGCAGAAGTTGGAGCAGTACGGAACGCCGAGGGATTTATCGCGGGACCCCGCACAGGAGACAAAGACAATCGTCTTCGGCTCTTCGTGGTCAGACGGCCTGATGATGTGGCCCGATGTCGGACCCGAGGCGTTGAGGAACCGCTCGTACTGGATGCCGGAGATGACATCGGGATACCGTCCCCCACCGTACTCGGTCAGCCTCTCGATATCCATAAGGCCGTATCCCGTTGCCGTGATGATGGCTCCCACTTCCTCCGTGATAAACTCTTCCTGCATCTCATAGTTGATGGCACCCGTGGGACAGACCTTCGCACAGACCCCGCATTTGCCTTTTGTGAACTGCCGGCAGTAGTTGGGGTCTATTGTCGCTTTCTTCGGGATCGCCTGCGGGAAGGGGATGTTGATGGCCCGCGTCGGCGCCGCGCCGAAGTTGAAATGGTCGTAGGCATTCTTCGTGGGACACTTTTCCATGCAAAGCCCGCAACCGGTACACTTCGTCCAGTCGACGTAGGACGGTTTCTTCTTGATCTTTATCTGGTAGTTGCCGACATAGCCCTTGATCTCGGCTATCTCGCTGTAGGCATGCAATTTTATGAGTTCGTGCTGTGCCACGTCGACCATCTTGGGTCCCAGGATACAGATGGAGCAGTCGACGGTGGGGAACGTCTTGTCGAGACGCGCCATCATACCGCCGATAGACGGACTCTTCTCGACCATGACGACCTCAAGGCCGCCATCCGCACAGTCGAGCGCTGCCTGCATGCCTGCAACACCGCCACCGATGACAAGCACCCTCTTGTTGATCTTGAAGGATGATGAGAAGAGCGGCTTGTTCTTTATGACCTTCGCCACAGACATCCTCACCTCGTCAATGGCCTTGATCGTGTTGGCCTCCTTGTCGAGGCTGATCCAGGACACATGTTCACGGATGTTGGCCTGCTCAAAGAAATAGCGGTTAAGGCCCGCCTTCATGATGGTCCTTCTGAAGGTATTCTCGTGCATACGGGGCGAGCATGCGGCGACAACGACCCTGTCAAGCTTATGCTGCTCGATAGCGTCCGTTATCTCTTTCTGTCCCGGTTCCGAACAAGTGTACATGTAGTCTGTGGCGTAGGCAACGCCCGGCATCTTCCGGGCCTCTTCGGCCACTTTCGCGACGTCAACGGTTCCCGCGATGTTGCTTCCACAATGGCAGATAAATACACCAACCCGCATCGATCAGGTCTCCTTAATTGTTTGTCTCTTCTGCGGCCGCGGCCTTCTTGGCCTTCTGGGGCTTTTTCGCGGCTGCTTCTTCTGCTTTGATCTTCTCGTATTCTTCCTTGGTGATCCTGCGCGTGACACTGTCGGCGCTCACGATCACTTTATCCATGCCCAGTTCCTTGGGCGACAATCCGTAGGCAAGTCCCAGAAGCTGCGTGAAGTAGATGATGGGGATGTTGTAATTCGAACCCGTCGTCTTGTTCACCTGCTCCTGGCGAAGGTCGAGGTTCTGCTGGCACAGCGGGCACGCAACCGCTATACAGTTTGCGCCGGCATCGATGGCCATCTCAAGCACCTTGCCCGAGAGCCTGTTCACCATCTCCCGCTTCGGAACGCCGAAGGCAGCGCCGCAACATTCCATCTTGAACGCGAAATCCTGCACCTGGATACCCGCCGCCGCCAGGATCTTGTCCATGGATACGGGGTTCTCCGGGTCATCGAACTGCGCGATCTCGGGCGGCCTGGAGAGGATGCATCCGTAGTACGGGGCAACCTTCAGGTCCGGCATGATGTGAGTGACCCTGGCAGCGATGGCGTCCAGGCCGATGTCTTCATAAATGATCTGCAGGGAAGACTTTGACTCGACACCACAGTTGTAGGCCTCATCGAGCAGTCCGTTTACCTCGTCCTTGAAGGCCTCGTCCCTGGACATGTTGTACTGTGCCTTCTTGAACGCCATGAGGCAGGAAGGACAGGGAGTCGTCAGGACATCCTTGTTCATCTTCTCCACGAGGGTAAGGTTCCGTGCGGCAAGCGCCGCGGCGAATACGTGATCCACAGTGTGGGCCGGCGTGGAGCCACAGCAGCTCCAGTCATCGGGTTCCACAAGGTTCACTCCAAGGATCTTCATGACGACCCGAAGTGACTCATCGTACTCTTTCGCGGTACCTTCCAGCGAACAACCACTGAAATATGCGTATTCTTTCTCAGCCATGCTTTTTCGCCTTTTCCTGGAATCTATTGAAAATCTGAGCTACTTTGTCGGCGCCTTTTATCGTCTTGGGGAACAAGCTGATCTTGCCCTTGCTCATCACCTTCGGCCCGAGTTCCGCATCGCCCATGAACTGACCTGATTTGAACTTGTAGCCCATGAGGATACCCATCTCGAAGATCCTGCCGTGTTTCTTCATTGAGTCGAGGAATGAATCGTAGAAAAGCTGAATGTCCTTCTCGGAGACCTTGCCCTCGCGGCGGGCGATGATCCTCAGCGTGTCCATGATATGGGCCACGTCGATCTCGCAGGGACACCGGGTGGTGCATGTCTCGCAGGTGGCGCATAGCCAGATCGCCTTGGAGGTAAGGATCGTCTCCTTCTGTCCGGCCTGCAGAAGGCGCATGACCATGCTCACCGGATAGTCGAAGTACTGGGTGTAGGGACACCCGGCGGTACAGTTCCCGCACTGATAGCACAGCGACGGGTTCTGGCCGCTTTCATTTTTCACCTCTTCGATGAAAGCCCAATCAGTTTTTTCAGTTAAATTGATCGTGTCCATTCAGATTAACCAACCTTTAGAGCCGGCAGCAGTGAGCCTGTTTACCTTGAGTCGAATTGTGCCTGTGAACTCGTCAATGACTGCCCCGGAAAATATATTCACTATAGTGAACACTATGAGTGAACCATCAGAACCAGACTACTTATCAATGAACTATACCCCTTAAAACCCTGTGGTATTTAACACTAATTGGATTTTCCTTGTCAATACATATTTGCCATCCCAACCATTCAGGATAATGAATACTTCTCTTGTTAACCCCTCTCATCCTGTTGATAACACAGGGGCTTTTTTCACCACCATATGTAATTCTCTTCACAAGGATATTGTGAAAAAAATTTCTTGACAATCCCCAACCATCGTTTAAAATATATGTATGAAACGTCTGTTTGATTCGAAACGGTGAAACGAGAGTGGAAGATAGGCGAAATACAAGACAGCGGATCCTCGAGGCAGCCGGTGAGATCTTCGCCGACTCCGGGTTCCGGCAGACGACCATCAGGCAGATCAGCACCCGGGCCGGCGTGAACGTCGCTGCCGTCAATTACCATTTTCAGAGCAAGGACAATCTCTACCTGGAGACATTGCGGTACTGGAAGGATGTGGCCTTTGCGAAATATCCCGGGGAACTGGGAACGTCTGAGGCCGATGAACCCGAGAAGCGGCTTGAAGGCTTCATCCGCTCCTTCGTGTTCCGCATCCTCGACGAGGGCGTCGAATCGCGGTTCGGAAGGCTCATGGCCCGCGAATTCGCCGAACCGACAGCGGCCCTCGACGTCATCGTGGAAGAGATGGCGCGGCCCATTTTTCATCTCATCACGGCGCTTGTCGGCCGCATCACCGGACGCGATCCGACAAGCGACACGGTGCTCTACTGCTGCGCCAGCATCGTCGGGCAATGTCTGTATTTCCTCTATGCGCGGCCGGTCCTTAAGAGACTGGTCGGACCCGACCGGGTGGACTCCATGGATATGGCCGACATAGCCGCGCATATCTGCCGCTTCTCACTCGCGGCGCTTGCCAGCATAGAACACGACCGGGAAGGAGCATCGTCATGACATGGATCGCACGTCTCTTTATCGTTTCGGCCCTCGCGGTCATTGTCCTTGTCCCGGGCGCCGCCGCGGCACAGGAGCCTTTCACCCTTCCCTCGCTCCTTGCCTACGCCGTGAAGCACAACCCCGCCCTCAGGATGACGCAACGTAACGTGGAGATAGAGGGCGAGGGCATACGGGCCGCGCAGGCGGACAGAATGCCCCGGATCGACCTCACCGGGGGATACACGCGCTACCGCTACCCCGCCCCTCTCACACCCATTGTGATAACCAGCCTGCCCATGCTGGCGACCGACCTGCCCGACTTCGAGAAGAACGTCTATGACGGCTTCGCCACCTTTTCCGTCCCCCTCTTCAAGGGCGGGCGCCTCATGAGGGGCGTCACCATTGCCGAACTCAAGACATCCATGGCCCGTGACTTCCATACCCGGAACCTTCATGAACTCATCTATAACGTTACCGCCGTCTACTACAAACTCGCCCAGCTCCACGAACTGCTTCGCGCCTCGGAAGCACAGGTAAAGGGTCTCGAGTCGCACCGGCGGGACGTAGAGTTAGCTCTGAAGGCCGGCACGGCACCGAAGCTCGATCTCCTCAAGGCCGACACGGAACTCGGGGCCGCCATTGAAAGAAAGATACAGACCAGGAACGCCATCACGAACACCAGGGAGCTCCTGAAGACCCTCATAGGCATGGACGACCCCGGCGACCCGGTCATCCTCTTCGACGATACTCCACCCATGAACGGCTCCGTCCCAAAGGCGGACCTCGAGGGTGCGCTTGCCGCCCGGCCGGACTACAACGCGGCGCAAAGCAAGGTCAAGATGCTCGAAGAGCGCGTAGCCTCGGCGCGGGGGAAAAGGCTGCCCGATATCTACGGGACCGGCGATTACGGCGGGAAAGCCGGTGACAGGATGTCCTTCAAGGAGAACTGGAGTCTCGGCGTGCGCCTCTTTCTGCCGATCTTCGATTTCGGGCGCATCGGGGCCGAGGTCGACCGCGAGCGTCTGGAACTTATGAAGGCGAAGGAGGAGCAGAGGGCCCTGCGCCTTGCGATAGCCCGGGAACTCAAAGAGGCTGCGACCTCCGTCGTCGACGCCGACGAACGCATTGCCGTTTCGCAGAAGGCCGTCGTTTCAGCAAAAGAACAGGCGCGTGTGGAAGACCTCCGGTACAGGTCGGGCGACAACACGAGCACCGACGTCATCAACGCCGAGTCCGCCCTTATCCGCTCCCGGGCCGACCTCTGCCAGGCGCGCTTCGACCGCCGCGTTGCGGTGGCATCCCTCAACAAGGCGATGGGAACGATGGACCTGCCGGAAGCCGGAGGTAAAGGTCCCTTGACAACCGGCGCCGCCCCCGGAAGACCCATGACGGAGGAAATGAAATGATCCCCGAGAAGAAAGTCATCCCCCTGGCGGTCATCGCCGCCGCAGTGATCGTCGCCGTCATAGTCGTCATGAACTTTGTCCGCGGACGCAACGATGGCACCATGAAGCTCTCCGGCAACGTCGAAGTGACGGAATGCAACGTGGGCTTCAAGGTCGCCGGCAAGATCGCGGCTCTCAAGGTCGACGAAGGGGCCCGCGTGAAGGAAGGCGATCTGATCGCCGAACTCTCGAGCGGCGACGTGAGGGCCCTTGTCGACCAGAACCGCGCCGCCCTCGAGGAGGCGAGGGTGAAGCTCGCGGAGCTGAAGGCGGGCTCGCGGCGCCAGGAGATCGTAAAGGCCCGGGCTGATTCGGCATCCCTCGAGGCGGAGCTCGTCAGGGCACGCAAGGATTTCGAACGCGCCGAGACCCTCTATGAGAACGGGGCCATATCAGCATCGCGCTTCGACGCGGCAAAGAGCGCCTACGAGACGCGCCTCGGCCAGCTGAGGAGCGCCCGGCAGCAGCAGAGTCTCGTCGAGGAAGGCCCGCGACGGGAGGATATCAGGGCCGCCGAGCTTCGGGTAAAGCAGCTTGAGGCCCTCCTTGCGAACACGGAAGAGAAGCTTGCCGACACCCGGCTCTATGCGCCCATATCGGGGGTAGTCTTCAGGAAGAACGTCGAACTCGGGGAGATCGTCCAGCCCGGCGCGGCGGTGTTCACCGTGGGTGACCTCGACCGCCCCTGGGTCAAGGTGTATGTAAAAGAGGACAAGCTCGCCCTCGTCAAGCTCGGCCAGAAGGCCAGGATAACCGTTGATACGTACAAGGACAGGACCTACGAGGGCACGGTCACATTCATCTCCTCCGATGCCGAGTTCACTCCGAAGAACGTCCAGACTCAGGAAGAGCGCGTCAAGCTGGTCTTTGGCGTGAAGGTCACCGTCACGAACAAGAACCAGGAACTCAAGCCCGGCATGCCCGCCGACGTGAGGATCTCTCTCAAATGACGACGGAAGACACCCTGGCGATACGCACGGAGTCCCTCGGCAAGAGCTTCGGCACCGTGAGGGCCCTCGACGGAATCACCCTCGAGGTCCGCAAGGGAGAGCTCTTCGGGCTCGTCGGCCCTGACGGCGCCGGGAAATCGACGCTCATGAGGCTGCTCGCCGCCGTCATGGAACCCACCTCCGGCAACGCCTGGGTGGCATCGTACCCCATAGACAAGGCCTCCGAGAAGATCAAGGAAAAGATAGCCTACATGCCCCAGCGCTTCGGACTCTACGAAGACCTCACGGTCATGGAGAACCTGGTCTTCTACGCCGACATCTACGACGTGCCGAAGGCAGAGCGGCCGGTGCGCATGGACAGGCTCCTCGGCTTCTCCGGTCTTACCCCTTTCACCGGCAGGCTCGCAGGGCAGCTCTCGGGCGGCATGAAACAGAAGCTTGGCCTCGCCTGCGCCCTTATCCACACGCCGGAGATACTCTTCCTCGACGAGCCGACGAACGGCGTCGACCCTGTTTCGCGCCGCGACTTCTGGAAGATCCTCTACGAGCTCCTCAAGGAGGGGACAACGATCTTCGTCTCCACCTCCTACCTCGATGAGGCGGAGCGATGTACCGAAGTCGGCCTCATCTACGAAGGCAGGCTCCTCGAAAAGGACACCCCCGCGGCGATCAAGGCCCGGCACGCCATGCCCATGATAGAGGTGTGGTGCGACAATGCCCACGAGACCATGGGGATCGTCAAGAGCGATGAAAGGGTGACAGGGGTCGGCCTTTACGGCGACAGGCTCCATGTAGCATTGAGAGACAGGGACGACATAGAGGCCGTGATGGGGCTCTTGTCGGACAGGGGCTGCGCAGCCGGGGGGTACCGCGAGATAGCGCCCTCCATCGAGGACGTCTTCTTCGCCATGATCGGTGCCCGGGACGTCGGCAGGAACTAAGGTGAAGGCATGACGGCAGCACAGGGACAGGACACCGCCGTTTCCGTGAGCGGACTCACGAAGACCTTCGGTAATTTCCGTGCCGTTGACGGCATCGATCTCACCGTCGCCCGGGGAGAGGTCTTCGGGTTCCTGGGGCCCAACGGCGCCGGGAAGTCGACGACCATACGCATGCTTTGCGGGCTTCTCCTTCCTTCCGCGGGATCGGGTACCGTCGGCGGTTTCGACATCATGAGGCAGTCCGAGGAGATAAAGAAGAATATCGGCTACATGTCCCAGCGTTTCTCCCTCTATGACGACCTCACCGTCGGGGAGAACATCGATTTTTTCAGCGGCATCTACGGGGTCACCAACGCGAAAAAGAAAGAGCGCAAGGAATGGGTCCTCGAGATGGCGGGTATCAGCGACAAGCGCAAGGCCATCACGCGTACCATGGCAAGCGGTTTCAAGCAGCGTCTCGCACTGGGGTGCGCCGTCATCCACGAACCGCCCATCATATTCCTCGATGAGCCCACGTCCGGCGTCGACCCCATCTCCCGCCGCCGGTTCTGGAACCTCATCTACGAGATGTCCTCGCGGGGGACGACGGTCTTCGTGACCACCCATTACCTCGACGAGGCCGAATACTGCGACCGCCTCGCCCTGATCTACAGGGGCAGGATCGTCGCCGAGGGCCGACCGGACGTCATGAAAAAGGAGCACATGCACAGGAAGGTCCTGGAGGTCTCCGTGGATGCCGTCGTGGAAACCCTCGATGTCCTCGCCGGGAAAGGTTTCGATGTCGCCCTTTTCGGCAACGTCATCCACGCCACCGTCGACGACGACGCGACGGCGATCCCTGCCATCCGCTCTACCCTCGAGAGCGCCGGCATAGCCGTCTCCGGCATCACCGCGGTGCGCCCTTCCCTCGAGGACGTCTTCGTATCCCTTATCGAGGCGTCCTCATGATGAACCCGAACCGCGTGCTGGCCATAGCCAGGAAAGAAACGATCCAGATCCGGCGGGACCCTTTAAGCCTTGCGCTCGCCTTCCTCATGCCCGTCATGCTGCTCTTCATCTTCGGGTACGCCATCACGGTGGACGTCGACCGGTTGACGACCGTGGTCTACGACAGGGATGCCTCGAGCCTGTCGAGAGAGATCGTCCGCGGCCTCGAGGCGTCGGGCTACTTCACCGTCGTCGCCTACGTGAAGGACCCGAAGCTCATAGACAGGGCCCTGGACGAGGGCAGCGCGCGGGTGGCGCTCTCCATACCGGAGGACTTTTCGAGATACGCCCGCACAGGGGGTGAACCTCAGATCCAGGTCATCGTCGACGGCAGCGACTCCAACACCGCCACCATCGCCCTGGGATACCTGACCGGCGCCCTCGAGCTTGCCGCGCGGCATGCCGGGCTTGCCTCGCTTGAGCCCGCCATCGACATCCGTCCCCGCGTCTGGTACAACCCGGAGCTCAAGTCACGCAACTTCATCGTCCCGGGGCTCATCGCCGTCATCATGGCCATCATCGCCGCCCTCCTCACCTCCCTCACCATCGCCAGGGAATGGGAGCGCGGGACGATGGAGCAGATCATCTCGACCCCGGTGAAGCCGGCGGAGCTCGTCGTAGGCAAGATGGTCCCCTATTTCGCCATCGGCATCATCGACACCGTCATGTCCATCGTGATCGTCGTCGCCCTCTTCGGGGTACCCCTCAAGGGGAGCGTCTTCCTCCTCCTCTTCATATCCTCCCTTTTCCTTTTCGGGGGACTGAGCCTTGGCATCCTCATATCCATTGTGACAAAGTCGCAGCTGGCGGCAAGCCAGGCCGCCGTCATCTCGTCCTACCTGCCGGCGCTCCTCCTGTCGGGGTTCATGTTCTCCATTATGAACATGCCTGTACCCCTGCAGGCCATCACCTATCTCGTACCGGCACGGTATTTTGTTTCGGCCATCAAGGGGATATTCCTCAAGGCCAACACCGCCGGGATGCTCCTTACCGAGATGGGTCTTCTCGCGCTTTTCGGGGTCATCGTCTTCACCGTGGCAGTGAAGAGGTTCAAGAAGAGGGTGGCCTGACATGAGAGAAACGCTCCGGCGCATAAGGCACATGATCGTCAAGGAATTCATCCAGATATTCCGCGACAGGAAGATGAAACCCATCATCTTCCTGACCCCCGTCCTTCAGCTCATCATCTTCGGCTACGCCGTGACCATGGATGTCACGAATATCCACATGGCCGTCCAGGACCTCGACAAGACGTCGGTCACCCGCGAGATCGCGCGGCGCTTCGAGGCATCGGGATACTTCAGGATCGTCCGTTTCGCCGCATCCGACGAAGAGGTCAGGAACCTTCTCGACCGGGGTAAGGTAACCGTCGTCCTTAATTTCGACCGCGGCTTCACGTCCGACCTCGAGGCACGCCGCGCCGCCTCCGTCCAGATACTCGTCGACGGTGCGGATTCGAACACCGCCCTTGTCGCGGCGGGATATGCCGGCGCCATCCTTTCCCGGTACAACGGGGACATCGCGACACGGATGACCTCGCGGACACCGCGTTCCCTCGACGTGCGATCCCGCGCGTGGTACAACGCGGACCTGAGGAGCAAGAACTACAACGTGCCCGGCGTCATCGCCATCATGGTCCTTCTCGTGTGTCTCCTGCTCACATCCATGGCCATCGTCCGGGAACGGGAGATCGGCACCATGGAGCAACTCATGGTCACACCCATCCGCCCCGCCGAGCTCATTCTCGGAAAGACAATACCATTCGCCGCCATCGGGTTCTTTGACATGTTTCTCGTTACCGTCGTCGGCGTGGTCTGGTTCGACGTCCCCATACGGGGCTCCATCCCTCTTCTCGTTCTTGCGACCGCCGTTTATCTCCTCTCCGTCCTCGGGTTCGGCCTTTTCATCTCCACCATCTCCCGGACCCAGCAGCAGGCGATGATGGCGACGTTCCTCTTCTTCGCCCCGGCGATCCTCCTGTCGGGCCTCATGTTCCCCATAGAGAACATGCCCCGGGCCGTCCAGTTCATCACCTACCTCAATCCCCTCCGGTATTTCCTCGTCATCATCCGCGGTATCTTCCTGAAAGGCAACGGCATGACCATCCTCTGGCCCCAGTTCGCGGCCCTTTTCATACTCGGAGCATCCGTCGTCGCCACGAGCTCACTGAGGTTCAAGAAGCGTTTGGGATGAAAGACGGCTTGAACCGCTTGAATGGCTTGAACCGCTTGAGGGTTTGTACCTTCCAGAGGTATGCCGAACAGGACCCGGACGGGTGGGTTAACGTTCTTTTGATGTTGACAATCGGCGTGTCCCGATACCAGAATGATAGGCAAAACGATGAAGGGGAGATCATGGGATATCATCGGAGGAGTTGCTCTTCCGTAGCTGTCTTGCTTGCATTCTGCGTTCTCTTTACCGGCTGCTTCGGACCGGGCAAGGGAGGGCCGGGTGGAGAACGCGGACCGGGTAAGCCGGGAAGCGCCTTTCTCTCCACCGTTTATGACACAAGGTCCTTCAACCCGGACGCGGACAGGCTTCCCCCCATGTACACGGGGCACAATCCGGAGATCCTTTACAGCAGCATCGAAATGAGGAAACAAAGAGCGCTGAGGGAACCGCAGGAGACGGAAGATGCGCACAAGGCCAGGATGGCGCTGAAAATATCCCTTCCTCTCATGGGTTCCCTGGATTTTGACAGCATGTATGCCGTGAGGGTCACCCCCGCCGAGGTCCGCCGTGACGAGAAGGACGGGCTCATCCACATGAGCTGCCGGCTGTCCGCGGTATTCGAGGCAGGCCTCAAGGATACCTCGAAAAAGGCGTTCGTCGTCAGGCACCTGCCCCAGCTCGATAACAGGTATACCATAACCAGGCAGGACGGCACCCGGGTGACCATCGAAGAGACAAAGTTCAGTGAATACGCGGTGGTGGCGGTCAACGCGCGGGCCCTTCCGATACAGAGGACCGCGGCGCCGCATGTACGGGGGGACGACGGCAGAAGACCACCGGAGCCCGACAGGGAACTCGAAGACAAAAGGATCGAGGTGGTGGTGCGAATGACCGCCGGGGAAACGGGGCGCATCGAGGGAGGTATCATGGCGCTTCTCGTCGGCAGGCTCGCCGCGCCGTACACCTCACACGAGGAGATCAGCCGAAAAACGACGGCAGAGAGACCAGGCGTCTATCTCGCCAGATATCATTACCTGTACATGGACCTCATCGCAATATGGTTCTATGACGTGACAAGCGGCCGGATCATCAGGAAGATGCGGCTTTCGTGAGGTTTCAAGCACCATCCTCCTTCGGGGTCACAACTCTTCCATGGCATGCGCCATCCGCTCGAGGGCCTCGGTGAGGGTCTCTCTCGGACATGCAAAGTTGAGCCTGGCAAACCCCTCTCCCCCTCTCCCGTACTCCAGCCCGTCGTTGAGGGCCACCCTTCCCTTCCGAAGAAAGAAGCGGGAAGGATTCCCCGGTATTCCCGAGCTCCTGCAATCGAGCCAGGCCAGATACGTAGCTTCCATGGGGGTCATGCTAAGGGAGGGCAATTTCTCGACCAGGAAGCGCTCCAGGAAACCCTTGTTGCCCTCGAGGTAGGCAAGGCACTGGGTGAGCCACTCCCGGCCGTCCCTGTAGGCGGCGAGGCCCGCGGTGACCCCCAGGAGGTTCACGTGGGGGATAAGGCCTTCGCTGCCCTTCAGCCAGGTCTTCCTCAATACCGGGTCCCTGATCACCGCAAAGGAGCACTTCAGGCCCGCCAGGTTGAATGTCTTGCTCGGCGACATGAAGGTTATGGTACGGTCCGCCACCTCATTGCCCAGGGTGGCGATGGGTATGTGCCGGTTGCCGGGGAACAGAAGGTCGCAGTGGATCTCGTCGGAACAGATAAGGATCTCCCGGCGCAGGCAGATATCGGCAAGTCTTTCCAGCTCGTCCTTTCTGAAAACCCGGCCGACGGGGTTATGGGGGTTGCACAGGACAAAGATCCGTGTCCTTTCCGTGATCGCCTCCTCGAAGGCGTCGAAATCGATCTCGTATGTGCCCCCCTTCTTCACCAGCGGAGGATCGATGACCGCGCGTCCACGGTTCATGGGGTCGGCAATGAAGTGCGAATAGACCGGCGGCTGGACGAGAACGGCCTCCCCCGGCTCCGCGAAAAGGATGAAGGCGAGATTAAGCCCCGTTACCACCCCGGGGACAAGGAGGATCTCCTCTCCCGGAACGTCCCATCCATAGAGCCTGTTCAGCCTCTCCCGGACGACCTCCACGAACTCCTCCGTCGCCCCTCCGTATCCAAAGACGCGGTGGTCCACCCGCTCGTGCAGGGCGCGGACGACCGGCTCGGGGGAAACAAAGTCCATGTCGGCCACCCACAGGGGCAGGACCTCGCCGCCGTATCGTCTCCATTTAATGCTGTCCGTACCCTTTCGCTCGACAACCCTATCAAAATCATATCTCATCTTCCGTCTCCGTTATCGGCAAACGTCTGCACGATAGACCCGCGCTCCCTTCCGCGCAGGGCACCACCCCGGACGTTCACTGCCTCACTCTACCATTTTTCCCGTCTCTTTTGAAAGGCAGCGGCCGTCGTAAACAGAGGATGGAGCAACCTTCCCCGATATTGCACCGAAGGATCTACCGCCTGAACCATCTAGGATCGCTGAACCATTTCGTTGTTCTCTGTATCCGGTTGGTGTAGTTCGTCACGAACTCACGGATCAGCCTGCGCGTTATCCTCTGGATATCGTTGTTCTTGAGAAGGTGCCCGATGTCCTCGGGGTCCTTGAAGGTGATCTCGAGGATGATGTCGCAGAAACCGCCGAGCACCACGTTCCAGCAGTTCGTTACCGTGACGTAGTCGATCTTCGCCATTGCCGGCAGGTATTCGTTGACGATGAAGTCCTGGTACTTCTCCTTCATGTCAGGCTTCAGGTCGTAGTACTGGTTGAACTTATAGACCCCCTTCTGAACGGGATACCGCCCCAGTTTCACCGTGCCGTCAGGCTCGAGCACGGTGTTGTTGAAGTTGGCTACATACTTTCGCAGTCCCAGGGCAAGGTCCCTGAACTCCTTGCCGGTTATGATCCTGGAAATGTCCTCGAGGCTCTCCGACGAGAACGCGGTTATCGTCCTCGGACCGAAACCCACCTCGACGAAATACCCTCCCACCGGGACAAGGCCCAGGGTCGTGATCTCCGCGAGATACCTGTTGTTCAGGTAATCAGAATATTCCTTCTCCCTGCCCTGAATGACATCCCAGTACTGGATGAACAAAAGTGACATGGCCGCCCCTCCTTTTTCGTTCCCGGTTCACAGGGAACACTGGAATATTATACGCCGGGAAGCGCACCCGGGTACAGGTATACCAAAAAGGCGCCGCCCGCTGGAGGCAAATGGAGGAGCCGGAAAGAAGCGCAAGGCTGACTGAGGTGTTCCTAGCGGTTCTCGATGAGGTCCGTGCGGTACTGGATGTAGATGTCGCGCATCGATACGTAGGGATCGATGGCCGCCTTCTTGAGCGACTCGTATTCACCTATATGGAACGACGTGCTGTTGATCTTCTCGTGAACGAAGAGACCCACGCTCTGGTAGTCGAAAAAGTCCGTACCAATGTATGTCTGCGGCCTCATTGCCCAATCCACGAGGAAGCCGAACCCGTCACGGGGGCTGGAGGGACCGAGAAAGGGCAACACGAGATAGAAACCGGGGCCCAGGCCCCATTTGCCGAGGGTCTGACCGAAATCGGCGTTACGGCCCTTTATGCCGAAACACTCCTCGGCGCAGTTCCGAAGCCCTCCCACGCCGACCGTGGAATTGATGAGAAACTTCCCCAGTTCTTCCCCGGCATAGCCGACTTTGCCCTGGAAAAGATTGTTCATGATACGGACGGGAGCCGTCAGGTTCCGGTAAAAGTTGCTGAAAAGTTGCCTGAACGGCCGGGGCATGACGTACTTGTAACCCGTCGCGGCGGGTTTCCACACCCAGAAATAAACCTTGTCATTGAAGTGATACATTGCCACGTTGAACGGCCGCAGGGGATCGGCTATCCGGACCTGCGGTTTCGCCTCGGTCCCGCTATCCGCCGTCACGTCGCCGTACTCGTCGAACGATTTCTTTCCGGCGGCACCGGGAACCGCCTCCCCCACATCCTCCGCCTTCACATCGCCGTACTCGTCGGACGGCGTTTGCCCGGCGGCCGCGTAAGTGGAAAAGTTCCGGGGTTCGCCCTCTGCCGCCTGAAAACCTCCCCAGGATGTGTTGCCGGCCGCCATAGTGTAAGCGACGGGGCGCACCATCCCGTCCTCTGTGGCCTGAAGGTCCCGTATCGTGATCTCGCCGACTTCAGGAAGGTCCCCTTCCGCGTGAAGCAATGGACAGAAGAACAGAAACGTGACGGCCAGACAGAGCCCGCCCATGGCCCTCAAGGACGTTAGCCTCCGAACCTGGCCGGCGGCAACGGGGCGCATCACCATCACTTCCCTACCCTTTTCCGCAAAGTATCTATCAGAACCTGCGGCGGGTTGTTCCCGAGGATCTCCCTGAACTGCGTGCGGTAATTGCTGATGAGGCTCACTCCCTCGATGACGACGTCGTACACCATCCAGTCGTTGCTCTTCTTTATGACCCTGTAATTGATGGGCACTTTGGTGTTGCCCTTCGTGACCACGCTCTGCACTTCCGTCGTGTTCTCGGTCAGCTGGATCTCTCTCGTAAACTCCACCTTCTCATTGGTGTAGGCCGTGATCCTGTCTATGTAAGTGTTCCTGAGGAGTTTCTTGAAAAGTTCGACAAACTCCTTGCGCTGGTCCATGCTCAGCTTGTTCCAGTTAAGTCCCAGGGTCCGTTTCGAAAGCTCGACGTAATCGAAGAGCTTTTCCGCCTCGGTTTCTATCCTCTGTTCCTTGGCCTTCTTGCCCGCCTCTCCCTTGAGCTTCGGATCCCTGAGCACATCAAGAACGCTGTTCGCGTTCATCTTCACCATATCGAGGGCGGACCCTGCAATGGCCTGGAAGGGTACCATTGATATGATGAGTATCATCAGACCGGCCAGTGTTTTTCTCACTTCCTCCTCCTTGATCACTTAACGGATTGCGGCTCCTCGCCCTGCGCGGGCGGCTTCTTGACGTCCCCGAAGGCATATTTGCCGATAAGGTCTTCGATGTCCGCCGGCACCGAGGTCTGGGTGATAACCCCTCCGGGTTTCAGGGGCTGTCCCGATCCCCCCGGATCCACCTTTACGTATTTATCGCCAATGAGACCCGCAGTCTTAACAATGGCCGACGCGTCATCGTAGATGATCGTCCCCTTGTCGATCTTCATCCCCACCACGCCCATCTGCTTGTCCTGATCGATGGTAAGGTTCGTTACCGTGCCCACCTGGATGCCATACACCTCAACGGAGCTTCCCACCCTCAGTCCCGCGACGGAGGTGAAGTGGGCACTGAGCGGATAGTTCTTCTCCCCGAAGAGCGACACATTGCCGAGTTTCACCGTCATGTAGCCGACGCATATGAGGCCGGCCACTATGAAGATACCCACCGTCGTCTCTATGGAATACTTTTTCATTGATCCTCACCTCCAAAATCACACCGGTATGTCGATATGATCTCCTGCTTCGCCCGGCCCTTCCCGATTATCTCGTCGATCGTGTCCTCCGGGGAGATCTCGATGACCCCGGCATGGATGTGGATATCGAAGCACGTGGCCTCACCGCTGTTCCCGGATGCGATGTCCCGTATGTGGTCTATGACGCCGTGCTCCAGGTCGCGGGAATAATCCTCGACCAGCTTGCGGGCCTCCTCCATGGTCTTGCGGGGAAATATGGTCAATATCTCGTCCCTGCTGTGGCGTGCCGAAAAACCGCCGATGGCGTTGAAATACCGGTTGGTGTATTCTCCCAGGGCCCTGAGAACCTCCAGAGCGGCCTGTGCCCCCAGGGCCTCGTGGAGGATGTTGAGGCGAACGCCGAAAAGCGCCGCGGAAGAGGTCACCTCCCTGGTCGCACTCCCCAGCATCGCGGAATAGTGCATCTTGAAGGCCTCCCGTGAGAGAAGACCCGTCAGCTGGTCCTCGAACCCGTCGAGGCTCCGCAGGAACTCATCGATCATGGGGACGTTCTGCTTGAGGGCTTCCTCGTAAGGCCCCTGGAAACCCACGCCCCCTTCCCAGAGGATAACGACCCGGTCAGAGATGAAGAACACGTCGGGAATGTCGTGGCTTATCATGATGGCCGTAAAGCCGTATTTCTTCCTGTAATGGATGATCATGCTCAAGATCATGTTCTTCCTGATGGGGTCCTGACCTGTCGTTGGCTCGTCGAAGAGAACGATCTGGGGATCGGTGACAAGGGCGCGTGCCAGTGCAACCCGCTTCTGCATGCCCCCCGAGAGCTCCGACGGGAATTTCCCGACCGCCTCCAGGAGCTCCAGGTCCTCTATCCTCTTCATCGCCCGCTTCTCTATCTCCGCCTTCGGCAGATTTGTCGTCTGACGCAGGGGAAAGGCGACGTTCTCGAGGACGGTCATGGAGTCCAGAAGGGCATTGTTCTGAAACAGGTAGGCTATCCTGCGCCTGTGTCCTTCCCATTCAGCCTTTCTCATCTTGTTGATGGGGGTGCCCTGGAAAAGGATCGTGCCCTCGTCGGGCTTGAGCAGACCGATGATGTGCTTGAGGAGCACGCTCTTGCCGGTGCCGCTCTTCCCGATGATCGTCGTGACCTGGTTCTCATAGATGCTCAGATTGACGTTGTTGAGCACAGTCCTGCCGTTGAACCCCTTCGTAACGTTCCTGAACTCTATGAGAGGCGTGTCCATACTCATCCTTACATCAAAAATGATGTTACCACGTAGTCGGAAACAAGGATCATCACGCAGGAGATCACAACCGCCGATACCGTGGCCAGACCTACCGATTTCGCGCCGAACCCGTCACTCCTCATGTGGCAGAAATACCCCTGAAAGCAGCAAATGCAGGAGACGATGGCGCCAAACACGAGGGCCTTCATGAACCCCCCCCGGATATCGACCATGTCGATGGAGGACTGGACGCGGTAGAAATACGTCCCCGCGTTGGTCCCCAGGAGAACAACGCCCGTGATATACCCGCCGATGATGCCTATGAGGTCGAAAAATGCCGTGAGCAGGGGAAAACTGATGATGGAAGCCGCTATCCTCGGGCTGATGAGGTACCGGATGGGATCCACGCCCATCGTGTAAAGTGCGTCGATCTGCTCGGAATTGCGCAGGATGCCGATCTCGGCCGCCATTGCCGAGCCGGCCCGCGCAGTTATCATGATGGCCGTCAGGACCGGACCGAGCTCCCGCACGAGAGACAGGGAAATGGCCGACCCGAGGGCGCCCACGGAGCCAAACTTCACGAGGGTGTAAAACAACTGGAGGCCCAGTACCATCCCCGTAAAAAGGGCGACGAGCATCACGATGAGAGAGGATTTAGCACCGATGTAGTACGTCTGGTTCGTGATCTCACGTATCTGCCTCGACCTGAAGATATTGATGAAGCCGAGGAAGAAGAAGACGGCCATGGCACCGAAATTCCCGACAATGCGGATGGTCCAGCGGCCAATCGTGGAGAACAAAAAGACAAAGATATTCATGGGTTCTTTCTTCTCGTCGCGCTCTTTCATATCGCCCACAGCAACCCAAGCTGGAAAATCCGACCTCCCCCGGCTCGATGACAGCCGGGCAAAGCATTGTGACAGACCAATATTACCTGCGTCCGTTCAGCCATTATAAGCAACGGGACTGAGACTGTCAACTAATGCGCAAACATTTCAAGACCATGTCCATCATGCTCTTGTCAAGGTTTTCGTAGCCCGGTCCGGCACCCCGTCCTCCCCCACCATAGATCGGGACTGCCCTTTGCCTTCTCTTCCGGCGCGGAGCAGGATATCCCCAATGATAGTATCGGCAAACATGATCAACAAGGGGATGGGGCATATGGCGGGAGGACGGCCGATGGAAAATGGTCGTGGACGGGGTTACCCTGACCCGCGCCTGGTAGCCTTCGGGCGGGCTCAGGCCTTCCCTATGTTCTTCTCCATGGTCTTCCAGAAGATCTCTTCCATGTCGGAGCCAAGCTGGAGGATGCCTTCATCCTCCATCGCCTTCACGCGCATGTCGTAGGCGTTCTCGAGCTGGGAGAGGACGTCCGCTATTTCCGGCGAGGCCTTGAGTTTCTCGGTGATAAGCTGGCGCTGGCGCAATGCCTTCTCGAACTCCTCCTTGTCGATGGGGATGTTGTAGAGCATGTTGAGGACTTCCATGAGCCTGACCTTCCCCAGGTGGTCCTCTTCCATCACGACGTACTGGGGCAGCGAGACGATGAAGACAGCCGCGTCGATACCCGATTCCGCCGCCCTTTTCGTTATGAGGTTAACAAAGGTGGAGGATCCCCGGTAAGTGATGGGCATGGCACCCGCCATCCTCACATCCTGCAGGGCCTTCTCGCCCATCCCGTATCCGCTCACCAAGAGTGGCCTTGTGTGAGGCACAACGTCGTACATGCTCCCCAGGACGACGTATTTGCTTGTCCTGAGGGTCGTAAGAAGTCTCACTACCGACTCGACATAGATATCGGCATTGGTGTGCGGCTCCAGGAGGTTGAGGAAGACAAGGTCGTTCTGCCCATCCCTCCGGGCGTAGTGGACCGTCGTGTTCGGGATGGTGAGGTCGTTTATGGCTCCCTCGATATCGATCGTCGGCCGGTACCGCGTGAAATCGTAGAACCGCCCCGGCCGGGCAAGCTGGCCCAGTTCGAACGCCCCGAACTGGCCCACCAGTTCCCCGAGGACAAGACTCCCCACATTATTGACATCTATCCACGGCCGAAGCGTCGCCAGCACGTAAGGGGCATTCAGCTCCGGAACAGGATCGATAAGCTCAAACGCACCTATTCTCACGATAACCTCCGATTCTTAAAAGGTAATGCCGCTCGCGGGATTATGTCAAGGCTGAAAAGACCGTTTAAGACCGTTTAAGCCGCTTGAACCGCTCGAACCGTTTGAACGTTCAAAAACATTGGCTTTGCCTGCACCTCGGGCTTGATCCCGAATTGAGAGGTTCTGCGAGCCGCACATTTCTCATGGATGCCACTTGCACGAGTGAAGGGACCGGGCCTTCGCCCAAACAGCCCTGCAGGCTTTTGTCTTTAACGTTCAAACGGTTCAAGCGGTTCAAGCAATCTTGAGGAGTTTGCTCGCTATGGACGCTATTTCCGTCGCGAAGGCGCTCCTGGGGTGGCGGGTTATGGCAGGGACGAGGTCTATGGCGCTTCGTTCCACGTCGGGGTGGCGGCCGATGCTGCCGAGGAGTCTTACCTCCCGGGCCAGCCAACGCTTGGCCACGCTCTGGATCTTCCCGGCGACCTCTTCGGGACCCACCCCAACGGGAAGCCTGTTGACGACGAGGTAGGGATTGAAACCCCACACGGCCTTCATGACCGTCGAGAGATACTGGGGGTGCTCTTCCCTGATGGAGGCAACGAGCTCGTTGATCGTCATCGCGCTCTGCCCGTCGTTCCCCGACAGGGTGGACTCGCGGATATACTTTTCCAGCTCGGAGTTCTTCTCTTCGCCGGAGCGCGACTCCATGCCCGTGAGCCTGTTGAGCTTGCGGTACATGGCGGCCTTGAGAAAGTGATAGGCGCCGATATAGGACGCGGAATCCCTGGTGGTCACAACGATGCCGTGATCGGCCTGGAGAAAGAAGTCGAGAATGTTGTAGGACGTGTCCCCTCCGAGGTCGAGGACCACGCAGTCCGCCTCTATGCCATTTATGGCCTTGATGAGCTTCATCTTCTTCATGAAGTCAATGTTCGCCGAGCCCAGCTCAGAGCTGTCGCCGCCGATCAGGAGAGGCCCGTGCGGGCTCTGGATCATGACCTCGTCAAGGGATGCAACCCTCTTCTTCAGGAAATCGTTGATCGAACGCTGGAGGATCGAGCGATACCCGAGGTACAGGTGAAGGTTTGAACCCCCAAGGTCGAGGTCCACGAGCACCGTCCTGAGTCCCAGCGAGGCCAGGTATATTCCGAGGTTCGCCGTGATGACGCTCTTGCCTATGCCGCCCTTGGCGCCGCCTACGGCGATGATCTTGCCATGAGAAAGGACCGCCTCACCGGCCGGGCTCGCATCTTCCAGGTAGTTGACAAGCACCTCGTAGGACTGCTGTATCGCGAGGAAACGGTCCGATGTCACATCATTGACGGCGGTGCTCACCTTCATGTCAGGATGATGTACCTTGGCGTTCCGCCGATAGGCCCTTTTCACCATGTCCATGCTGAGAGAGTCAAGAAATCGATCGCTCCTCGCCGCCGCTTCAGAGAACAAACAGGCGCAAGCCGCCTTTATTTCCCGCATCTTATCCGTTTCCAGCCTGTTCACCGTCATCTATCGCTATCCTCGATCAGGTATTCAGCAACGAGGATAGAGATGCAATAAGTGTACCAGAAAAACGGTTGCAGCCGCTTGAACCGCTTGAACGTTAAAAAAACAAAGCTTCATCGTCGTTTGTTTGGGTGATGAATCCTGGATGTTTGCTCGTGTTGAGAGCATTTTAGGAAAGAAGGGCGGGCAGAGAAATCACTACTGCGGAGGCTCCACCCTGGGGTAACCGCAAAACCCTTGTCTTTTAGCGCTCAAGCGGTTCAAGCGGCTGAAACGGTCTCTACTTGAACCACCGCGGTTCGTCGAAGCGTTCCGTGCTTCTCATTATCCTGCTTGTGTAGTTCATGGCGTATTCGGTACGGAGTTTTTGGGTTATGCGCCGGTAGTCTTCGTTCATCAGGAGTCTGCCCACATCCATGGCATCCTTGAAGGTGAATTCCGCAATGATCTCGCTGATGCCTCCGATCAGGACGTTCCAGCCCCCCGTTATCTCCACGTAACTGACCTTTTGCATCGTGGGGATGTGTTCGTTTATAACGAAATCGGCATAGGCCTTCTTGACGCCCGGTTTCAGGTCGTAATACTGGTTGAGTTTCCAGACGCCCTTCTGTATGGTGTACTTGCCGCGCTTGACCGCGCCCGTGGGCTCCAGGATGGAGCCCCGGTAGTTCATGATAATGGTCTTGAGTCGTCGGAGGAGGTCCTTGAACTTCTTTCCCGCGATGGTCTTCAGGACCTCCTCCGTTTCGTTCACACTGAACACGGCAACTATGCGGGGACCGAAGCCCACTTCGACATAGTAGCCGCCGACGGGTACGAGACCCATCTCGGCCATTTCCGGCAAATAGTTGTCGACTATGAACTGTGCATATTCAATATCCTTCCCCTGGATTATATCCCAGCTTTGCGTGAACAGCACAGACATGTCGTCCTCCTATTTCTTTTGCTTCTCCTTCATGGCCGCATAAAGACGCTCGGAGGTGATGGGAAGCTCGTCGATCCTCACCCCCACCGCGTCGTAAATGGCATTGAGGATGGCGGGAATGGTAGGCATTATAGCGCCCTCCCCCACCTCTTTGGCTCCGAAGGGTCCGTTCGGCTCGTCGCTCTCGATTATGACGGTCTTGACGTTCGGCATGTCGAGAGCAGTAGGGATGCGGTATTCCCCCAGGGAGGCATTGGCAACCCGGCCCCTCGTGTCGAATTTCACCTCTTCAAAGAGCGCCTCGCCAAGACCCATGGAAAGCGATCCCTGCATCTGACCTTCCACATTGGTGCGGTTGATGGCAAAGCCGCAGTCATGGGCATCGGTCATTGCGTCCACGGTAACCTTGCCCGTCTCCATGTCCACCGTCACTTCGACGACCTGGGCCGAACATCCATATGCCGGCGACGTCCCCACCGCGGCACCCTTGTACTTGCCGCCCAGTTCGCCCGGTTTGTACGCGCCATTACCGATTATAACACCTCGGGTAAGAAATGCAACACGCGCCGCTTCCCTGAAGGTAAGCTCCGATCCCGAAGGCTGGTCTTCCCATCCGCGGTGCTCTTTAACATACATCGTCCGCAACCGGGAGAAGTCGGGCTTGTCCTTCTTGAAAACGACAACACCGCCCGCGATATCCATGTCCGCGACCGGCACATTGAGCTGCTCCGAAAGCGCCTCGAGCACCTGCCGCTTGGTGTCTTCCGCGGCCATCTTGACGGCGTGGCCGGACATGAGGGTCTGCCGTGACGAATACGCGCCCAGGTCGATGCCGAAATCGGTGTCCCCCGAGTGCACCCTCACGTCATCGAGAGAGACACCGAGCGCCTCCGCGGCGATCTGCCCGAGGATCGTGTCCGACCCCTGGCCTATCTCCGCCGACGCGGTATAGAGGTTCACGGCGCCGCCGTCCTCGGTAAGCCTGATCGTTGCCGTGGAATGGAACGTCTCGGACCGGTAGATGGGATACCCGGCCCCGGACACGAAAAACCCGCAGGCCACGCCTATTCCCTTGCCTTTCGGGAGTTTGCCCTTTTTGGCGGTCCAGTTCGAGCCGTCGCGCACTCCCTCGAGGCACTCCTTCATGCCGAGGCTCGACATGTTGAAGTCGTTGCAGGTCACATCGCCGGTCTTCATCATGTTCTTCAGCCTGAACTCCACGGGGTCCATGTTAAGCTCGGCGGCGATGATGTCGAGCTGCTGTTCCCATCCCGCCCGTGCGGCAACGCCTCCGTGTCCGCGCTGGGCGCCGCAGGTGGGCTTGTTCGTGTAAATGCGGTAACCGTCGTATTTCATGTTCGGAAGCTTGTAGGGCGCGCCGAGGAGCGAGCCGGCATAATAGATCGTCGCGATGCCGAAGCTTGAATACGCTCCACCGTCGAGATGACAGACGTTCCTGAGGGCAAAGATCGTCCCGTCCTTCTTCACGCCCGTCGTCAACTCGTGGGTGAACTGATGGCGTGCACGGGAATGCAGGAACACCTGTTCCCGGGAGAAGACCATCTTCACCGGCTTGCCTGTACGCCTCGACATGAGGCACGCCGCGATCTCCATGGCGTTCACCGCCGCCTTGGGGCCGAAACCACCCCCCACGTAGGGCTTTACAACGCGAACCTTACCCACCGGGATGCCGAGCACCATGGCGATGCTTCTCTGGACATAGTGGACCGATTGCGTCGACGACCAGAGCGTGAGGTTCCCGTTGAGGTCGTACTGGGCAAGGCACGCCTGGGGTTCCAGGAACCCGCCGTCCTGCCTCTTGTTCATGAACGTGTCGGTCCGGACGATGTCGCACTCCTTCAACGCCTCTTCAAAGTTGCCGAATTCCTGGTGTACCTCGGCGCTCACGTTTCCGGGAAAATCCTCATGTATGGCGATCGCCCCTTCCGCCATGGCCGATCCGATATCGAGAAACGCCGGAAGCTCCTCATAATCGACCTTGATGAGGGACACTGCCTCCATCGCTGTTTCGAGGTCGACTGCCGCGACCGCCGCCACCTCGTCGCCGACATAGCGGACCTTGTCGGAGCAGAAGACCTGCTCGTCATACCGGGCCGGGCTGACACCATACTTGACAAGCCCCGCCTCCTTCCATGTGACCACGTCCCTGACTCCTGGAAGCCTCTTCGCCGCTGTAGTGTCGATATTCAGTATCTTCGCGTGTGCCAGGGGACTCTGCAGCATCGCCCCGTAAAGCATGTTGGACATGCTGAGGTCCGCCGCATAGCGGGCGTCGCCCGTCGCTTTCGCCCTGGCATCCACCCTGGGCAGCCGCGTATTTATCACGTTGTATGCCTTCATAGTCCTTGCCTCCTCCTCGTCATCCCTTCATTCTTCTGGCGGCTTCCTGCACGGCCTCCACGATCTTCTGATATCCCGTGCAACGGCAGAGGTTCCCCGAAAGGGCCTGCCTCACCTCCTGCTCCGTCGGGTGGGGATTCTTCTCGAGAAGGCTCGTGGCGGAAAGGATCATTCCCGGGGTGCAGAAACCACACTGGATGGCACCCATTTCCACGAATGTCTCCTGGACAGGATGAAGAGAGTCGCCCTCAGCCACCCCTTCTATCGTCTTTATGGTCGAACCGTCGGCCTGAACGGCCAGGACAAGGCAGGAGTTCACCGGTTTGCCGTCGAGGATCACGGTGCACGCACCGCAATCGCCCACACCGCATCCCTCCTTCGTTCCCAGAAGGTTCAGGTCGTCACGCAACACCTGGGTGAGGGTCTTGTTGGGGGCAACGGCCACCTCGTATTCCCTGTCGTTCACTGTGAAAGTGATCAGTTTCTTCATCACGCATTCCCCCCTTTCATGGCCCGGGCATCATTGAAAGCCTTGAGCAGCGTCCTCTTTACAAGGGTGTTCACCATATCCCGGCGGTATTCGGCCCCGCCGCGTATGTCGGTGATGGGAGATGAATCACCGACCGCGAGGGCGGCGGCCTTCGCAAAGAGTTCTTCCGACGGGTGCTGGCCCGTGAGGGCCTTTTCCGCCGACACTGCGTGTACGGCGGTGGGCGCCACGGAACTCAGAATGACGCGTACATCGACGATCACCCCGTCAGGCTTGTCGAGGGTCAGCCTCGAGGCCACCGCGACGATGGCGATCTCAAGGGCCGCCCTGTGGCCGAGCTTGATATAATCGCCGCCCGTGTACGGCGGCGCGGAGGGGATGACGATCCTTGTCAGCACCTCACCGGTCTCTATCACAGAGGTCCCCGGTCCCGTGAAGAAGTTGTCGAGGGGAACTGTCCTGTCTTTGCCTTTCCCTTTGAGTTCCACGCTGGCCCCCAGCACCAGGAGGGCGGGCGGGAGGTCCGCCGCCGGCCGTGCGGTCACTATGTTTCCCCCGATGGTCGCACGGTTCCTGATGAGCGGCGATCCCAGACCTGAGGCGGACCGGGCCAGTACCGGGAAGGCGGAGGCCACACGGTCAGACTCGGCGATCTCCGACACCGTCACGTGGGAGCCGATGGCGAGACTGCCATCCTCCCCGGAGATCTCCCGGAGCCCATCCACCTTCTTCAGGCTCACAAGGCACGCCGGCCTGACTGTCCCCTTCTTCATGTTCACCAGAAGGTCCGTGCCCCCGGCGACAACCTTTCCATTCCCCTTTAACTCCGACAGCATCGCCAGTGCTTCCGGCAGGCTCTTCGGCTCCTCATAGTCGAACTTAGGCAACAGTAACATTAATACCTCCTTTAATCACCGTTCCAGGTTTCACGTTTCAGGTTTCAGGTCGTCCATCCCGGCAATCTTCCGTCTTTGACCTGGAACTTGAGACATGAGACTTGGAACCGTCCTATCCTATCCTCCAAAATCCGGGTTGATGAATTCTACCGTATCGCCCTCTGACAGGAAAGTCTTTCCGTAGTTGGCGGGAAAGATGAATCTCCTGTTCACTTCCACGATGAGCCCTCCGTCCTTCTCGCCTGTCCTGACGACCAGGTCCGATATGGTAGTGTTCTCCGGTACGCTCTCGCGTACGCCGTTAAAGATGATGTCCATTTTCCTTTCGTTCAGGCTCCGGCGGCGGCGTCGCTGATATTGATCTCGAGCATCCTCACGCTCGCCAGTATGCGCTTCGCATTCCTCCTCACGGCCTCCACGTCTCCCGAGGAGTCGATAAGGTCCTGCACCATCTCCCTGAGAGCTTCGATCTTCCTGTCCATCTCGGCTATCTTAGCGTCATCCATCATGGTCATCTCCTGAAAAAATGGTCTCATGTTTCAGGTTCCAGGTCTCAGGGAAAGACCGTCCCCGGTTGCGGGTTGAAGGCCTGAGACCTGAGACCTGGAACCTGAAACGGTTTTCTAGTGTTTCCTCAGGTCCTTGAACCTCTTTGCCTTCACCTCGTACCTCGGCACGACGCCGAAGGGGTGGACGGTGATCTTGAAACCCAGGTTGACGCGAACACGCAACTGGTCCTTGAGGCGGGCGAGGACCTCTTCCTGTTTCGTCTCCATCCCCGGCATCATCTCTATCTCGAGAAGGATATCGTCGATGTCTCCCCTCTTGGTCACCGTCACCTGGTAGTCGTTGCCGATCTCCGGGATGCTCCTCACCACTTCCTCGATGGCCGTGGGAGCCAGGAGCACACCCTTCACCTTCGTGATGTCGTCGACCCTGCCGACCACTCCGCCGTCGATCATCCTGAAGGTCCGGCCGCACCCGCAGGCACGGTCGGACCACCGGATGACATCCTTGGAATCAAAGCGTATGCAGGGTTTCGCAACCCTGTCAAAGGCCGTGATGACCATCTTGCCGTTCTTCCCCGGGGCCTCTATGATCTCGCCCGTTTCGACGTCCTCGATCTCTACGAGAAAGAAAGCGTCGTTAACGTGAAGCCCCCCCGACTGTGCGAGACACTCGTAACTCCATGCCCCGATCTCTGTGGCACCTACGTGGTCGTAGACCTTTGCGTTCCAGGCCTCCTCGATACGCTTCTTGGTGGCAGGTATGCTGGCTCCGGGCTCACCGGCGCAGGTTATCCTTTGTATGTTCAGGTCCCTGGTCGGGTCGATACCCATCTTCCGGGCCGTGTCGGCCATCCCCAGGACGTATGTCGGCGTCGCCATGAACGCCGTGCACTTCAGTTCCTGCATCTTGAGAATGCGGGCCTCGGTGTCGAGAACCCCGCCGGGCACGACCTCGCACCCGACCTTTTCCGCCGCGTAATGCCCCGCCCAGAAGGCGACGAATATATTGTAGCCGAAGGGCAGGAAGACCCTGTCCGACGACCTGTACCCCTGTGCGTAGAGGATATAGGACCAGCATTCGGACCACCACTCCCAGTCCTGCCAGGTGTCGGCCTGATAAACGGGAGTACCCGTCGTTCCACTCGTCTGCCTGAACTCGGTCACATCATCCAATGGAACGGTGAGGATATCGCCGTAAGGAAAGGGCGGGTTCTCCTGCACCTGCCTCAGCATCCCTTTATCCGTTTTCGGGACCTTCGCGATGTCCTCGAAGGTTTTGATATCACCGGGCTCCATGCCGGCGTCACTGTAAAGCCTCCGGTAGAAGGGCGAATTCTCGTAGGCGTACTCCACTATCCTCCTGAACTTTCTGAGCTGGAGCTCGCGCAGTTTTTCTCTCGGCATCGTCTCGAGGATCGGATTCCAGTACATATTCGTCTGATTTGCCATGTTGCCGCAACCTCCCTGAGTTGAGTCTGGTTCGAATAACGTTTTACGCATTGCGAGCCGGTCGCCGGTGCCTTTTCAGGAGGGGGTAGGTCCCGGCCCGCAATGCCGCCTGGTCCCTTATTTCTGGTTCGCCTTGAGATAGTCGACACAGAACTTCACCGCCTCGTCACCGGGGAGGCCCTTTGCCTTGAGGTCTTTCGCATACTGGTCGATGATGGGCTTTACCTTCGCTGCCCACCTAGCGTCCTCCTCCCTGGACAGGGCGATGAACTGGTTCTTGCGCTGGATCATGTACTCCTTGCCTTCCTTGTCTATCTCATCCCACAGTTTGCCCTGTTTCTCTATCCACTCCTCGTTTACGCCTTCTATGGTCTTCTGGACGTCGGGCGGGAGGGAATTCCACTTTTGCTTGTTCATGACAACGAAGAAGGACGTGGTGTAAGCCGAACCGTAGTTTTCGATGGTGTATTTGACCACCTCTCCGATCTTCCAGCCCTTCATGGCCTCTATGGGATTCAGGATACCTTCCACGACTCCGGTGCGGAGCGCCTCGTAGGATTCCGTCTGGGGCATCGCAACGGGAGAGGCTCCGAGAGCGGCGGCAACGTTCGCGCTGAAGCCCGTCGACCGGACCTTCATTCCCTTGAGTTCCTCGAGGTTATGGACGGGTCTTTTCGTGAAGAGTATGCCCGGTCCATGAGCGTGAAGGTACATCACCTGTACCTGATCGAATTCCTTCGGGTTGAATTTCTTGAAGTAGGCGTTTATCATCTTCGTCGCCGGGTAGGCTTTCTTATAGCCCAGGGGCAGGTCGATAACCTCCGTCATGGGAAACCTGCCTTTCGTGTAACCGACAACGCTCTCGCCTACATCGGCGATGCCCTTCACAACACTGTCGTAGGTCTGACTGGCCGGGGTGAGAACGGCGGCGGGATAGTATGTGAACTTCACCTTGCCCTTTGTCCTCTTTTCGATCTCCTTGCACCAATCGACCATAATAAGGCTGTTCTTGTGGGATGCGGGAAAGAAATTCGAGAAATTCAGGGTTATGACCTTCTCCTGAGCATACGATGGTACGGAACCAGTGAGAAGGACAAACAAAAACATACAGACTACGACCGTTGCACCAAGACTGCTCCTCCTGTTCATAACGAACCCCCTGTTATTTTGTATATCCCGGAAAGGGATACGTGTTGCCTCATATGCGGGTTCTCGTCTGCCTTGTTGTGTGTTTTAGGGATTCGAATGATCCCCCCCCAGTAACCCTTGTCTATTGGTATAATATTTATTCCTTTCGAACTTTTTTGTCAACAAAAAATTTATTGCAATTGCCGTGGACCTGACATATGATATCACCAGCACGATGGCTATGTTCACTCCCATAAAACCTTTACGGATCTCCAACGAGGTGACGGAGCAGCTAAAACAGTCCATCCTCCTCGGTCACTTCAAACCCGGCGACAAGCTGCCTTCCGAGCGGGACCTGGCCGAAGACTTCCAGGTAAGCCGTGTGGCTATCAGGGAGGCACTGAGAGCCCTCGAGAATAGTGGTTTTGTTGTCACCCGCCAGGGCATAACGGGTGGAGCCTTCGTCACCGACCTGTCCTTCCAGCAGCTTACCAACTCCTTCCTCGATCTCTTTCTCTGTGAGAAAATATCCATTCCCGAACTCTACCAGGTCCGTCGCCTTATCGAACCCGAGGTGGCACGCCTTGCCGCGCTCCACGTGAACGACGAATACGCCCGGCGGCTGAGAGATGCCCTAGAGGCTGAAAGGAGCCCCGGCCCGACACTCTCGGAAGAGGTCGATCGAAAGACCACCGTTCACTATATCCTCGCCGAAATGTGCGGGAACCGGTTCTTTGAAGCCCTCGTCACCAGCGTCATGAGGCTCACGAAACAGGTCGTCGAAGCCGTTAAACCCGATACCCAGAAACTCCATCCCGCAGGTCTCCACGATGCAGCAGTCGAAGCTGTCATCGCCGGCGACCCGGAAACCGCCGCGAGAGAGATGGAAAAACACGCCATCGCCTTCGGCAAGAACCTCATGGAAATGGAAGAGGAATACCACAAGACAAAGACCGTTTGAGCCGCTCGAACCGTTTGAGCCGCTTGAACGTCAAAAACCCCCTGCTCCGTAAAGAACCGCCTGTTAACCAGTCCTGATCCGCATCCGGAGTCTGTTTTTCTTTTTTTGGTATTTCTTCTTATTCTTTAACGTTCAAGCGGTTCAAGCCGTCTTTAAACGGTTTCTGGTCCTGGCATTGACAAGCGTCTGTCGGGCCGATACACTACCGGTGATATGACGACATACATCGGGATCGCCTTTGCGGCCCTTTCCTGTCTTGTCTGCGTGACGAACATCGTCAATTACACCCTGAGGATGATGAAGAAAAGACGGGGCGAAACATACGGGAAGAGCTCGGGGATCCATGTGCTTTCCATGGTCTTCTCCATCATGGCGTATGTCTTCGCCCGGGATTCCCTGGGAGCGTGGGTATTTATCCCGGCCATTCTCGATCCCGCCACCCTCTTCATCTTTGCGGCGCCCATCCTTCTCTTCCGCACGAGAGGGAAAGCGGGACGCCAACAGGACCAAAGATGATACCCTTCGTCACCGCGGCGGTCATCCTCGGCCTCTCATCGGGCATCTCCCCGGGGCCGCTCCTGACCCTCGTCATCGCGCAAACGGTAATGCACGGTGTGAAGGAGGGAGTCAAGGTCGCCCTGGCCCCCCTTATCACCGACGCTGTCATCATCACAATGGCGGTCTGTGTCCTTTCCCGCTTCGCCCACGTCCACGCCGTACTCGGGTGGATCTCCATCGGCGGGGGTCTCTTCGTCGTCTACCTGGCCTGGGAAACGTTTCGGGCACCCGAGCCCCGGGTGGACCTGACCGGAAGACAGGCCCGGTCTCTCGGCAGGGGAATAGCCGTCAATGCCCTGAATCCCCATCCATACATCTTCTGGATCGCCGTCGGCGCCCCCATGATGGTCAGGGCCCGCGAGGAGAGCATCGCTGCTGCGGTCGCATTCGTCCTGTGTTTCTTCGTTTGTCTCGTCGGCACGAAGATCCTCGTCGCCGTCCTCGTGGGCAGGACAAAAAAGGTGCTCACGGGAAGGGTTTACCGGTGGATCATGCGCCTTCTCGGGCTGGCCCTGTTCCTCTTCGCCCTCTTCCTCGTCAGGGACGGCCTTGTTCTCCTCAAGGTCATCGCCAAATTTCCTTGAAAGCACGGCATCGGGGCGGATAGAATATCGAAGTCTGCAAAATCCTTATCGAGAGGAGCGAACACCATGCCCGACTATAGCAAGATAGACATACCGGAGGTCCTGTCCTACGTGTTCTACCCGCGCGACGAGTCCGGCCCCTGTCCGAAATACGCTTTCGACCACTTCATTCCCGTAGCGGAAGCTGTCGCCGTCCACTGCCGGTTCTTCGAGCAGGACAAGAACAACTTCTGGCCCTGGATCCTCTTTTTCCACGGCAACGGCGAGGTCGTGAGCGACTACGACGAGATCGCCCTCTTCTACTTCAAGCACGGGCTCAACCTGGTGGTGGTCGATTACAGGGGTTACGGAAAGTCCAACGGCACACCGACCGTCGCGGACATGGCCCGGGACTCCCGGAAGATCTATGAATCCGTGAAGACCGCCCTGAAAGAGAGGGGCTTAAGGGACGACCTGTGGGTCATGGGCAGGTCTCTTGGCAGTGTTTCCGCCCTGGCGATCGCCTTCGACCAGGGCGCCGGCATCAACGGACTCATCATTGAAAGCGGTTTCCCCAGTATCTCCAGCCTCATCGTCCGCCACGGCATAGCCACACCGGGTATGGACCTGGACACCATCACCCGGGAGTGCCTCGATATGGTACGGTCGATCACCGTACCCGTTCTCATCATCCACGGGGAATACGACACCCTGGTACCGCCGGACGAGGCCGAGACCATCTACGAGAACATAGGTTCGGCGCAGAAAGACCTTCTCATGATACCCGGGGCGACGCACAACGATATAATGTTCGTGGGCTTGCGGCAGTACATGGAGGCCATCAGGAAGTTCGTCGATTCGACGAGCCCCAACCGATAGCCTCAATCGATCTTCGGCCTCGCGAACAGGCCCTCCTACTTTACGAGGGCTTTCACCTTTTCCACGAGGCTCGTTAGTTGTTTTTCCCTCTCCTTGAGGGCCTCACGGAACTCCCGCCTGTTGGTCCTTACTATCTCCACCTCCAGGTGGGAATGATACCTTTCAAGCACGCTGAGTAACAGTTTGGCCTCGTCGTCGTTCATCTCGCATGTAACCATACATTCCTCCTTCACAGGCGTGATGGACCGCCCAGGCGGCCGTCATTGCTGCCTGTAGATGTATTGATATGCGCTTCTGAGCCTCTGCGCGACGATCCCGATGATGTGTTTATAGATGATGAGACCCTCTTCGGGATGACGTTTCACGACGTTCTCGATGACATCCCTCCCTATCCTGATGGCCCTCGTCGGCGACAGGCACCGGGCGGTGGCACTGTAGACATAGGGGTCCACAAGCGCCGACCAGCCGAATATCTCGCCAGGCCTCTTCACTACGAAATGCATGTTCTCCTTTTCCAGCACAACGATATCCACTTCTCCTTCCACCAGTTCATAAAAGAACGACCCTGGTTCATCCGCTCCGAAGACAATGTCATCCTGATTGAAGGACACCTCCTCTCCCAGTTTCCCGATCTCCCCGATAACCCTCTGACTGACTCCCTGAAAAAGATCGAACTCCTTTGTAGGGGACGCTTCCATAATAGACACGCCGATCACCTCCTTCTTTCGTGTCACCCTTATAGTCTATTTAGCACAACTTCGGAATAAGACAAGGAACAAGACAAAGACCTATCTCACGCCCGTTCGTTCCTCACTCAAGCCCGCAAAGGGCACAGAGAAATGCGCAAAGAATTGCGCCGCCACGCCGGCGGGACAAAAAGCGCGAGATTGGAAGTAATACGCTCGCACGAGGTGTGGGTATGAAAAGGTTTGATGTGGATAATCTGTCGTCGCTGGTCATCAGGGCCGCAATCAATGTGCACAAGGTGCTCGGCCCGGGCCTTCTTGAGAGCATCTATCAGTCTTCTATGGTCATAGAGCTCGGGCTGATGGGCATAGAGGTCTTGACGGAAGTTCCCCTGCACGTATCCTACAAAGGGCGGAGAATCCCCAATGTCGGTCTGAGGCTGGATCTGCTAGTGGAGGACACGATCATTGTAGAGTTGAAGTCCGTCGAGGAGATCCAGCCGGTCCACAAGAAACAATTACTGACGTACCTGAAATTGGCAGGAAAACCGTTAGGGCTTCTCATCAATTTCAACACAACCCTCTTGAGGGAAGGCATAACAAGGGTAATCAACTCGCCGCAAGGCGACGGAAATGCGGCCAGATTCCGGTAGGCTCCGGAATCTGGCCGCCATCTTTTCTTTGCGTCCTCCGTGGGCTTGAGTGAGGAACGAACGGGCGTGAGATAGTCCCTTCATTCCTTTTTTATATATCTTGGCCTGATCATGTTCTCCGGGGAGAGGATGTCGTCGAGTTCTTCCTTTTTCAGGTAGCCTTTTTCGAGCACGAGTTCGCAGACCGAGCGGTTTGTTGCGAGGGCCTCGTGGGCTATCTCGGTGGAGCGCTCGTAGCCGATGTAGGGGTTGAGGGCCGTAACGAGGCCTATGCTGCACTCGACGTATTCGCGGCACTTGTCGCTGTTTGCCGTTATCCCCAGAACGCAGCGGTCGGCGAGCGTCCTGCTGACACGCCTCAGGGCCACGAGGGAATTGAAGAGGCTGAAGGCCATGACAGGTTCCATCACGTTCAGTTCCAGCTGCCCCCCCTCCGCGGCGAAGCTCACCGTCACGTCGTTGCCGATGACGAAAAAGGCGACCTGGTTCACCACCTCGGGGATGATGGGATTCACCTTGCCGGGCATGATGGTCGAGCCGGGGGCCATGGGAGGCAGGTTGATCTCGTTGAGGCCACAGCGGGGACCCGACGCCAAAAGCCTCAGGTCGTTGCAGATCTTGGAGATCTTGACGGCGAAACGTTTCAAGACGCCCGACAGCTGCACATAGGCCCCGGAATCCTGCGTGGCCTCCACGAGGTCCGGCGACGTGAGTACGTCGATACCTGTAAGCTGGCGGAGTTTCTCCGCCACGAGGGGGGCGTAATCGGGATGGGCGTTGAGCCCCGTTCCGATGGCGGTCGCTCCCAGGTTTATCTCCTTTACGAGGGCCTGCGCCTCCCTCATCCGGTCCATGTCCTCGGCAAGCATGATGGCCCAGGCACCGAATTCCTGGCCCAGTGTCATGGGCACGGCATCCTGAAGCTGTGTCCTGCCCATCTTGATGACATGGGCGAATTCCTTCGATTTCTTCTCGAAAGCCGAGCGGAGATAGTCCATCGCCTCCACGAGATCCTTGATCTTGAGGATGAGGGTCAGCCGTATCGCCGTCGGGTAGACGTCGTTGGTGGACTGGCAGAGATTGACGTGGTTGTTGGGATGGACCATGTCATACCGCCCCTTTTCATACCCCAGCTTCTCGAGGGCGATGTTGGCGATGACCTCGTTGGCGTTCATGTTCGTGGATGTGCCCGCCCCGCCCTGTATCATGTCGACGACAAAGTGTTCCCTGTGTTTCCCCTCGAGCACGTCGTCGCAAGCGCGGCTTATCGCATCCGCCACGTCAGCGGGCAGGAGCCCCAGCTGACCGTTGGCAAGCGCCGCGGCCTTCTTCACGTAGGCCAGGGAGCTCACGAAAGTGGGATAGCTGGACAGGGGGATGCCGGTGATCCGGAAGTTTTCCGTTGCCCGCAGGGTCTGGACGCCATAGTACGCATCGGCGGGGATCTCCCGCTCGCCAAGAAGATCGTGTTCTTTTCTCACTTCATTGCTCATAGCGACGCCTCCGATAGTCTCTTTCCATCATCCAGGGACCCCTCTTCTCCACCGGGGGCCTCCTCCTTCTTGTCGAACACCTTTTCCCACTTCGCGACGATGACGGTGGCAAGGCAATTGCCTGTGACATTGACCGCCGTTCGTCCCATGTCCATCACCGTATCCACCCCGAGGATGACCGCCACGGCCTGGACGGGCAGGCCGAATGACGCCAGCGTACCCGCGAGGACGACAAGGGACGCCCTGGGGACGCCGGCAGCACCCTTGCTGGCAAAGATCAGGGTAAAACCTATGAGAAGCTGCTCGGAAAAACCAAGCTCAATGCCAGCCGCCTGTGCCGCAAAGATCGAGGCGAGGGAGAGGTAGATGGTGGTACCGTCAAGGTTGAAACTGTACCCCGTGGGGATGACGAAGGAGACAACCCGTCTCGGCACCCCGAGAGCCTCCATGTTCTCCATCGCCTTCGGCAGGGCCGCCTCCGAACTGGACGTGGAGAACGCAATTATGGCGGGCTCCTTGACCGCCGCAATGAACCTCCTTACGGGGACTTTGAACAAAATCGCCACGGGCAGGAGCACGGCAAGCATGAAGACCACGATCGCCCCGTAAAAGCTCACAATAAGGAGGCACAGGTTCATGAGCACGGTCATGCCCTTGCTGGCCACGACTGCGGCAATGGCTGCCCCGACACCGACGGGCGCGAAGCGCATGATAATGTTGGTATACTTGAACATCGTCTCCGCGAGGGCCTCACAGAACTCGATGATGGGCTTCTTCTTCTCGTTGATGAGGCTCAGGGCAATGGCGAAAAGGATGGTGAAGACGACCACCTCGAGCACATCCCCCCGGGAAGCGGCGTCGAAGAAGTTTTCGGGGACTATGTTGATGACGATCTCCTTGATGCTCATGTGCTTTGCCTGACCCAGCCCGGCAGGTAATCCCGCGTCACCCAGGTTGATACCCACGCCGGGCTTCGTCACGTTGACAACGATGAGACCCAGAAAGAGCGCGATGGTCGTGATGATCTCGAAATAGACGATCGCCTTGACACCCATCCTGCCCACCGCCTTCAGGTCGGCATGGCTCGCAATGCCGACGACAAGGGTAGAGAATATGATGGGAATGATGATCGTCTTGACGAGACGGATGAACATGGTGCTGAGCACTTCCATTTTCGTTCCCACCGCCGGGAAAACGAATCCGACTATCAATCCCGCGAGCATGCCGATGAAGATGAGATGAGTCTGCGAGAGTTTCCAGCGTTTTTTCAAACCTTTCCCCCGTGAAAATTTAGTGCAGTGAAGCGTAGCGGTGCGTTGATAGCGGTACTCCGTAAAATAAATCTCTTTTGGGGCGAAAAAGCAATGAAAATACAGGCCCCGCGCCCTTTACTGTGTTATCGGCAAAAGTCAGTTGAAAATACAGGGCAAAATCGCTATAATTACAAACCACGCGCCCGTAGCTCAATTGGATAGAGCGTTGGACTACGAATCCAAAGGCTAGAGGTTCGATCCCTCTCGGGCGCGCATTCGATTTTCTCGCAAGGCTGGCAAACCAAAAAAAGAAATAGGACCAATAGGACGTATTGGACCTATAGGACGCTTAGGACCTATAGGACGGGGATAGGACCTATGGGACGAAATAGGACCAATAGGACAAATTGGGACGGGAATGGGCTGTCAGGAAACTCTCCGAAAAAAGTAGTATTTCTGCATAAGGTCTCATAATTAATTCGGGGTTAGGGGAGGAATCATGGTAAACGGAGAGGCCGGGCATTCTATCATTTCGCCTCACGGTGGTTATCTTGGGCTTAGATCGTATCAGATGGCGCAGATCGTTTATGATGGGATTGTTGTGTTTTGCGACCATTTTATCGACAGGCGTTCACGTACTCATGATCAGATGGTGCAGGCCGCCCGAAGCGGCAAACAGAACATAGCGGAAGGCAGCATGGCTTCCGGGACATCAAAGCAGACGGAGCTGAAACTTGTCGGGGTTGCCAGAGCAAGTCTCGAGGAACTGCTTCTCGATCTTCATGATTTTCTCAGGCAGAAAGGCTTCTCTCTATGGAAGAAAGATGACGCCAGGGCAATGGAGATCAGAGCCCTTGCCGACGGGTCCCCCAGAGCCTATACGACCTATAGGGCCTACTTTGAATCATCCGGCCCTGAGATCGCGGCAAACGCTGCCATTTGCCTGATCCACCAGGCCAACTATCTTCTCGACAGGCAGCTGGCTTCCCTGGAAAAGAAGTTTCTCGCAGAAGGCGGGTTCACAGAAAGACTCTACCGGAAGCGCTCCCTCCAACGCAGAAGATTGAAAGAATAGACCAACCAGACCTGCCTTTGCACACTCCACCCGGACCTATAGGTCCCATGTGTCCTATAGGTCCAACAAGTCATATAGGTCCTATTCCTGTCCTACAAGTCCTATTCTTCTCTCATTTCCCCAGGAAAAGCTTCGGCAGGAATGTCGCTATCCAGGGAACGTAGGTGATCACGAGAAGACAACTCAGGAAAAGAATGATAAAAGGCAGGATGGCCTTGCCCACTTCAACGAGGGAGCGTTTCATGATCGCCATCGAGACGAAGAGGTTGAGGCCGAAAGGCGGGGTCAGGAAGCCGCATTCGACGTTTATGATCATGATGATCCCGTAGTGAACGAGGTCGATGTTGTATTTCGTGAGGGTCTCGCCAAGGATGGGCGATACTATGATGATCGCCGTCACGATGTCCATCAGCGCACCGATAATGAGAAGAGCGCCATTTATGGCCAGGAGGAAAAGCCATTTGCTCTGGATGTTGGTAACGATGATCTCCGCCAGCTTCTGAGGTATCTGCTCGACGGTGAGAAGCCAGATAAAGGTCATGGCACAGGAAAGGATGAAGAGGAGGCATCCCGACAGGACGGCCGAATCCCTGCAGACGGAGAAGAGACGGCTGATCTTGAGTTCCCGGTAGACAACAAGCTCGATGACGAGCGCATAGACGACGGATACCGCCGCGGCCTCCGTGGGGGTGAAGATGCCCCCGTAGATACCGCCGAGGACCAGGACCGGCAGGAGGAGCGCCCATATTCCATCCTTCAGGATCTTCAGGGCCTCGCTGAGCGTGTAGGTCTCTTTTTGCCGCCAGTTGTTCTTTCCCGACTGATAGTATGAATAGCCCATAAGACACAGGCCGATGAACACCCCCGGCAGGAAACCTGCCATGAAGATCTCCGCCACGGACACATTCATGACCAGCGCGTAGAGTATCATGGGAATGCTCGGCGGAATGAGGATACCCAGGGAACCGGAGGAGGTCAGGAGACCCATGGAGAAGCGCTCCCCGTACCCTTCCTTGATGAGGGCAGGCATCATGATGCTTCCGATGGCGATGACGGTGGCCGGCGACGATCCCGAGATCGCCGCGAAGAACATACAGGCCAGGATGGAGGCCATGGCAAGCCCGCCGGTGAACCGCCCAACGCAGAGCTTCATCACGTTGACAAGCCTCTTCGAGATTGCGCCCTCCGCCATGATGTTCCCCGCGAGAATAAAGAAGGGGACACCGAGGAGCACAAAATTGTCGAGCCCGTTGAACAACTGCTGGACGAGCGAGGTGAGGGGCGTCTGGGCTACGAAGATGAGGTAGACCGCCGTCGTGGCCACGAGAACGATGGCAATGGGGGTGCTCAGGGCGAGGAGCGCAAAAAAGCACAGGAGGACAATGGCCAGGTTCATCGGCTATTTCCTCCTCACCCTCTCGAAGGGCTTTCCCTGGAGAAAATCCCGGAAATGGCGCAGGGAAAGCGCAAAGAAGCGGAAGGTCATCGTGAGCGCGAAAAGGGGGATCGGTATGTAGGGGATGAACATCGGTATCTGCATCGCCGAGCTTTTCACCCCGAAGCCCTTCAATGTCATGAGATGTTTCGTCCCGTACCAGATGAAAAGGATCGTCACCAGCCCCGACAGGAAGTACGCGACCGTCTTCAGGAGGTGGCTCACCCTGTCGGGAGCGTATTCAGTTATCGCCTCCATGGAAAAGTGGGTCCCGTACTTGATGCCGATGGACGCGGCAAGGTAGGTGCAAAAGATCATCGTGTAGTTCGCCACTTCGCCGAACCAGGTGAAGGTGTAGTTGACGGTGTAGCGCAGGGCCGTCTCAACGAACGTGAGCAGAGCTATTCCGAGCAGAGAAAAGGCAGCGACACCTTCCTCTATCCTGTTGAGTTTCCTTATAAGGTCTGACATGCCGGTCAAGAGGAGGGGTGTGTGGCCCCTCCTCCGATCAATCCATTATATGAACGTTTCTCTATTTCTTCTTGGAATAAAAATCGATCTTCTTCATGAAGAAGTTGTACCACTCGTTGCCGTAAACCCCTTTGTACTTGTCGTACACGGGCTGCACCGCCTTCTTGAAGACCTCCCTGTCCTTCGGGGTAAGAACGTAGACATCCACCTTCTGTGCCCTCGCCTTCTGGATGGCGTCGGCGCTGCCCTTGGCGTTCCCTTCCCTGTTCGTCTTGATCTGGACCTCGGCGGCCTCCCTGAATATCTTCTGCTGTTCCGGTGTCAGCGATTTCCAGAATTTCGCGTTCACCACGACGGGGCACTCCGTCAGGATGTGGTGCGTGACGGTGGCAAACTTGTTGACCTCCGTGAATTTCATGAGGACCGACGTGTAAAGAGGGTTGTCCTGGCCGTCTATGACCTTCTGCTGAAGGGCGTTGTAGATCTCCGGGAAGGGTAGCGGCGTGGGGTTGGCACCCAGCGTCTTGAAGGTGTCGATGAACATCGGACCCTCGATGACCCGTATCTTCAATCCTTCCAGGTCCTGAGGTCTCTTTATCGCGCGTTTTGAGTTCGTTATGTCCCTGAACTCATTCTCGGTGTAACCGATAAAGATAAAACCCTTGGGCTCGCAGTACTTGGCCAGGCGCTGCTGGACCTCCTTGTCATCGAGAACCCTGTAGGCCGTCTTCCTGTCCGGGTAGACGAAGGGCAATTCGATGATACCGACCTCAGGAACGAAATTTGCGAGCACGCCTGACGTCACTGCCGTCATGTGAAGGGTCCCAGCCTGGACCTGCTCGGTCATGGAACGCTCACCACCGAGCTGACCCAGAGGGAATACCTGGACCTCGATCTCCCCCTTGGTCTTTTCCGTCACATACTTGGCAAACGCCACAGCCCCGTGGTGCTGAGGGTGGATGGGAGGGCCGACATGCCCGTATTTCACGATGATCTTGGCGGACGCGCTAACCTGCAGGAACAGGAAGACCGCTGCAATGACCATTGAAAAAACCACAAATTTCTTTGCCATGGCAAGCTCCTTGTAAGTCTTTTTATAAATGAGTCTCACACAAACTTTTCCATGTCAAATGAAAAGTAAAATAATTTGCGGCCCCGCAAAGGCGGGGCCGCTTCGGACCGGGGGTGTGAAAGTGGCAACGGCGAGGCGCTTGGAAGGTATCCGGTTCGGACAGTCTGTCGGCTTAAGTACCCGTGTCGGGATTCTGTGGACAGTCTGTCTCCATCGTTCCGGCTGAAGCCGTGCTGTCCGGAAAGATCACAACCTCCTCATGTTAATGCCTTGGCCCGCCACCTCGACCCCTGTAGCTGGCATTGCCCGTCCGAGGTTTGCCTCTTTGATAGTTGGCCGTAAACCCTTTATGCCTGGTGGCCCCGCTGCCCCAGCGGCGGTCCCGTTCCCAGGTCTTCCAATTCTTCTTCATCTGCCCGTAGGGTATCCGCTGGTGGGCCTTGGGCATCTTCCTGTAATCGGGCGGAAGCTTCATAAGCGCGGGAGGAATGGAACCATGTTGGACATGTGTCCACGGCCCCCTGTACGATCTGGCCCTGAACCAGTGACCCTCATGCGGGCGATACCAGTTCCCGGCATAAAAGAAAAGCCCCGCAGGCAGGTCGGGAGCGAAGTACACGTACGGCGTACCGACCACCACCGCCATCGCGGGAGGACGCTCGATCACCAGCGGTGGGGGCGGCGCGAAGACCCCTATGTTCACATTCACCTCGGCGATGCCCGTGCCTGATGATATCACAAAGAAAACAAAAAAAGCCGAGAGAAGAAGGGGTCTCTTCGCGCCGGTTCTCATGACGGTTCTCCTTTACTTCTTCTTCTGTATGTCATCGTAGACGAGCCCGCCCACGGTTCCGACCCCTGCCCCGATGGCGGTCCCCAGAAGAACACTCCCGCCCGTCAGAATGGTCAGAGCCGCTCCGGAACCGGCCCCAATGGCTCCCCCGCTCAGAGCCCGCTGCTGCGTGGTGGACATGTGGGAACATCCGGCCACCATCGCGATCAGTACTGCCATTGCTACCACTATCCTCAGTTTGCGCATTGATTGCCTCCTTAAGTCAGGGCTATCGATAGACTGTGCAAGATTGCCCGGTTCACATCCGCGATCGTCCATGAATAGAGTCCCATCACTCCGGCGAAGGCCGGTGTCCCCGCTCGCGCAAGCGACATCCGGGACAGCCGACGGGTCCAATGTACTTTGCAGGACAACATCAAACCGTAGTCTCCGCACCGTGTGCCACCGGTGGATATAAATGGTTTCCTGCTGAAACCGAGTTTTTTCTGGATCCCGGCCTTCGCCGGAATGACGGAAGAACAGCTCTGTGGACGGCCGCTTAAACATGGCAACTTACAATACAATTACCGTGCCAAACTGTAACTAATTGAAATTACAAGAGTAACATGAAAGAGACGGACGGTCCCCTGTATTGATATCCATGCACCGGCCACGGGGAGAACGCCGCCCTGATCAGTGTATCTTATCTAGATTACAGAGGAATCACGAGTGTATGGAAAACAATACACTACGTCTTCTTGAAGTCTTCGGGTTTCAGATCGTACTTCTTAAGGAGGGAATAAAAGTCTGCGCGGTATTTTCCGGCCAGTCCCGCCGCCTTGCTCACGTTGCCTTCCGCTATCTGGAGCACCCAGTTGAGGTACTCCTTCTCGAAATCTTCCTTCGCCTCCCTGAAGGGTTTCGGCGATGTCGAAAGGGTCTCCCTGAACGGGAGGATCGCCTCGTCGGATATGACATCGCTGCGGCTCGTGACCACGGCGTACTCGATCGCATTCTCGAGTTCCCGCACATTGCCCGGCCAGTCATGGAGCATGAGCTTCTGTATGGCCATGGGAGTGAGGCCCTTGACCTCCTTTTTCATCCTCTCTGACGTCTTTTTCAGGAAATGCTCCGCCAGCGGGATGATGTCCTCCTTCCTTTCCCGCAGGGGAGGGATGCGGACGGGGATGACATGGACCCTGTAGAACAGGTCCTCCCGGAAAGACCCCCTCCTGACCTCGGCCTCCAGGTCCTTGTTCGTGGCGACGATGAGGCGCACGTCGACATCCAGGGGCTTTTCGCTTCCCAGCGGGTAGAACTGTCTTTCCTGCAGCACGCGCAGGAGTTTTGCCTGAAGGGACAGGGGCATATCCCCTATTTCATCGAGAAAGAGCGTCCCGCCGTCTGCCTGGGCAAAGAGACCTTTCGAGTTCCTCACGGCCCCCGTGAAGGCGCCCTTCTCATATCCGAAGAGCTCGCTTTCCAGGAGGGTCTCCGGGATGGCCGCGCAGTTTACGGCGATAAAGGCCCTGTCCTTCCTGGTACTCGCGAAATGCATGGCCTTCGCGACAACCTCTTTCCCGGTCCCGCTCTCGCCATAGATGCATACCGTCGAATCCGTCGGCGCTATCCGCGCCACCAGGCTGAGGACGGACTGCATCTTGGGACTGTTGGCAACGATGTTCGAGAAGGTGTAGCGCTCCTCGAGGATACCTTCAAGCCTTTTGACCTCGGAGTGAAGCCTGCGGTTCTCCAGCGCCCTTTCTATCTGCAGGAGCAGTTCGTCCAGGTCGAAAGGCTTCGCCAGGTAGTTGAAGGCGCCCATCCTTATGGCCTCGACGGCGCTCTTCACACTGCTGTGCGCCGTGAGGATAATGACGGGCATCTCCGGGTTTACCTGGTGAAGTTCGCGCATGAGGCTGATCCCATCAGTTCCCGGAAGCTTGAGGTCGACAACGGCAAGATCGAAGGCCTGCCCCTTCACCGCGGACAGCGCCCCTTCACCGTCATGGGACGTCGTCACTTCGTAATCCGCGGACTGCAACATCATGCCCATCAGTTCGAGGAGATTTCGATCGTCGTCAACGATCAGTATGTTGCCAGGGACCATTCCCTTACCTCGCCAGTTTCTTTTTTGCCCGCTCTATCTCCATGTCGACCTCCTTCGACTTTTCGATCACACCGAGCACCCCTATCCAGGTTTTGGCCTGCGGCACGAGTGGGCTTTGAGGGTACTCCCTGACCACCCTCTGGAACATGGCCATCGACTTCTTGTAGTCTCTCTTCGCGTTGTCACTGCTGGCGTAGATGAGGCCCATGTTGAACAGGGCCTGATCGCAGGGCGGTTTCTTCCCGCAGAGAGACATTATGCCCTGGTTCGCCTTCAGTCCGCCGTCAAAATCGCCGTGCCCGTAGAGCTCCGCCGCCTTCTGCAGTCTTTCAGCAAGCCTGTTCTCCTTTGCATTCCCTTCCCTGACCGTGTCTTGCGGTATGTTGTCCTGTATGGGAACATAGCTGCACGCGGAAAGCAAAAACACCATCAATCCGGCAAAAAGACCGTAAACGTGCTTCCTCTTCCCAATTGGCTTTCTACACAAATCCTGCCTCCATGGGCATCTATCACATGCTTGGCAATGGCCAGTCCAAGACCGGTCCCCGTGGTCCCTGAGCATGCCTGTGTTGTCGACTGCCTGTACTTATCGAAGATCGCCGCGCGGTCCTCTTCCGGGATGCCCGTCCCCGAATCGGCAATGGAGATCTCCACTCCCCCGGCAACAGCTTTCAGGGAGACTGCTATACAGCCCCCATCGGGCGTGAATTTCACCGCGTTCCCGAGCAGGTTCCGTATGACCTGGAGGACCCTTTCATTGTCCATCATTATGGGAGGTATCTTCCCGGCCTCATGGAACTCAAAACTGATTGACCTGGCAGCGTAGAGCGGTTCGATCTCCGAAGCGGCCTTCTGTACTATAGGTTTAACATCTCCGGAAGCAAAGTTGAAGTCAATAATGCCGGCTTCCATCTTTGACAGGTCGAGAAGGGAATTCACGAGTTCTATCAGTCGGTTACACTCCTCAGACATGATGGCAAGGACCTTGCCGCGTGCCTGACCGTGCGATCCGCCCGCATCCCTCTTGAGAAGGGCGATGCCCCCTTTCATGGAAGAAAGAGGCGTGCGCAGTTCGTGGGCCATGAGGGAAAAGAAATCGGATTTCATCCTGTCCGTCTCTTTCAGCCTGTCGCACATGAGATTCAAGGCCTGTGCAAGATGCCCGATCTCCGGCGGAGAAGAAATGTCGAGGGGACCCTCGAAGTTGCCGCTCGAGATCTTCCGCGTCTTTCTCTTTATAACGGAAAGGGGCCGCGTGATACTCAGGATGATGGCCGCGGCGATAAGGATGCCGAAGAGTAGCGACAGGCCCGCCATGATGAGGCCGATCCGGAGCGCTCTCGTTCCCGCCTTCGCAAGCCCCTCGATCCTGTGCTTCATGTCATCCTCGACATAGAGCTGAAGGTTCTTGATCTCTTCGATCATGGCCTCGACGGCCTTCTCCTTCTCCTGCCTGTACCAGCCGGGACGACGTGCTCCACCGGACCCGCCGTTCGTTGCTTCTTCCTCGATCAGGGCCCTGTAGCGGGAGTGCTGTCTCGCAATGTTGTCGAGTATCTCCTTGCTGCCGAGGGTATCGGCGATCGCGGAGGCTCCGGCCAGGTGCGTCGTGAAGTCCTTGCCGGCCTTGACAAAGCCGTCGCGGAAGGCAGGGTCCCTTGAGATGGCATACTTCTTCTCATAGGACAGTTCCGAAAGCAGGGCATCGCTCAGTCGTTCCTTGTGCTCTATCAGGCGGTCTCCCAGCTCTAGCATGTACGCGCTTGCACCGTTGAACTCGTTGAGCTTTATCATGGAGTAGACGCTTACCGAAGTCGTGACGGCGAAAAGGGCGGTGAACCCGATGATCAACCGCCAGACAACATTCAATTTGGAGAAACCAGTCACTGAACCATTTACCTCGTTGTGGACGGAATGGCACCCCGGGGCTGACCGATGGGGAGGATCAAACCTTTGCCTGCTTCCTTCATATCCGTTTGCCTCAGTTTACACTCTTGGTGGAGGGAAGGGAAGTCATTCTCCAAATTGCCAAAGAGGACTTCACAGGAACAAAAGAGAAGGGGCGGCACCGTCGAGGGTNNCCAAGGAGCCACGCGCTCGGAGGCAAAGGCACAGGGTTGCGGTTGTAGTTGGGCAGGTTCTTGGGATCCAGTGCCACCCAGCCCGAGCCCTCGGTAAAGTTGGGAACGCCGTTCACGATGGTCATGCTGATGGCGAACGCAACCTTGTCATTGGGACCATACACCACGTAATCGAAACGGAAGCTCTCCGGGACGGTCCCGCTAAACAGTGCGGTCCAATAGATGTCGTTCAGGTTCTTCACCCCCTCCAACACCACATAGGTCGGATTGACCAGGGTCGCGGTCCAAGTGTTTACACCGCTGCTGCTGGAAGAAAGGTTTGTCGCTCCGGAACCCGTGAAGGTCACACCCGCGCTATCGTAGATGAAGAGCTCGACCTTCGATATCTTCGTGTGCTTGTTGCTGTCCGGGTAGTAACCGTTGTCGCCCATGCTGAAGGAGAAGTCGGCGTGTGCAACCAGCGGGGCAAAGAACAGAAGGAAACCGATCATTCCAAGTAACGCCGTTTTGTATTTTCTGTTCGTTTTCATGATAACCTCTATCTAAGGCGTAATACAAACTATGTCAAGAGTATACCTGCCCGAAAGCATAACGTCTGTGACGTATATCGCATTTTTCACGAAATTCTTAAGAAAAGGCTAGTTTTTTTCGGTGCGGGCAGATCGGGTCGGTTAAGGGGCCTTTTTCACTCCTCGTGGGCCGGTTTGCCTTCCCGTCTGTTCAGAACGAAGCCGATCACCTTTTCCTGCGGAATCAGCTCGACGGCCTTTTTCACGGCGTCTATGGGTGTGACACCGTATTGAACGACAACGATGACATGGTCGACGAGGGGCACGAAATCAAGGGTGTCAGCCCCGCCCAGTATGGGCGGTACATCGAAGAAAACGTACCTGTCGGGATAGCGTGTCTTCATCTCGTTGACAAGGTCTTTCATCCTCGTCGATCTGAAGAGTTCCGCGCTCTCTGTTACGGACCGGCCGCCGGATATGAGCGTCAGCTTGTCGATACCCGGCCAGATCATGAGGTCCGAAAGCAGTGTGTCGTCGACCAGATGGTCGATCAGCCCCTTGTCGCTCGCGAAACCGAGGGTCTTGTGGATGGCCTGCTGCTTGAGGTCCCCGTCGACAAGCAGAACGGTCTGCTCGAAAAGCCTGGCAAAGGTAAAGGCAAGGTTGATGGCGGTCAGGGTCTTCCCTTCCCCGGGCAGAGCGCTCGTGACCATGATGGTATTGCCGCCTTTTTCCTTCGTGGCCTCAAGTATCTGGGTCCGGAGAACCTTGTAGACCTCGGCCTCCCGGGCATAGGGGAATATCCCCACACAGCGCTTATCGGCAAGCACCGCGGGGTCGAGGTGGACCGCCCGCGACTTGCTGTAATTCGGAGACACCCATCCGGCGTTCTCTTTCTCCTTCTGTGTGAATTCCTGGGATATCGCCTCCACGGGGATAACCTCATCGGAAGGCATCTTTCCCCAAAACTCTTTCGCCTTGCCAAGTATAGCCTTCAAACCCACTCAAACCTCCTTGAAAAAACGGTCTCAGGTCCCAAGTCTCAGGTCTCAGGTCAAAAACTCTTCATTATTCCCCGTGTGCCCGTTAGGCGCAAAGCGCCGACCCGTTTGCGCGTCAGCGCAGACCCCCGCATACTCACTTACAGTCGCCTCGTCAGGCGTGCCCAGAGGATGACCAGGTCCATGACAAAGAAGTGGAACAGGATGAGCGCGACAACACATGCCGCTACCGCGATAGCGATGAGGCGCTTGCGCATTATTCTCTGCCGGAGTACATCCCTGGCGGTAACGATCACGGGAACGGTGACCAGAACGGGCAGCCTCATCAGGTCCGTCAGCGCCTTCGGATCCCTGACGGACCGGTCGTTATACTCCTTCAGCGCGGCCGTCCCCACACCGGCGCCGGCCCCGAGAAAAAGCCCGATGAGCAGGATCGCCGGCACGTTGGGCTTTACCGGTTTTTCGGGGAGCCTTGCCGGGTCAATGATGGTAAAACGTTCGCCCATCTGTTCCTTTTCCAGACCCTGGGCCACCCTTGCCTCCATGGTCTTCTTCATCATGTCGTCGAACTTGGCCTGGATGTTGATGCGCTCCGCCATGAGCGCCTTGTATTCTTCCTCGACTCGCGGAGATGCCTCTATCCTGCGGTAATATTCGTTCTTTTTCCTCTCAAGGTCGCCAATCTGGCGTTGCAGGGTTGTGATCTCCGCCTGTACGGAGGAGAGTTGGGCTGAAAAGGAGACATAAGCGGGATTGTCCGGCTGATCGTCGGCCTCGTACCTCTGCCTGTCACTCGCCGCCCGGTGAGGCTCTGCCTTGACCTTCCGTTCCAGTTCGGCTATCTCTGTCTTCATCTTCATAACGTCAGGATACTTGTCGGAATACTTGCTCTTTAACTGAACAAGTTTTGCCTTGAGCTCCTTGAGGAGGATCCTGTCCTGACTTGAGGCATCCACAGGAATCCCGGCCAGCTGGGATTGCAGGTAACCTTCGCGCTCTTTTGCCGTCCTGAGCTGCTGCTTCAGCATATCGACTTCCCGCTCCACCCTATCGAGAGTCTGGATGTTGATAGGGATGAGTTCAGGCAGTTCGTTGACGTGTTGTTCCTTGAATTTAGCGATATTCGCGTCCACCTGAGCAAGCTGTTCCTGCACGGCCTTCGTTTCCTCGTCGAGGAATTTCGATGCCTCTCTCGCCCTGTCGGCCCGGGTTTTCAGATTCTCCTCAAGGTAGAGCGAGGCCAACACGTTGGCCACCTGCTGGACCATCTGCGGACTACGGCCATCATAGGAAAGCGTAAAGGCTATCGTCATGGGCGTGGGCGCCCCTCCCCTGCTGCGGTCGACGACATCGACGCTTATCGCGGCAAACTGGATGTCTTTGCGCATAATATCGATGACTTCGTCGTTCGTGAGCTTTCTCCTCAGATCGGGATAGAGATTGAAGCGCTTCATGACCTCGCCAAGCTTCTGGGAACTCATCACCCGCTGACTGATGGACTGAAGACGTTGTTCCGCGTATCCTGTGACCGTTGTTTTCACGTACTCTGGGGGTATGTCCTGTTCCTCGATGAGGATCGTCGATGTGGACCTGTAGATGCGCGGGAGCACCAGGGTTACAACAAAGGCGAGAAAGAAGACTGCACACAGGGGAAGCACGATGGCCCATCTCCTGCGTTTCACGATATCAATATAGTCACGTATCGTTTTTACTTCTTCTTCCATTCGATCCCCCGATCGGTTTCAGTAATCATACACAATTCCTCACATTTATTAAATCAAATCCTCATACATGAGTCTTTTTCAGTTGAAAAGGTCGTGCTGTATCCTGTACCTGACTTGAAAAAGGTTTCTTTCGGCCTCGGTCCGAGAGATGTTGTACCAGGTCTTGTTGTAGCTGTAAGAAAGATTGAAAGATACGTCCTTCGAATAGTTGTAAATAAGACCGGGGCTGATCCAGATGCTGTCTTCGTCTATCTCTTGTACGGAATACTGGCCGGCGCGGGACCTGTTGATGAAGTAGCCTCCATTTAGGGTGCCGCTGAATTCGTAGGTCAGCCGTATGTTCACACCGCCCAGGAACGCTGTCCTTTCAGAGGTTCCAGATTGTCCGCTTGCGGGCATAATATCGTGCTTCACTCTCAGGTCTCCCGAATTCTTTAGCCCCTTGTATGTCAAGGCCAGCTGACCGACCCCTCCCCAGTCCTTGTTGCTGTCATACTTGTACACGTAGTAAGGCGGTGAAAAGGTGGTCTCAGCAAAGGTGAACCGGGACGTAGTGTAGCGCAAGCCGGCGTCCACGAGGAGATTCCATCTTTCATCGAGCGCCCTGTTGACACCTGCCGTCCATTCGTAGTTGTCCACCCGGAAATTGGGTATGTTGTACCGCGCGTACCCCACGTTCATCCTCGCCTGCGTCTTCTGCATGAAATAACTGAGATCATGGACAACTCCCATGTTGAATGAATGCGCTTCCAGGTCGGTGTATCGGGGGTCATCATAGGTATCGTTGAGATAGTCATATTGAAAGGTCCCAAGCAGTATTTCGGAAAGCAGGTAATTGACACCGAAGCCGTAGGCCTGACGGTATCGGGTGACCCCGGTATAGGTCAAACCGGTCGTCTCGAGATCACGGTCAGGTCGGGAGTCCTTCGAATAGGCAGCCTTTCCCGTTATGCCCAGGCGTTCCGTCAAGGAATAACCCCCTTTTCCGTTGTAGAACTGGTCCGTCGCGTTGAATTCGCTGTATTTCGAATAGACCCGCCTGTCAGCGCGGCCGGAGAGGTCTATTGTCAACCGCTCCGTCTTCTCAAGAAAGTCCAACCCCGGAGAAACGGTGGTGTAGAAGTCCCTGTATGCTCCAGACGACGCGTAGAGTATGTTGTCGTTATGCTCTTCCTTGATAGCGACAGACGGTATCAGCTTGACCTCATCAGCCCGGCTCAGGCCGGATAAGGAGACCAGACAAAGCAAGGCTACAAGAAAACAAACCCGGATTCTCGCAGATCTAAACCTTATCTTGGCCTCCGAAACTGCAACGGTCGCATGTCACAACTCACCCGTCGCACGTTACACGTTCCAAGTCCAAAACATAGGAATCCGTCTCTTATCATTCCTAATTCCAAAGCTTCCAGCCTGTTACTTACGAATCCTCTGCCATTTTCGACCTGTGACATGGGACCTGTAACCTGCGACCACGCATCGCCTGATACGCGATGTGTGAATCATCTAAGGAACCACCACCACATCTCCTCGCTTGAGGACTATGTTCTGCTGCAGGTTCTCCCCGTCTACAACTTCGTCGTAATCAAAGGGGAAGGTCACGGTCTCGCCATTTTCCTGACGGAAGACTTTGATCTTGCTGCGCTTCGCGAAGGCGTTGAGGCCACCTGCCATGGATATGGCCTGGAGAACGGTTACCGGGGTATTCACGGGAAACCGGCCCGCATGGTTCACCCGACCGGTCACATAGACGATCATGCTGTTGATCTGTTTGACGTCGACGGTCAGCACAGGTTCGGGAACATATTCCTTCAGCTTCTCCACCATCTCCTGCTTGACCTCGGCGACCGACCTGCCCGCGGCGGCTATCTCTCCGATGAGGGGAAAGACTATCTTGCCATCAGTACGGACCGTGACCTGCTTCGTCATCGCCTCATCCTTCCAGAGGGAGATATCGAGCACATCGCCCGACCCTATAATGTAATCATCGCCAGGCTTCTCCGATTGGGCCTTCACCGCCTCCGGTGGCACAACCGCCATCCTCCCGGCACAACCGCCCAACAACATAACAATACACAGGATCAAAAACACGCTCTTCAAGCCATCATCTCCTTTCGATGTCTTTGAATGAAAGTCAAAGACAGTTTTAAGTGTTAGGTGTTAAGTTAGAAGAAATCCAAAGACTTGCCTACCCCACACCTATATTAACGCTTAAGACGGTATTTGATTCTTTTGCTTTTGCTTAGAACTTAACACTTAAAACCTAAAACTGCAGTTTTCTTGCCTCTTCCTTCCCTGGGAAGTCTTCCTTGCTTTCCAAAGCTTTTCTCAGATGTCCCCTTGTCTCAGTCTTGTTTCCCAGTTTGTGGTAGATCATCCCCAGGTGGTAGTTGATGACGGGGCTCTTCGGGTTCTTTGCGTAGGCGCTCTTGACGTAGGTGAGGGCGGAATCAGTGTCGCCTTTTTTGAAATAGATCCATCCGAGGGTGTCGATGACCGCCGGGTCTTCGCCTCTTTGCTTGCGGGCCTGCATGGCAAGTTTCAACGCCCTGTCAAGGTCCTTCCTGGAAGTGCCGTATTCGCTCAACAGATAGGCAAGGTCGTTGACCGCTGCCCACATGTTCGGCTCCTTCTGCAACACCTTCTCGTAAAGGGGAATAGCCTTCCGGTATTCACCGCTTTGCCCGTAGATCTGTGCCAGTGCAACTTGGGGAGCGATATTCCCGGCATTTGTCTTCCCGGCCTTTTCAAATTTCGCGATGACTTCGGCAGTCCGTCCCTGCGCCACGTACAGCCGGGCAAGGTTGGTGTAAGGTACCGGCCAGAAGGGCCGGAGGGATACGGCCTTATCGAAAGAGTCCTCCGCTCGTCTTGCATCTCTCTGCACCGCGTACACCCGGCCCGCCAGATCGTAAGCAACGGCGTCCTTCGGGTTCTCGCGCATTTTCTTCTCGCACAGGGACAGGGCTGTCTGGTAATTCTTCGTTTCCATCAGGGCAAGAACGGCAAGCTCCAGAAGGCGTGTTGAAGAGGGGTTGAGCCTGTATGCCTCTTCATACTCCTTTGCGGCGCGTTCCCACTTTCCCTGAGCAGCCATGAGGTCTCCCGTTTTCACGTAGCCATAGGGATTCCTCGGCTCCTTCTTCTTCATCTCCCCGTAGACTTCCTCGGCCCTGGTATATTTCTGCACGGCCACATAAAGATCTCCCAGATCGGCCTTCGCGTCGAGGTCGTCCGGGTTATCCCGCGCCGCCTTGCCCACGAACGATTCCGCCTTCTTGAGATCTCCCTTCAGGACGTAGAGTTTACCCAGAGCCCGTATGGCCTCTTTCGACTTGGGCTGGGCATTCAGGGCGTTCTGCAGGGTGTCGACGGCAAGGTTGACCTCGCCGGCCATGAAATGAGCTTCAGTCAGCTTGACGTACGCGGGAATGAAGTCCGGCCTCTCAGTAACAACGGTCCGGAACTCGGAAATGGCTCTCGTACCCTCGCCCAGGGTCAGGAAGATGTCGCCCCTGAGGTAGTGCGCCTCCACATTCTTGGGGTTGTCCTTCAGGACCGCCTCGACGAGCTTCCTGGCCTCCCCTATCTCCTGTCGATCCAGATACACTCTTGCCAGAAGGTTCCTGGCCTCCACAATGTTTTGATCCTTTTCGTTCTTCCTGAGGCCGATTGTCTCCTTGAGCAGCGCTACGGCATCATCCTGTCTAGCCTTCGAGAGATAAAGGTCGCTCAGCGCAAAACGAATGGCAAAGCCTTCGGGGATCTTCTTCATCCCCTCCTTCAGGACAGCCTCCGCCTGATCGGACTGCTTCTTTAACACATAGAATCTGGCAACCTGTACCCAGCTATCCTCGTTTCGGGAATCTGCGGACAAGAGGCCTTTCAGTACTTCCCTCGCCTTCTCCTGTCTGCCTGATTCCCAGTACAGATTAGCAAGGGTCAGCTTGTGCCGCGGCTGGCCTGACTCTATCTCAACAACCTTGTTCGCAATGGCAAGGGCATCTTCGATCTTCTTACCCTTAACATAGAGATCTCCAAGAGCGGTGTATAGGATGATGGATTTGGGGTTTGCTTCTATCCCCTTCTTGAAGATCGCCTCCGCCTCGACGGTTGCACCCTTACGGATATGGACACCGGCCAGGAGAAGGAAGATGTCTTTGTCTTTTGCGCCGTCTTGCAGAAGTTTGTTGAGGTGCGATATCGCCGCTTCATCCTGCTTCTTCGCTATCATGATGGCGGCCTTGAGAATGAGCGCTCCCAGGTAGTTAGGGTCCGTTTTCAGCGCCAGGTCTGCTTCTTCGGTTGCCTTATCGATAGCCTGGGCTGCAAGATATATCTTTCCCAACTCGACGTGTGCCTCCTTCTGGCCCGGGTCGAGCTCGACAACCCTTGAAAACTGCGAAAAAGCTCCCCTGAGATCATTGGTCTGCAGGGCTACCATGCCAAGCATGTAGTACGCCTCGACGAACTTAGGGTCGATCTGTACAGCATTCTTGAACTCCAGCCTCGCCTTCACATACTCACCCTGTTCATACAGCGCCTTTCCCTTCTCAAGGAACTTCGCCTTCTTAGCCTCAGGCCCGCTGCAAGCAGTGAACGCCAACACAATGATGGCTATCGCAATAAATAGTTTCTTCATACCAAGCATGGTATTGCCTCCCATGGGAGTGTCGCAGGTCGCATGTCACAAGTCACAGGTTGACAGGACTGCGGATCACCTCTTCCCGGAGTCCGAATCCCTTCCGTCATCCCGGCCACTCCCTCCTCCGTCATCCCGGCGAAGGCCGGGAACCAGGAAAAACCCTCTTGCGACGGAAAGGGTACGATAGAAAGACGAAAAGGTTCGGACCAGAACTGGCAGGACTTCCCCCGCCGTTCGGTCTATTGCGGGCAATGTCTCTTGGATTCCGGCCTGTGCCGGAATGACGAGCCCTGTATACGCGTTTCGTGAACAGTGCATCTTTATAACTCTGCCCCACACTCGTTTTGCCCATCCAACTACCCCTCGCCGGGGCTGGCACTATCCAAGGCCGCACTTCCGCAGCCCTTCTCACGTCGCAAACTAAAGACGTCAACGTATTCTCCTTATCATTTTTCGAAGTCTTTAACCTGTGACCTGCGACATGTAACTTGCGACGGGTTTCTCATGGTCTGCGACGGGTTTCTCACAGAAACCCCCTGATGATGATCACTGCAAGCGAACAGGCGGTGAATATGGTCAGTCTCCTGTACTGCCCGCGCAGTTCACCGATCAGGACCTCGTAGCTGAAATACAGCATCACTGACTTCGCGGCCACGTAGGTCAGTCTCCTGTGTTCGCCGTAGATGCCCGATATGAACGGTGCGATTACCGCTATGAATACTATAAGGAAGTCCATCGGCGTCACCTTGAAACCGCTTCTGCGCCGCGTCAATCTCAGGGTCATGATGACGAAGAAGGTGAGCACCACGAAGGTCAGGTTGTAACCCCACATCATGGGCTGCATCACGAGTCCGCGCACGGGATCGGTGCTGAAGAAAACGATCAAGGGCACTGTTATGTAAATGTCTGCCATAAGAACCCACTTGAACCAATTCTTTCTGCAGAACATGCAGACGATGGTGAAGAAGAGCAGGGCCCCCGCAATGTAGGAGAAGTACCTGGGGATGCTCACGGGGATAAATGTTGTGGCGAACAAAAGCGTCGGTATACCATACTCGACCACCTGAAAGGAGAAAACGATCCATACGCCCTTCTTCTTGATCTTCGTCAGCTTGCCCTTGATGTGCTTATCGACGAAAGTGAAGCGTTTCATCTTCCAGCGGGTGATCTCGGCAGCGAAAAAACCTATGATAACGACATCTACGAAAATGCCGTAACCAATCAACAGCGCCCAATCGGAATAATACCTGAAAACAAAGGCGGAAACGACAAGGAGCGCCTGAAGAAGATAGATGATGAACACCGCCTCGGCGTGAGAAAGGCCCAGGCGGATCAGCTTGTGGTGGAAGTGGTTCTTGTCGGCCCTGAAGGGCGATTTACCTGCACCGATGCGCTCGAGCATAACGACGGCCGTATCCAAAACGGGAAACCCGAAGATGATCACGGGCAGAACAGCGCTCAATCCCGTGCCGCGCTGTGTCAATGCTATCGTGGCAACTACCAGGGAGAACCCGAGGAATTGGCTGCCCGTATCCCCCATGAAAACGGAAGCAGGGTGCGTGTTGTACTTGAGAAACCCGAATACGGAACCCACAAGGGCAACCGAGAGAAGAGCAATGACAGTGTCACCGCCAAGGTACGCAATATACCCTGTACAGCAGAAACTGAGGATACAGATACCGCCAGCCAGGCCATCGAGACCGTCAGCAAGATTGATCGCGTTCGTCACACCCACAATGACAATGATGGTCAATGGTATGCCGATCCACGGAGTCAGCGGGCCGACACCCGGGGAAAGGGCACCCAGATTGCGGATCTGGACATCCCCCAGCAATACTACGGCAAGGGCAGCAAGGAATTGGCCGGCAAACTTGTAGCGGTACGACAGGTCGACAAAGTCATCGACAAGCCCAAATACAACAATGATGCCCGCCCCGATGACATAGGCGCTGAGCATCGAACTCTCCTGCGCCCACAGCAACATTGAACTGAACACCGCAACCGCCATGGCAATCCCGCCCGTCCTCGGAACGGGAACAGCATGGACCTTCCTCTTCCCCGGCATATCATACTTCTCGATCACCTCCGCCGCCTTAATGGTAACGGGGATGAGAACGATGGTGACCAAGAGAGTCAGCAAAAGGGTCGATAGGTAAACGATCATAGGGAGTAATCTTAAGTTTTAGATTCTGAGTATTGAGCTAGAAGCCTTGTCTTCTATGGCTTGATTGGCTTGCGGATCATTTTCAATAGTGACGCCGGCTTCTAGAAACAAATCGATGCCCCGAACGGGTCATTTGATTATTGAGCTCACAGCCTTTACATCGTCTTAGATTCTTCATGAAAAGAGACGGAAAGCTGGCAGGGGCCTTGCCCTACCTTCAGGTCCTCAAAAAACCCTTACTCCTATGAAGTCCCTCATCATTCCTTTCAGCCCAAAGCCTAGCTCGAACCCAGTAGATCATGGCTTGCCCTCATACTGGTTGTCTTTGAGAAACTTGAGAAGAACCGGCATCATTTCCCTCACAAAACTATCCATTCTTTCCTGTGCATGATCCAATGTTTCGTTGGGAGAGATCACTGTTATCGGCCGTATGAACAGGTCGTAGGTATTGTCCCTCTTTATCGCGTGAACAGCGAGATGAAGGCGATTGACGTTGACGCCGTGCGACACCCGGTTCTTCGTCTGGAACCAATAATACACCAGCTGTCTATCCCCGGGTTTTTCAATAACCATTTTGGCAACAGTCAGACTGCGAAAGAACGCTATGTTTCTTATAGTATGTGTGCCAAGCTCATTTGCGCGCCAACCTGCAGATGGCAAACACACCTCAGGGCTGTGAAAGAAATTCTCGCTTTCCACAAAAGGGGAATTCCTATAACCAATATACAGATCGACAGTACCTCTATCGCGCATTGTGTAGGCCACATTCATTGCCTGCTGGGCTCCGGATAAACGAATGATCTCCGAATCCATGGGCTCTTCCTTACCCTGCCATTGGCCTATGGTAAGCGGGAAACTTGACATGCCACCTTTAATGTTTATGGCAGGCAGTGCCCCCGTGGAATAGCCTATCGTCCCAAGGAGGACAAAGCTGACAGAGCAGACGATGACCGGAAGGAGTTTCCAGCGCAAACCTACATCCCTTTCCTCACCGTTGCTCTCTTCTATTGGAGATGCAACACTGTCCGCCACGGCGTGCTCTTGAAAGTGAATTCGTTTCAGAACAAAGAAATGGAAGAGGAACAACAGAACGAATGCAAAGATAAATACAATCCATCCAGAAAAGCTGTGAAAGAAGCCCATCGCAATCTCTGACCCGTATCGAGATGAGAGAATTCCAGTGATTGCGATCCTTATGCCGTTAGTAACGACTGCAATTGGTACCGTGGCTACGACTAGAACCGCCTGCTTCCACCAGAATCTTTCGAAGAAATAGGCAAATATCGATCCCAATGCAAGCAATGGCAAGAGAAAGCGCAAACCGGCACAGGCGTCAACCACCTGCAATTGTGTAATGCCAAGGTCTATGATGTTTCCTTCGACGAATACCGAGATACCAACCATGTGCAAGATTAGCGCGCCGAATTCTGTTGACAACAATTTCAAGGGCAAGCCAATCTGGCTCTGAATCAATGTCGGCAAGGGAACCATGAAGATTAAGTAAGCTAATGGAAAAAGGAGAATCTTTAACATTCCATAACCGAAACAGAGAAGGACGGTGGAAAGCAGGACAAGTGGAATGGTAGGCTGAACGGCAGAAGGGCTGGAACCGAGAATTCCGTAAAGACCCACCAGCAAGAAAACCATGAAAGGAATGAAACCAATCCAGTTTGATGACGTCACAGTTTTGGCAATAAGCCTTCTTCGCTCATAAATGAGGTACGCGGAAACCGAGGGAATTAGAAAACCGTACGAGTAATCATCGTTGGTCAACCATATATGGAAAAGAGCTTGAAGAGTCCAAAAGTAGTAGAATAAAAAGGAGGCGAACAACAGAATCATCGCAATATAGGCTCTGTTCTTGGTGAAACTAAATCCTCTATGCACAGTCTACTCCGCTGTCTTCGCAAGGACCACATAAGAATGACAGTTTAATCACCAATCTACATCCTCCATATCAAACGTTCTCGTCACATTGGCAGGCGCACCCACTGCAACAGAATACGGTGGAATATCATGCGTCACTACCGACCCCGATGCAATGACAGAGCATTCTCCAACCGTAACTCCTGGCATTATGATTGAGCGTGCCCCAAGATAACATCCCTTTCTAAGACAGACGCCTCTCTTTTCTCCGTCTTCGGTCTGCAACACCCTTCTTAGATGCACGGGAACAAATGAATGTCCTATTATGAACGAGTTAGATATAATTGTAACAAAATCTTCTATGATAATACTATCAGGATATGTGTTATCTATGAAAACGTCCGAGCCTATGAAAACACCTTTGCCAATTTTGACACCGCGTAATCTGTGAAGCTTTACCCTCCAACTGGGAAACATTGGCAAATACCGGGCAACAGCATGCAACAATCGTCTTGCGACCGACTTGATTGCACCCATACCCCTAAACTCCTCCTCCAGAGGAATTTGCCCCATCAGCTCATGCTTTCCCATAATAGTCCCCTAATCCTGCAGGCCAAGAAGGTCTGCATACAAGCTCTCGTAGGAATCTGCCGTATGATCCCAGTTGAATCGGGTGCCCACAGTCTTCTTTGCCGTCATACCTATTCGCTCCAATGATTGTCTCGGCATATCTGATGTATGCTTTAATCCATTGAGAAACCGTTCCTTGTCATCTTTCGGAAACAGAAAACCGTTTAACCCGTCTGTGATGACTTCTCTATGGGCCTCAATATCGGTGACAACTGCCGCCCTGCTAAATGAACAAGCCTCCAACAGAGTAATCGGCAATCCTTCGTCTTGAGATGCAGAGACGAACATTAAACAATTGGACAACAACTCTGACTTTTCATCTCCAGTAACTGGTCCGGTAAAAACAATCCGTGAATCACCGCAATACTTCTGCTGCAAATTGAAGAGATACGCGGTGGATACCTCGTCTTGGGCGCCTCCAGCTATTACTATCTTTAAATTACTCAATAGAATGTCTTTGCTGTCCAGCACCCATTCAACTCTTTTTATCGGATCTATACGCCCCAGGAACAACAGATAATCATTTCCACAAAGACCGTATTTCTTTCTGATTAACCGAGGAGGTTGAACGCTCTCTTGGGTTATACCGCTATAACACACCTCCGCATCCACTCCGAAACCTACTGCTATTTTCTTTCTCAAGTGGTCAGCAACGGTAGTCACCCGGTCTGCCCGGCAAACCCCTGTTTTGAAGGCGCCAATGATAATCCTTCTCGCGAACGCTCCATATTTTGGATTATTCCATCCCGATTCTACTCCATGCGCAGTCAGAACAGTAGTTCTCCCAAGTTTCTTGAGCAACGGAATAAAATAGTACGACGCGTACCCATGAAAATGAACTATGTCATAGCTGCAAAACATTATGCATATGGTTGCCATAAGAGCATTGGTTAGAGCATCGACTGCCTGCAAATGGATGGTGGGCATCCGCCTTATACGAACTCCCCTGTAATAATCACCTTTATAATCCCTGCAATACCAACGCGAACCGAAGACGGTCACCTGATGCCCCTTCTGGACTAGCCTGCTACCTATTTCCTCAACGTACTTCTCCATCCCACCCCATTTTGCAGGGATGCCTTTTGTACCAACTATGGCTATGCGCATACCGCCTTCATAAGCTACTGATATTCTTAAGCAGTTCATCGCCCCATTTGAAAGAATATCTTTCACATCGCATAAGAGAGAGTTCCTTCAGATAGCTGTAATACGCAGGATCATGTGCCGCCTTAAGGACCTTTTGCGCCAGAACATTTTCATTATCCAACGGAAAAAGCAATTCGTCATACTCCAGCACTTCCTCTATTTCCTCTATCTTTGAACCGAGACACGGCACTAGAGAACCAAGCGCCTCGAGAAGGGCATTTGGTGAGCCTTCATGCTTGCTCGGGTGCACGTACAAATCTGAAGAAGCGACGAACTTCGCAGGATCATCCTGCCATCCGCAAAACTTGACTAAACTCTGTAGACCAAGTTGCGTCACTAATTCCTGCAACCGTTTCCTTTCTCCGGTCCGCGCAAGCTCATCACCGACAATCGCCAGTTTAATTCTCTGCCCCGCCAGATGCTTCATGGTTCCTATCAGGAAGGAGAAGTTCTTTCCTTCATTGAACACTCCGGAGCTAATGATCAGGAATTCGTTAGGTTCTATCCCAATCGATTTGCGTATGTTTGCTCTCTCGCTATCGCTTACGCTTCGTCTGTTTTCAATGTTGTTGGGTTGAACGCCTATCTTTCCATCTTGTATTCCGTATCGTTTCTGGTAGGTACGTTTCAACACGTTGCTTACTACGAACACCTTGCTGCTCAGCTTTACTCCCAGCCAATCGGTCAGATAGAAAAATCCGTTTCTAATGTAATTCCTACTGTGCTTCATATTGTCGGCCCTAATATAAGTCACGGCAGGGAGGCGGCCCATCATTATAGCGATACAACACAACGCAGTGTGGAAAGGAGCAAAGGTCACAACGGTCTCAATATCCCGCCCCTTGAAACACGAATAGGCTTTGAACAAGGACTTCAGAACAAAGGCAATCCAAAACAGGCCCATTCTGCGCATCCGCCATGGTACGTCTAGAATAACTGGGATTATATTTTGATGTTCGACAGGCAACTTCTCCGAGCATATATAGTACAGAGAATGGCCATTCTCAGCCAGTATCCTATAAAGACTGCACAGTCTCTTGCCAAACCCTCCCGAATTATGTCTCGGTATCAAGGAAAGAAAATTCAATCTGACTCTCAGCCCGTTGGCAACAAAAGTTTCATTTTGGAATCGATGTTACCGACTCCTCTCTAGACAGCCTCAGGAAGGCCCGGTTGCAGCCCGCAATTATCCAAAACACCGTTGAAATAGGCCCTGCACAGAAGAGCGGGTCAAAACAACTCAGCAAGATATACTCAACAAAACACGCTATCAGAATCGACGAGAACAGGAAATCCGTGCTGGAGACATCCCTGCGCAGCCTGAAGAATAGCCTTATCTGTCCAAAGAACTCTTTCGAGATCACTACCACATAGAAAGCCAAACCAAATATCCCTGTCTCTAGCAGCAATTTCAAATAGTCATTATGGATCTGCCCACCAGTCCGCATCGCCCTGAAGCTCTCAAGACCCTTGCCGATAAGCAGGCTTGTAAAGTTTATATTGGATACGGCAAGATCCCAATTTGCGAGGCGCGAAGCAACGGTATCCTCTCCTATTCGCGCCATCTGGGAAAGACTATATGGAATCATGAAAGCCAACAAGCCTCCCAGCAGCAAACCCAGAAACAACATCTTGAGCTTCGGCAAAAGACCCTGAAAACTTAAAACCAGTGCAAGTGTTAGGACCAGAATTACAAAGGGAGCTCTTGTGAACGAAAGAATCAAAGAGGCAAATGACATTGAACAGGCTAGGTACAGGACTAACATACCGGTTCTCACCGCAGTGTATCTCTTCACAACGATTGGTAAGAACTGAACAGGTATTATGAACGCCATGTAGATAGCCAGATCAGAGGTATTCAAGAATGTCCCGCTCGCCCTAAAAATTGAACCAGGAACAACCCCGGGGGGCAGCGCATAAATGTTCGTCTTGAAGACAAAACCGTGTATGGCAAAAGCAGCTGGTATTATGCCTGACAGAGCTATCCACTTGAAGACCCTTGAAATATCCTCTTTCGATATCAGTATACCCGAAACCAAGAGATAGAACGAAAGGTCGACAAGCAGGTGCGTCCAATAACGAATCGCATAACCCGGCGCTTTGCTGTGAACTATAAGAACAAGAAAGAACAGGATAAGAAAAATGACTTTCTTGAAGTTTGGATTGCGGGCAACCTTTCTCAGATACCTCAGTACAGATAAGCACGCCGCAATACCCAGAGAAATGTACCATATTCCGGCATAATTGAAAGCAAATCCGCCGATGGAAAAAGTCTTCACCAAAGTGAGAAGCGGGGTGAGACCGATCACAAAACAAATGAAGTTGATTCCCGCTCTGGGCTTAGCGATGAAAAGAGCGAATTGATAGACAATTACAATCGATATTATGAAGCTTGGCAAATCCAACGATCACATACCCTCAATGATGCCCGTGAAATCCTGATGAAGCCTCATCCAGTGCAGTCACCATCGTTTCAATGACGTCTTGCTGAACCTGTTAGGCGTCATCACCATTCCAATACTTCACTACAGCTGAGAGCGCCTTTGGGCTTTCTTCTTTTCCATAAGCGCCAAGTAAATTCGTTCAATTTCTCTCATCGTTCTGCCAATCGTGAAAGAGTCTCTGACTTTCCCACGCGCTCTCTCTCCCAAAGAATCACAGAGCGGTTTATCCTTGAGCAGGCTCTCTATTTTGCGAGTGAGCGCTGGTTCATCTGCCGCTGCAACAAGAACCCCATCCACACCGTCCTTAATTATTTCTTCAACTCCACCGACTCTTGTAACAATGCATGGTAGTCGGAAATACATGGCTTCCAGAAGGGCAATGGGAATTCCTTCCCAAAGCGAAGGCATCACAAAAATAGATGCAGAATTCAAGATGTCAGGAACATCGTTCCGCAATCCGGTCAGTAATATGTGCTCTTCCATTTTCAGGTCTTCAATCTGTCTCTCTAAAGCGCCTCTCAGGGGTCCTTCACCGACTATGACAAGGCGCACTTTTGGAAATGCAGGCACTAACTCGGCAAAGGCAGAGATCAAGTGTGATTGGCCCTTCTGTTCCGTCAATGAACCAACCGTCAATATGATCTGCTCGTCCTGCCCCAAACCCAGATCTTCAATGACGGCCGTTTTGGTCTTGTTGACATCCAAAACTGACATATCTATTCCATTTCTCACAACCTCAATCGCCAAGGTGGGTTTTCTTAGCTGTTTCAGCGTGAATTCCTTGGCATTGGACGAAACTGCAATTGACAGATCCGCCAATCCAAATAGAACCCTCTCAATAGCTATCTTAGTCCTGCTCTTGTTGGGATAGATGTTGTGAATATGATTGACCAATGCAGGTACTCTAGCCATCCTTGCCGCAAGTATTCCGGCATAATTTAAGTGAACATGGACCACGTCTAGATCCAATCTTTTGAATTGTTGAAATAACCTGACTGCAAACATAGGGTTCCAAGCTTTAGCCGGCCGGATATCCAGAGCATAAACGGGAAATCCAAGACCCTTCAGCTTCTCGCCGATCTCGCCTTCCTTAATTAGGGAGATGAAAGAAACATCGAACACCCGGCGGTCCAGATTTCGTGCAAAATGTACGAACAGTTTTTCAGCTCCTCCGGTGGAAGCCAAATCCCAGATTACGTGCGCAACTTTAATCTTCATAACTCTCCCATCACACAAGGGCCTCAATCAGCAGTACCGTTTTTGTCTTGCTTTATACCCAAGAACAATTCCTGATACTTCGTTGCACGGGATGACCAGGTAAAATCCTTTTCTGCGATGAGTCTATTTCTTCTCCCCATTGACAACCGTAACTGTGGATTCTCGGCTAGTCTCAACAAAGCAGTACTCAAGCTTGAAACATCTTCCGGATCCATCAGAAACCCATTGGACCCTTCTTGAATTAGCTGAGGGAGGTATCCCCGATTTGATGCTATCACGGGGAGTTCGCAACTCATGGCCTCCAAGGTGACTATCGAGAAACTCTCATACTTTGATGGTAATACCAGAGCATCAGCCGCCGAGTAATACTGCGACAGTTCTGCATGGTCAACATGACCGGTGAAGAATAACTTGTCTCTTAGCTCTAACGTGTCAGCTCTCAAAGATACCTTCTTGTAATCGGCGCCTTCGCCTACCAGAATCAATCTGATGTCTTCGTTCACTTTGGAAGCCATATGAAATGCATCAACAAGAAACAAAAGATTCTTTACGGGAACAAATCTTCCAACAAACAAGAAAACCGTTTGGCTATCGCCGATTCCAAACCTCGACCTCAAATCATTCGGTGTTCTTCGGAATTCACACACATCAACACCTGGGGGTATATCGATTATTTCTTTCCCTGTCATTTTCTTTATCTTTGGGAGGCTGTCTCCGCTGGCAACAACGGCGCTGTTCTTTTCGATATACTCGATAAGAGACCTATCCGGTGGACCAGGAAATCTTACTACGGTCGGTATTCCTAAGGTTCTGTGAACTCTGTATGCTAGGACAGGATCAGCTTGAGCATACAAAGCATCTATCGATCCAGCATTCCTCTTGATGAAGCGATAGGCGGCAATGCCAAACAACATGAGATCAAACAGATACACTCTTCCAATGCCCTTCACGGGAACCAGCGTGATAAGATCCCGAATATATGGTGACCTACAATAATGGGTCTTGAATTCGGTCACCGGATGATTGCACGATGCCATGAGCGGTCGTCCAGTAACGAATACCACGTCATGGCCTAAGCTAGATAATCCTCTAGCTATATTGAGATCATACGTTTCGCCACCGCCGCGAAACATTCCTATTACTCTATTGACGAATACAATTCTCATCTTCGACCGTCAGAGTCTGTGATTCTATCGCCAGCTGTTCCTAGCAGAACTCAGAGTCAAACAACTCGGTAGCCGGACAGAAGCTGTTATTGGCATCTTCGCTGACGTAACTGACAAATTGACCCAGTACTTCCTTAAGGCTTTTCTTCGAATTCAACTCTCGGTAATGCGTGTTGAGACAAAACCGATCATAACGCTTCGATACGACATCAAAAGCTATCTTGAGGTCATTGAACAAGATAGAGGGAACTAAAGGGAAGCATCCCAACTCGTTGTGCTTGGGAAACTTCATCATGTAAGGATAGACATACGACAGCCTGCCAATCCTCTGATTTCGCAGTGAGTAGATCTTCTTCCTGAAGATGTAGCTCAACGTGGTCAAGCTTAGACCCCTTTTGGTCGGTTTTAGTGGTATTGATCCAAGAATATCCATTTCCATTGCCTCAACAGCCTCAATCCCCGTCTTTGAAAGCGCATTGTGCGGAGGAACAAACACTCTAACAGGTTTACCAAACAGCGTTTCCAGATACTCTCTTCCCACCTTGACCTTGCGGGACAAATCACCACCGCTTTCGAATTCATACCCATCGGAATAGTCTTCATGACTGTAACCATGCAACATGATATCCAATTGACCTCTTGCCAACTTATCCTGCAGATAGACCAACAGCGCTTGGTTATCTCCGACCGGAAGAAAGGCCTTCTCCTGAGAACCTTTGACAAATGGGATAATCGCAAGCGAGATTGGAACCGCTTTCCACACCTCGCCATATGCATCCTCCAATTCTTCCGGTTTGGTTACGAAGGATACATCGTCATCTCGAATGGCAATCTTCACGCTAGTTCCCAAATCTACTGACAAAACCAAGAATCGTCTTGCTCTTTGGCAGTACAGAGACAATGGTCTGAATTTCACTCTTCTTCAAAAGAACCAAGCTAGTAAATATCCATAGGATGCAGCCTCCCAGAATATAAACAGGAACAAGGTAAATACTGAAATATACCAGTTGAGCCGACGCAACAAACAGCGCCATGGCCAAAGAAGCAAGAATTGATTTTCCTATTGTTCCCAGGTCCAGTCTCACCCTGATGATTCTCTTGAGAACGAATAATGCATAGACTAGGCTCAGCGATACATACGCCAGCCTTCCAAGGGCAGCTCCTACTATGTCCAGAGCTGATACGAAGAGAATAAGAAATCCGACAAAGCAGATACTCTGCACTGCGGTCAGTTTAAGCTTTTCAACCGGTTTGGCTAGGACAAAGATGCATCTTGTTACCGGTACGATGAAAAAGAGAAAAACGGCCGATACGCAGAGGAGAACTGCAATACCTGTTGCGTCAAGATAGCTGCCTTTACCTGCAAGAAAGAGAAAGGCATAGCTGCAGCTCGAAGCCAGCAGGCATAAAGGAACAGCAAAAAACGAAATAATTGTCACTGCTTTTCTCAATCCGTCCTCCATGCCGCTCTTTCCTAAGTTGCTCAGTTTAGATAGGGCCGGCGTCAGAGTCTGATCAAGCGATTCTTTGAAAAGCTCTACGCTATCAGACAAACGCTTTGCAACATAGTACTTCGCCAAGACCAGCGGGCTGAAGAATGTAGCAACTATCACCTGATCAGCTTGACCTTGGAGAAAAGTCAAGAATCCTTCTATGTAGTATGGAAACGAGAACTTCACAAGGTTTGTCCTAGAATGCTTCTTAACCCTCTTGAACAGCACTCCTCTCAAGAAGTACAGGGATAACGAAACGCCCAGAATCAGACTTACATTGAATCCCATTACTAGACCTTTGATGCCCCATATCAGGTAGAAAGCAATACCCAGCAGTCTTTCTGAGATTCCCAAGACAGTATTCTTGACGGTCAGGCCGTGGAATTGAGACAAGGCCCTCATGTTGTACGACAGTGCAACGTCCACCGCGTACAAAAAGAAACCGACCGACATCCATTGGATAATGTAGGCGGATTCCCAACTCTTGAGGACAACACCGGCTATGATTGGAGCAAGCACATAGGCGAGAATAGAAAAGAACAGAGCTACAAGTACCGACAAAGCAGTGCTTGACTGGATCAAAGACAGTGCTATCTCTCTGTCGTCATCGATGAGTCTTGGGACTTCCCGCACAACCGAAACAGGAAGGCCAAGATTGGAAACAGTAGCTACTACAGCAGCAATCATGGCAAAGATGGGCAGTACTGATAGTTCAAACGGACTGAGGAGCCTTACATAAACAATGAAGAAAGCAAAATAGAAGACTCGAAGAATGACCTCACCGGTCATCACCACTAAATTGTCGGAAAAAACTTTCTTTGACAGACTGCTCATAGGTGCATGCGTTGGTTCTTGATGTCTACTGGCTTCTGAGAATTCAGGGAAAAGCTACCCGTCACTTTCATCTCATAACAATGGAAGCTGCCTTCGGGTGCAACCAAGAATCAGGTTGACTAGACACATTTATACGTACAGTAGCATTCTTGAATTCTCTCTTGAAACCCAGATTCTTGGGGTTGATACCGTCTATCCTGAAATTACGGAGCCATGCAATTCCTCGAGCGGAGGGGGAGAAACCTAGAGTTGTGACACAATAATATCCGCTACGATGTGGCAACTCAAAGTCAACGCTGTAAGTCCTCCAATCGTAAGTACCGCTATCAAAAACCAAATCGGCACCGGACCTAATAACCTCCTTTCTTTCGTTAAGGAACCTTCCAAGAAGAACAAACCTTTTCCAGTCGGTATCGCCGGACACGATATTTAATCCTTTAGCCTGAACTGTAATTCTGATACCAAAGAGATTCTGGACGTCCAAGCATTTTGATAGATAACACCCGCTAGGTTCATCGCTGACAAATTTGATGGTTCTCTTTGTCTCTGAAGCGATTTCTGCAATCTTACCATTCCCTTGTTTCGACCACTGGGAAAGATTCGCCAAAGACTCTAGGGGTAACGTAACATGATCAAGATCAATAACAGATTGATCTCTTGCACTTCCATATTGTGCCACGTATTCCTTATACTCTGGCAATTGCTTCTTTCTGGAAGGTCCTTCGAAATAGAAGTACGTGTTCTGATTGCACACCAATAGAAAGCTGGCAAAGCAAAACATAAATTGGTCTCGTAATGAACTGCCTGCACCTCGTGACCCAGAGTGAACAAGGATTAGTTTGTTTGTTGCTACAAGAGACTTCAGTCTTCGCATGCTAGTTAGCCAATCAACGGTACTCTCGTAATGCTCGCTACCCTGCCATGAACCGTGGACGAATCCTTCCAGCATTATACCGTCGGAGTATTTGACGAATTCCGAAGAATCGTTAGTATTGATGATAACCAGTTTGTTGCGGAGAGATGACTTGATTGTTTTCAAGAACAAAACCACTGAGTCCCGGTATCTCTGGATATAATTGGCGTCCAGTACCGCGGAGGTCTTTCCCCCTTCAACCACAAAACTCAGCGGCTTGATCTCTTTAAGTACATCATCAAGAAATACCCCGTCGAACACCGGGTTTGCACTGAGTTTTTTCACGATGTATTGCCTGAGATGTTCACGGAAAGCGCGACTTGTTATATCCATCAAGTACCAGCCGAAGATTTTATGCACAAGACGCTTATTGGTAGTCTTATCTCTGACAAACCAATCTTGATTCTGGTTGAGCTTCTGCCAATCATCATAAGATTCCAGTACCCCATTTAGGTCCCTGTAGAAGACAACTTTCATGTTTCGGTTCAATCTCTTCAGATTTTGAACCGATTTCGCTTTCCACCATTCAGTGATTATGAGACTGTAATCTCTTGCTATTTCATTCGGGTATTGTTCCAAAAGGGTGGAGTTACCATACACTATCAGATGTCTCTTGAATGCCTCTTGGGCAAGGCCTGGTGTTGTTAAGGAGGCAAACACAATCCAGCAGATGCCAAAGCACATCAATGCAACCCGGGCTTTCTTCTTAGGCAACGGATTCGTTCTTGGATATGCGTGCTGTATCAACTAATACTCTTAATCCGGGGGTTTAGTCGCGTTCGTGGGGTTCCCAACAGAATGTCCAACAAAGAGGGGGGCAAAATCTTAGTTAAGGACGAGCGTTGGCATACCAAACCCCTGCTTTTTCCATACCATCTTTCACGGAATATTGTGGATCATAATTCAAGAGCCTCTTGGCTTTCCCCGTATCGGCCAGAGAATGATGAATGTCCCCCGCGCGGAAGTCTCTGTAGACGGGCTTTACATCTTGGGCGACAGGATGGTATTGCGCAACTGTGTTACGAATCAGCTCGAAAAGCTGGTTCAGGGTTGTTCGGTCGCCAAATGCTATGTTGTAAGTCTGGTTCACGGCCCCACTATCATTGGTACAAACCGATAATAGATTTGCCTGCACGACGTTCTCAACAAAACAAAAATCCCTGCTTGTCTCTCCATCGCCGTTGATAAAAACGTCTTCGCCCTTCGACAATCCTGCAAACCATTTTGGTATCACCGCAGCGTAGGGCCCATTTGGATCTTGTCTCGGACCGAAGACGTTAAAATACCGCAAGCCGATACATTCAAGACCATAGACACGAGAGAATACCCCGGCATATGCTTCGTCCGCCTGTTTAGTCACGGCATATGGCGACAGGGGACAACCGATCTTGTCTTCCACCTTCGGCAAATCCGGGTGGTCACCATATACTGAGCTTGATGTTGCGTAGACAAACCGTTTCACCCCTTCATCTTTTGCGGCAAGGATAACATTCAAGAATCCCGTCAGGTTGTGCTCATTCGTTGCTACCGGATCTTCGATGGACCGAGGTACCGAACCCAGTGCTGCTTCGTGCATAACATAATCCACGCCTTTGCAGGCTCTCCTGCAGGTTTCCAAATCTCTTATATCGCCTTCCACGAAGGTGAAGTTGCCCCATTGCTTCTCTGATACCAAAGATCTCACCTCCGCCAGATTATGCCGGAAGCCAGTCAGGAAGTTGTCCAACCCGACTACTTGCTGATTGAGCTTCAGGAGTTTCTCCAGCAGATGTGAACCTATGAATCCGGCGACACCGGTGATGAGATGTCTCTTTGGCGCATCCGATAACACATTCTGAACAAATTCATAGTAATTGATGGTCATAAGAACCTCTCGACTCCAGGCGGTATTCCTCGCCTACGCCCTGTAAACCAGCGTACTCTTCTTCTTTATCAAATTCCTAGTGTCAACAATGGGAACACCGATAGACTCTGGGTCGATCTCCATGTACTCATTATGGGCCGTGGCTACAAGCAGGAGATCGTAGTTGGTTGTTATATTCTTTGATTTTCTACCCGCAAACTTAGAGAACTCCCGCGAAGGCTTGATCTCGGGAATGTGAGGATCGTTATACGAAACCTTTGCTCCCATGTCTTCCAGTTCTTCCATCAGGCGGTAGGTGGGAGATTCTCTGTCGTCGTCAACATTGGCCTTGTAGGACAGACCAAGAATGAGAATTCTGGCGCCCTTTACATGTTTTCCTGCATCGTTGAGCGCTGCTATGACCTTGGAGATAACATAGTCCGGCATTGCCGTGTTGATCTCGCCGGCGAGTTCTATGAAGCGTGTGGAAAGACCATATTCCCTCGCTTTCCAGGTGAGGTAGAAGGGGTCTATGGGGATGCAGTGGCCGCCGAGGCCGGGGCCTGGGTAGAAGGCCTGGAAGCCGAACGGTTTTGTCTTTGCGGCATCTATGGCTTCCCAGATGTCTATGTCCATCTTGTCGAAAAGGACTTTGAGTTCGTTGACGAGGGCTATGTTGACGCTGCGGTAGATGTTCTCGATGAGCTTTGTCGCCTCGGCGACGCGCGTCGAGGAGACGGGGACCGTTTTGATGACGATCGTATCGTAAAGGGCCACCGCCGCCTTCAGGCACTTCTTTGTGTATCCGCCCACCACCTTTGGGATGGTCCCTGTCCGGTAGTCCTTGTTGTTGGGGTCTTCCCGTTCTGGCGAGAAGGCAAGGAAGAAATCCTTGCCCGCCCTGAGACCGGTGGTTTCCAGAAGGGTTCGCATATCCTGGTCTGTGGTACCCGGGTAGGTCGTAGACTCGAGAACGATGAGCTGGCCCTTTGTCAGATAACGGGCGATGGTCCGTGTCGTATCCATGACATAGGAAAGGTCCGGTTCCCTGTACTTCGTGAGTGGCGTTGGAACGCAGATGATGATGCAGTCCATATCCTTGAGACGGGAGAAGTCGTTCGTCGGGACAAACGAGCCTTTCCTTGTGCTGGGCTGTTTGGCGGCTTTCTTCGCCTTCCCATTTCCCTGCAGCCCACTGATGATAGGGGAGATATCCACATGCTGGATGTATCCCTGGCCCTTGCGAAGCGCTTCCACTTTCTTTTTGTCGACGTCGAATCCGGTGACGCTGAACCCGCTCTTGAAGAATTCGATCACCAGCGGCAGGCCGACGTACCCAAGTCCGATAACACCGATCCTGGCTGACCGGTCAGCGATCTTCTTTATGAGTGTTTGGGACATAGGGGCTCCTTGGGAAAGATGGTTTCACGTTTCAAGTTTCAGGCCTCAGGAATCAAGAAGATCTCCTCTGATCAAGTAAGACCCTTGACGTCAAACATGTGATGGTCGGGGTAAGGATAGTCGTTTTTTCCTTGCTACACGCTGTTTTGCGGCAGGCTACCGCCATTGACGCTGGTGTTCGCGATGGATGGGGGGCATATCATCTTCATCGATGTCCGGTAGAACTTCTGCAAATAGCCGGCCATGGTGCCGGATGATGATGATCTGTTCTCTGTGATGAGGCGGTATTATGTCGATCTTTACGAGAGGTGGGGGTCTGGAGGATACTCTTTCAGCGTCCCTGCAACGCCTTGTCTTGATGAGGATGTGCCATCAGCACAACGCCAAGGTCTCGAAATTACTAACGATCCAGTATCAGCCCCCAATATCTTACAACCACCGCATCCCAGAAGAAAACTGCTGGAGTTACCTCCTTTTTATGTAATGTTTTCAAATACATTACACTTATACCTGACATTTTACTTAAGATGATGTATTTAAGTCAACACAGGATTTATTTAAAATTGTATATCAGAGACCAAAATGAGGAAAAACCCGGATTCGTCCTCGAAACAGCATATTATATGCAGAAAGGCAGGGCAGACGAAAGAATAAAAGACTGGCCTCTCGCCCGCTTCGCTTGAGTCCGCAGAGGGCACAGAGAAAAGATTCGGCCGGATTTCGGAGCCTCCCAAAATCCGGCCGGCTTTACATCCCGCTTCGCGGGAGGGAAGAAGAGACTTGGTTTCAGGTGGGAGTGATGGGGAGGGGATGGGAGTCTGGGGGCGAGGTGGCGTGGGGGTTGGAGCAGGGAGTATAGGACATGCAGCATGGGGTATAGGACCTATAGGACCTATGACTACAGGGGGGATGAGGGAGGAGAGGTTGTTAAACTCTTTCTCTCCCGCCGGAACGGTGGGACGAGAAGGCTGCCGGATTTTGGGAGGCTCCGAAATCCGGCAGCAATCTTTTCTCTCTTTTTTCCTCTCTCTGCGTCCTCTGCGGGCTTGAGAGAGGAACGCAAGCGACGAACGGGCGTGAGATATCTTTCCGTCTCTCTTTGCGATCTCTGCGAACTCAAGCGAAGCGGGCGAGAGATACGTCTTTCGCCTTTCGTTTTCTCGTCACCCCTTTTCCTTCGTCGTCTGCGCGGCTTCGGGCTGGGGTGTGTCGGGGGTCCAGCCGCCGCCGAGGGCCTTGTAGAGCCTTACGAGGTTGGCCACCACCGTGCCTTTGCTTGTTGCCAGGTTGTCCCGTACCGAGAGGTATGTCCTCTGGGCGTCGAGGACGGCCTGAAAGTCGATGAGGCCCGACTGGTACTGGGCGAGGGCCAGCTTCGTGGAATCCGTGGCGGAGGTCATGGCATCCGTGAGTGACCGGGCCCGTTGCTGCTCGTTGACATAGGCGGTTATGGCGTTCTCCGCCTCCTCGAGGGCCGTAAGTATTGTCTTCTCGTATTCCAGGAGGGCTTGCTCCTGCCGGGCGCTCTGGATCTCGATGTTGCTGCGCACGGCGCCGGCGTTGAAGATGTTCCAGCTGAACCGGGGGCCGATGCCGAAGCCGCGGTTGTTGGCCGAGAAAAGGCCTGCAAAGCTGGTGGCGTCGATGCCTATGGAACCCATGAGGCTCAGCTTGGGATAGAGCTCGGCCGTCGCGACACCCACTTTCGCCGTCTGGGCCGCCAGCTCCCTTTCTGCACCGCGCACGTCAGGACGGCGGCGCAGCGTCTCCGCGGGGACCCCGAGGGCGATCTCAACGGGGGTGAGTGGAAGGTCTTTAGGCCCGGCAAGCTTCGCGTCTACATAACCGGGATATTCTCCCATGAGGGTGGAGAGCCTGTTCTTCGCGGCGGCAAGGCGGGTAGCCAGTGTCGGGATGGCCGCGCGCGTCTCTTCCATGTTGGTCTTCGCCCGGTCAACGTCGAACTGCGTCACGAGGCCCGCCTTGAGGCGATGGGTCGTGAGCTCCCAGGTCTCCGTCTGGAGCTTCAGGTTCTCTGCCGTGATGGCCGACCTCTCCTGGAGGGTCCGGACGTCAATGTAGTTGAGGGCGACCTCCGCGGCAAGGCTCACGTACACGGACAGGTAATCTTCCTGCGACGCCTCGTAGGAGGCCTGCGACGCCTCGGTGGCCCTTCTTAAACCGCCGAAAAGGTCGATCTCCCATCCCGCGTCGAGGCCGGCGGCAAAGAGTTCTCTCGTCGCGCCCGTCTCGGAGTTGTTCTCGGTCCGGCTACGCGTATAGGAACCGGAGGCATCGACGGACGGCCACAGCCTCGCCTCCGTAACCCCCCGCTGGGCCCTCGCCTCACGTATCCGGGACGCCGCTTGTTTCAAGTCCTTGTTGTTCTTGAAGGCGGTATCTATGAGCGCCACCAGCGTGGGGTCCTCGAGGTTGGCCCACCAGGACGCCAGGGTATCCCTTGTGGCGTCCGCCTTGCCGACCTCTGTCGACTGGGAGGAGTTCCATTTCTCCGGTGCCTTCATGTCGGGCTTGACATAATCGGGCCCAACTGTCACACAACCTGTCAAGATGATGACGGCAATGAAAAGCCCCGCGTATCTCATGATCTTTCCTGTCACGTCCATGGTTTGTGTCTCCTTGATCGTTCTCGTCATGGCCCCTCTCCTATTCGTGTCTCAACGCCTCTATCGGATCCAGGCTCGCAGCCTTCCGGGCGGGGAAATAGCCGAACATCAGGCCCACCGCCGCCGAAAAGATGAAGGCGATGAAGACGATCCACCCGTTGATGACAAAGGGAACCTCGAGGACGCGAGTGAGAAATGCCGAGCCGATGAGTGCGAGGATAATGCCGAAGAGACCCCCGAACGCTGAAAGGACCATCGCCTCGACGAGGAACTGCAGAAGGACCTCGCGTTCCAGCGCGCCGATGGCGAGCCGCGTCCCGATCTCCCGGGTCCGTTCCGTCACGGACACCAGCATGATGTTCATGATCCCGATGCCTCCCACGAGAAGACTGACCGCCGCCACCGCACCGAGAAGGGTCGTAAGAAGCTCTGTCGTGGCGAGCATCGTGCTGGCAATCTCCTTCATGTCCCTTATCTGGAAGTCGTTGGGCTTGAGGGTGGAAATGCGCCGGCGCTCCCTGAGGAGGGCCTCGATGTCCTGCTGAGCTTTGTCCGTCGACGCGCCGTCTTCCACCGAAACCTGTATGAGGCCGACGTTATCGCTTCCCGAGATGCGCCGCTGGAAGGCACGAAGGGGCATGACGATGAGATCGTCCTGATCCCGGCCCGTCGCTGACTGGCCCTTGGCCGTAAGCACCCCGATCACCTCGAAGGAAACACCCTTGACGCGTATCCTGTGCTCCAACGGTTCCAGCTCACCGAAGAGTTCCTTTCTGACGGTGGCGCCAAGGATGCACACAGCGGTCCCCGACCGGACCTCCTGGTCTGTGAACTCCCTCCCCTCCTCAACCCTCCAGTCCTTCACCTTGAAGAACGCGGAATCCGTACCCGTGGCCTGAGTCGACCAGTTCTTCGCACCGAAAACGACCGTTGCCGAAGAGGAGGATGTGGGGGTGACACCGGCAAGGGAATTGACGTCACGGGCGATCGCCTTAACATCGTCGATCTCGAAGGACTTCGCGCTTCCCGAAGCTCCCCCGCCGTGCCGCATCTGGCCGGGTGTCACCATGAGGAGATTGCTCCCCAGCTTCGCGATATCCTCGGTCACCTTCGCCGTTGCCCCGCCCCCCACTGTGACGAGGGTAATGACGGCACCCACACCGATGACGATGCCGAGAATGGTCAGGAATGACCGCATCTTGTTGCGTCGGATGGCCCTCAGGGCCAGAAGGAAGGCGTTCCAGATCATTGCGTCACCTCGCTGCCGCGGCTGTCGGACGCGATGAGCCCGTCACGGAACCGCACCGTGCGGCTGGCGTACTGCGCCATGTCCGGCTCGTGGGTCACCATCAGGACGGTGATGCCCCTGTCCTTGTTGAGAGACGAGAGAAGCTCCATGATCTCCAAACTGCGGATGGAATCGAGATTGCCTGTCGGTTCGTCCGCGAGAAGCACGGCGGGTGAGGTAGCTATTGCCCGCGCTATGGCCACGCGCTGCTGCTGTCCTCCGGAGAGTTCCGCCGGCGTGTGGTGCTCCCACCCGGAAAGACCCACGGCGTTGAGTGCCTCACGGGCGACATCGCGCCTGTGGGTGTGGGGAATGCCCCGGTACAAGAGGGGCAGTTCGACATTCTCCAACGCTGATGTCCGGCTCAGCAGATTGAATCCCTGGAAGACAAAACCCAGATAATGCCGTCTCAGCAGAGCTCTCTGATTCCGTGACAGGTCCGCTATATCCACCCCCTTGAAGAGATAGCGTCCCGATGTGGGGGTATCGAGACAGCCGAGCACGTTCATGCATGTCGACTTCCCGCACCCGCTCGGACCCATTACCGCCACGAAATCTCCCTCATAGACCGAGAGGTCTATCCCCCGCAGGGCGTGCAATTCCGCCTGACCCTTGCCGTACACCTTCGTTATCTCCCGGAGTTCGATAAGGGGTTGTCCCTGTTCCTGTTGTTCTATCCGATACCCTTCTTCCTTCATTTCTTTGTCCTCACGATATCCGTCGCCACAAGCGAACCCGAGGTCAGGTTATCCCCGACGATCTGCGTCATCACCCCGTCCGTCGCGCCGGGTTTCACCGTCACGCGTACGATCTTTTCGCCCTCGACCTTCCACACCACGTTGCTGCTGACCTGTTTGGGCGCCTGGCGATTGTCCGTGCCCGGGGGCCTTCTGCTCAAGAGACTCGTCAAGAGCTTGCTGCCTCCGGAATTCTCCTTCTGTGTTTTGTCCTGCGGCGGAGTGAACCTCAGGGCAGCGTTGGGAACCAGGATAGCATCGGAGACGCTGTTCACCGTGATAAAGGCCGTCGCCGTCATGCCCGGGCGGAGCACCATGGCGGAATTATCCACCTCGAGGACCGTCTCGTAGGTCACCACGTTGTTCTCCGTCTTCGCGGCGAAACGGGCCTCCCTGACGCGGGCGGGGAATTTCTTCTCCGGGAAGGCGTCAACGGTAAATATCGCCGTCTGGCCTTCCTGAACCTGTCCCACATCGGCCTCATCGACGAAGATCTTCAACTCCATCTGCTTCAGGTCCTCGGCGATCTTGAAGAGAACCGGGGTCTGGAGGGACGCGGCGACAGTCTGCCCGGGCTCTACCTTCCGCTCGAGGACGATCCCGTTTATGGGCGCGCGTATCGTCCCCTTGTTGAGATCAGACCTGTTGGCCTTGAGCGTCGCCTCAGCCTTGGCGATCTCGGCCCGCGCCGTCCCTTCCTGGGCCTTCGCCCGTTTCAGCGCGGCGTCGGCGGCATCATATTCGGCCCGGGAGGGAACCTTTCCACCACTGAGCTCAAGGCTCTCCTTGAAACGATTCAGCTTGCTCTGGGTCTCGGCCACGGTGGCCTGCGTCTCGAGAAGCTTCGCCTTGGCATATCTCAGGCTCGCCTCCGACTGCAGGACCTGGGCTTCGAGCTTGGTGGTATCCAACTTCGCGAGGACCTGCCCTTCTTTTACCTTGTCGTTGTAATCCACGAGAACCGTCTTGATAGTCCCCGAGACTTCCGTGCCCACTTCGACCTGCTCCAGTGGTTCAAGCGTACCCGTAGCCGTGACGGTGACTGTAAGGTCGCCCCTCTTCACCTCCGCGGTCTTGTAGCGGGCCTCAGACTTTCCGCTGGACGCGTAGAGAACCACCGCCCCCGCGAGAAGGATCGCGGCGGCGGCCGAGGCGAGCCATATCGTCCTCTTCTTCAGTCCCCTTCCCGGTCCCACCGACCGGAGTATCTTCCTCATATATGACGTATCGTCGCGAGTCTCTTCCATGGACGGCTCCTTGGTAAAAATGTTTTTGGTCTGAGATGTGAGTTCTTCAATCATGATTATGGAGTCGGCGGGGGTGAAGGATCGGTTACAAAAAAAAACCGCTTGAGCCGTTAGAACCGTTGGAGCCGGATGAGAATGATGACAGAGGTTCTTCCTATTACCTATCACCCATTTACCCGTCGTCTCACTATCTTGTAACCTTTTTGCTGTTGTCCCCGACTTATGGGGAAAGATGGCGGGTGGGGAACCTGCCGATGGAGAGAAGGGTGAAAACGGCTTGAACCGCTTAAGCCGCTTGAACCGTTTCAACAGAAAGATGGAGCCCAGGGCCTTCGTTGGGATGACAGGGATGGAAACGGGATACTCCTTTGAGTTTCAGGCAGGAGCGATGGGGCAGGAAGATGCATGCTCGCCCGATATGGAGCTTGCCCCGGCGGGTCAGCTTTGTTATAACAGACCTGTATGGGTATCTGCCGTGATTGATCGTACCGAAGAGGATGAAAGCCGGTCGTCCGACGCCGGGTATATAACCCGGGTCTTGAATGGTGACCGCGACGCCTTCGCTTTTCTTCTCAGGAAATACAAAATGTATGTCCTCAAGATAGTCAGCCGCCACGTCCCCTACGAGGATGCCGAAGAGGTGGCACACGACGCCTTTATCCGCGTCTACGAGTCCCTGGCAAAGTTTACCGGGTCCGGTGGGTTCAGGCACTGGATAGCCGCTATCGCGACGCGGACCTGCTACGACTACTGGAGACGCGCGTACAGGTCGAAAGAGGTTGCCATGAGCTCCCTCGGTGACGGACACCGGGAATGGGTCGAGCGGGCAGCGGCCGATCCGTCGGGAGGCTCCATCGACGACATCGGAAGGGAGGTGGAGGCACGGGAGGTACTCGAGTGGGCGCTGGCCAGACTGTCACCGGAGGACAGGATGGTATTGGAACTTGTCTACCTGGAAGGCCTGTCCATCCGCGAGGTCGCCGACCTCCTCGGGTGGAGTACGGCAAACGTGAAGATACGTTCCTTCCGGTCACGCAGGAAGCTGCACAAGCTCCTCAAGGACGCCGGCAGGAAATGAAGGAGGCGGGCAATGGGATCCCCGAAAGATGAAAAAGAAAGACTGGAGACAGCCCTCGCGGCCGCATACCGGAGCCGGGGCGGGCCGGAGCCGGGTGAGGAATGGGAGACACGGGTCATGAGAGATGTAAGGAGCCTGCCCGACGAGATCGAGGGCATCTCCTGGACGGACCTGTTCGGAAGGCTCTTCTGGCGAGTCTGCCCCGTGGCATGCGCCATCGTCATCCTCCTTGCCGTGGCGATGTTCCGCTACGAGGCGGCCTCACAGCAGGACCTGGTGCAGATGTTCACGGACGACACCATCGAGACGGTCCTTCTGGACCCTTACAACGGTTAACGGGAGAACTGACATGAACAAGATAAAGATCATCATCACCCTGGTCCTGGTCCTCCTGGTGGGGATCTTTGCCGGCGCGCTGGGAACCAGGATATACCTCGGGTATCAGATGGAAGGATCTCACCCGACACGATCTCGGACCCCCGAAGAGAGGGTGAGGAAGATCGTGAAGAAACTCGTCGATGACCTCCGGTTGGACGCCGCGCAGACGGTCGAGGTGAAGAAGGTGGTCACGGAGATGGAGGCACGTGCGACGGCTTTCAGGGTATCTTACGAGCCGGAGCTCAGGAGGATATACGAGGAAAGCTTTCAGCGTATAAACGAAAAGCTCACCGACGAACAGAAGAAGAGATTGCGGGCAAGGCAGGAGAAATTCTCGCAGCGATACAATGCGTACTATTTCCGCTCCCTGCGCATGGCCCAGAAGGCGATTCCCGATGCGGCCGAACTGAAAGTCCGGCTTGGCCTCGACGCCGCGCAGGAGTCGCAGATCGCCGCCATCCTGAATGATCAGAGAGCAGGGCAGGCAACCATCATCGAGAGGTACGAGAAGGCAGACCAACCGGACCTCACCGCTGTGAGCGCGGAACTGGCGGAAGTCCGGAAGACCGCGCTAAACCGCATCGCGGCCGTGCTAACCCCGGAACAACTCACCCGCTACGGGGAGAGATGATGAGGCCCTCGAGTCCAGCAAAACCTCCCGTGGCCTGTTCGTGCAGATAAGTCTCCCTCCCAGGCGGTGGACCGTGAACCTGCGGAAGGCCGCAGCTCAAGCCCGGGAAGAAGGGCCGCGAGAGCTCCCCGCGCGGTCCGATCCCATCACCGCACCCGTCTCACCGTGTAGGTCCTGCTTTCGCCGCCGTCGGTCGCGCGCACGGTGCAGCTGAACTGGGTACCGTTCGCTGCCATGACGGCATCGAAGGTGCCCGTGTGCTTTGCGTCGCTCTTCTCGCGGAATGTCCCCTTTGCCCTGTTGCCCGTGATCGTACCTTCCAGTGGACCGCCCAGCGTCTCCGTCTTGCGCGCCCCGGAAGACGCCGTATACGGGACCGCGACGGAAAAGGTGCCGGTGACGCGGCTGCCGCTCGCCGTGAGGCTGAAGCTGACCACCTCGCCTTCCGGTCCGGCGCTGCTCTTCCAGACACCCGTCCAGGAGCCTACTGCCGGGCTGGCGCTTGTCGCCGTCGGCGGCGTGGGCGTCGTCGGCTTCGCGGCAAGGCTTGCCTCGAGCTTGCGGATATGGGCCTCGAGCTGCGGGTCAGGGACGTATCTCAGGCTTTCGCGGTATTTCGCGATGGCCTCACGTATCCTGTTATGCCCCTGGAGCGTGGCACCCTCGTCGCGCAGTGTTTTGGCGCGGGCCTGAAGGACCTGCTGGTCGTTCTGCTTCTTGAGTAGTGTCTCCATCTGGGCAACATGTTGCTCCAGGGCCTTGTCGGGCAGATAGCGCAGGCTCTCCCGGTATTTCGCGATGGCCTCGGAGTAGCGTTTCTGGTTCTGGAGCCGCGCTCCCTCAGCACGGAGCTGGTTCGCCAGGGTGGCGGTCGCCCGGGCATTGGCCTGCTTCTTCACTTCCCCCTCGAGCTGACGGATATAGGCCTCAAGCTTGGCGTCGGGATTGCAGCTCAAGCTCTCCCGGTATTTCGTTATCGCGTCGGGATACCTCTTCTGCTGCACGAGTACGTCCCCCTGCTGTCTCACGGCAAGGCAGGCCTGTTTCGCCGCCGCCTGCTTCTTGAGCGACTCCTCGAGCTGACGGATATAGGCCTCGCGCTGGCTGTTCCCGGGTGCGCAGGCAACGTTCTCCTTGAACTTCGCCAGAGCCTCGGCGTGTTTCCCCGCGTTGTACAGCGCCTGGCCCTCGGTCCATTTCGCCTCGCACCTTCGCTGGTCCTCCTTCTTCTTCGCGAGCATGGAGTTCGTCGTCTGCAGGGCCGCTTCGTAGTGTTTCTTATCCGCGGGAGTTAATTCCTGGGTCAGGACCTGCTTTAAGTGGACCTCCGCCTTCTCCCAGTCCTCGGCCTTGAAGAGCCTCGTCCACTCGCCGTTGCTCTTCCGGGAAAAATCGTTGTACCAGGCAACGCCCTTGTTGAAATCCGCCGTCACCCGCGCCCACAGGGGGTTCGACGAAGACTGGCCACCCAACTGGCCGCGCAGGATGTCCTGCATCTCGAGCATGGCCTTCTGCGCCGACCACACCTTATTCTGCGCGATGAAGGCGTCGAACTCCTTCGCCTTCGCCTCGACGCGCGGCCATGCGGAGGCGTATTTCTTTGCCTCCTCCAGCTTCTTCTTCGCCTCGGCATCGTTGGGATTGAGCTTCACCGCCTGTTCCAGGCGCTTCACCGCCTCCGTGAGATCCGCCTTGTTGACGGCGTCCCGTCCCATCTTCTTGAGTTCCTGTGAGAACTGGGAAAGGACGGGCTGCGCAAGCTTCCCGTCCACCTGTGCCGCGGCCTCGGCCGCCGCTATGGCCCCGTCGTACTTCTTCTGCGACCACAGCTGTCTGGCGTTGTCGAGCTTCTTCTTTGCCTCATCCTTCTTCTTGCCCGTGGATATGTCCGACTGGGATATGGTCACACCGAGCGACCCCGTCCCGCTTCCCAGGTCGGCTCCGTCGGCGCTCTTCACCGCGCAGGTCACGGTATAGGAGCCCGTCTTCCCGCAGGTCACGCCCGTATCCTTTGAAGAAGGCGCTGAGACGGTGCATCCCTCCGGGGAGACCTTCCAGTGGTAGCGCAGCTGCTGGGCGGTTGCCGGGGTCACCGCGACGGAGAACTCCACACGTTGGTGTTCGGCTATCTGGCGGCCCGCCGGAACGAGTCCCACACCCTCTTTCCAGATCATGGGCGGCGGCCCCGCTATCTTCGGGCCCGTCACGGTAACGGTCGGTTTCTTCGCCGTCACGGTGATCTTCTCGAGGCCGATCTCCTCGCCGCCGTCCTTCGCCTTGGCGTGGACGGTAACCGTCACCGGCTTGTCGTCCTTCGGTTTGTACGTGTAGGTCTTCTGGTCCGAGGTTGCAGGACCGGCGTTCTGCGCGCTGCCCGCTATCTCCCACCAGTAGGACACCGTCTGGGCGTCGAGTTTCGGTTCCTCGGTGAGGGTGATCTTCACCTCCTGGCCGACCAACGGGTCCTGCGGCGCGGCCTTGAGGGTGATCTTCGGCTTCACCACCTGGATCATGATCTGCTCCGACTCGCCGACGGTCATCTTGCGGCCGTCAACCTGGCGCTGCACCACCACCCACACCGGCGTTGTCCCCGGCTTCCCGAAGGACGCGGAATTGCGCGACCGGGAACCGCCGGTGGTCTCGTACCTCGGGTTCTTCGCGTCACCGAAGAGCGCGTCGGGATTTCGCTCCCAGGTGTAGGTAAAGGACCCGGAGGCCAGCTTGCCGCCGGAGAAGACCTGCGCGAGGAACGTGGCCTTGCCCCCCACGGGGATGCTGTTCTCCTTCGGACTTTCCTTCGTGAGCTTCACCTTGAGGGCCGTGCACTTGATCGTGACGGAGTCCGAGGCACTACCGTCGTCCTGGTCCGTTACGGTGACGGTCGCCGTGCAGGGCTTACATTCCCTGCTGTTCATGACCTTTGCCCGGGCGTCCTTCGCGTCCTCAGCACAGCCGCCCCAGGAGTACTTGTAGCCACCCGTTCCCTCGGCCGCCTCGGCGGTGAGCGTCACGATGTCGCCAAAATCGGCGGGGTTCTTGGACGCTTTGAGCTTCACGGTGAGGGGTTTCACGTGTTTCTTGTTCTCATCCCTTCTCATCTGATCGGCTTTCTTCGAGTCCCACGTCCCCTTGCCGTAGGCACCTTCCCAGCAGCCCTTCGCGCAGTCGTTGGGGGCGCCGAAGCTGTGCCTCCTGGTGCAGCCCCATGCCCCGGCCCCGCCGAAACAGGGACCGCTGCTCTTGCACTCCGGCACCGACTTGCCCGCGGGGTCCCACCACACGCCGATATGCCCCGCCCAGCCGCTGTAGCAGCGGCAGAGACAGTTGTAATACCTGGAGTCCAGCTCCGCCTTGGTCGGCGGAGGGGTACAGCCCTGTTCGAGAGCGGGCTTGCGCGTCTCCACGCAGCCCTCGGGCCTCTTTCCCGTCACGGTCCTCTTCTGTTTCTTCGTCGTTCTGTCGCATTCGCCCCAATCCGAATACTCGTAGGAACACGAGGGTGGCGTTTTCTTCACCTCTGCCGGGGGCGCCTTCGTCGCTCCCCCTGTAGGGTCGGAGGGCGGCGGGGTTTCGGACACGTTCGTGTCTCCGGGCTTCTTGTCCTCGGGAGGCAGTTCGACCACCACCGTGGCGCAGCCCCTCCTGGTTGCCTTGCCGGAAAGTCCATCCTCCGTCGACACGACAGGAAGGCCAGCCACGCGCCAGGCGTACTCGACCGAGACACACACCTCGTATGTGCCAGGAGCATCGAGGGAAAGCTCCGCCGTGCCCCGGTTGTAGTTCTTCGCGAAGGTCTTGCCGTTCACGGTCCAGATATAGTCGCTGCCCGACTTCGGCTGTGCGTGGATGCCACCGAGGCACTTCGCTCTCTCCTCGATGTCCCTCTGGGCCCCGGAGACACCAGTTGTATCCTCAACGGACAACCGTACCGTCCCTTTCTCCTTAAGCCGGGAGGGGTTCGCCGCGACCCTGACGGGCTGCTCCTCCAGGGCCTGCCGCAGGGCATCCGCTTCGTTCACGATAAGCTGGCGGCTGTCGAGCCAGGTCTTCAGGACCGGCTGGAGACACTTGTTGACGAGGGCCTGCTGAACCCCTTCGTCGTGCTTCGATTCATAGTCGTCATAGTGTTTCGATGCGGCCTTCGCGTGGCAGTTGAGGAGTTGGATCATGAAGGGAGGTATCAAATCCTGGTTGAACCTGTGCCCCATCGCGAGGCTGCTTCTGAGCCCTTTCGAATCGTATATCCTGCAGGCGAGGTGTCTGTCGTCCCCTATTTGCTCGCACCCTCTCTCCTCGATGTTCTGCTCCCTGCCGGGAACCGTGTACAGGCCGGCGATCAGGTCCATGCAGTCCTGCCTGCCCACCACGGCACCATATCCATAGGAGCTGACCCAGTCAACGAGGAGCTCTCCCGTCGTCACGAATATCACGCTGAAGAGTTGCGCGTAACCAAAGGTGGGGTTCGCGAGGCCCGCGATCGTTGCCGCCAACCGGGCGCTCGCCTTCGCTGCCCCTTCCCTTTCGATGGCCGCCGGGAACTCCTTGAGCTCCCACAGGGCCATGAGGGAGATGAACCAGTTCCTGTAGGCGAGCCGGGCCCCGCTTTTCAGGGTTGACAGAGCGCTGCCCGAGGCCTCCTCCAGGTTGACCCTCAGGGTGGCCCATTTGCCTTCGCCCTCCAGGACGCCTTTCAGGAACGCCCGCTGTTTCACCGAGTTCTTCAATGCCATCGACTCCAGGGCAGCGAGGTCGACGGTGGTCTTCTTCATGACCTCACCGCCGAGTTTGTTCGCAAACTGCTTCGTCTTCGCAAGCATCGCCTTCGCGTCGTCGGCCGATTCGAAGGCAAGTTTTATCGCATCGTCAATCTGGCCTTCCAGGGCGTCCAGTTCCTTGACCGCCGCGCCTTCGGCGCTCACGCCGCCCAGTTTCCTGGCGCTCTTGAGGCGGTCCTTCGCGCGGGTAAGGTTCTTCTTCGCCGTGTCGAGCTTGCCCTCCTTCAGGGCCTTCTGCGCCTCGTTCAGGCTGTACTCCGCCGACTGCACGTATCCCTTGAGGTTGGCCTCGCCGACCGTCTCGGCGACGTGCTCCGCCTCTGCGGTCGCCTTGTGGACCAGGCGATATGAGTCAGAGCCTTCCTCGGCGACAAGTTCCGCCACCTGGACCCTTTTTCCCGTCTCGTACCCCTGGCGGATGAACTTGGTGGGTGTCGTGTAGAGTCCCTCGGCCGCCTCTTCGCCGACCTCCAGGAGATTGGGGTAGTTGCCCATCTTGAGGAATCTGGCAATGGCCTCTTCGTTCTGTTCTATGCCTTTCAGAAGCTGAGCGGGAGGGTAGAAGTTCACGGACTTGAGGAGGAGCTGTATCTCGTCGGTGCTGTATCCCGCGCTCTTCGCCATGGCGAATATCTTCTTTCTCAGGCGCCCCTGGTAGGCCTTCCAGACCTCCCGCGCCCGCTCGGGCCCCACGTCATCAAGGGAGATGAAAAGCCTGGCGTCGTGGTCGGAGGGATCGAGGAGGTTGGTGAGAGGATTCCGGTAGTTATCTCCCGATATCCACGACCCCTGCTTGATGACCTTGAGAAAGGGATTGCCCATGTCGACAAGCACACCGTCCATGGCCTCGCTCACAAGCTGGGAGGGAGGCATCGTGACAGCAGGGAGAAGCGTCGGCACGAGAAGGATCAGACAGATAAGGAGATTGACCTTGAGAGATTTCGGAATGCGCATGTGATCCCCCTTCGGGACTTTCTGGAATGTAGACTGCCCGGTGAATCCGCGGCAGGTTTACCTGGCCTAAAGGCAAAGCGACGGATACCCCGTGAGGATACCCTTTGCCTTTTGACGCAATATATCGGCGACGTACCCGGATTGTCAACATTAATATGAGGTCGTATTACACCACCCGTCCGCAAAGGGAGGCCTGACCTCGACTGTCAAGATCATGACACCGTGGTGACCCCGAACAGGCAAGAGGTGGCTCCCGGGCCTCGAGGTCTTCCGTTGACAAAATTTCCGCGTTCCAGTTATACTACGTGCTACACCATGGGTACAGCACAGCAATATTCCGTCTGCACACCAGGTACCATCGATCCGGGACAACTGCATAGTGAATGATCGTTCAGCAAGGGAAAATCAACATTTCTTAACAGTAGGGAGGTTCTCATGAAAGCATTGCCTTCAATTTTTGTCGTTCTTCTCGCCGCCATTGCCATCGTGTGTTCCAGCGGCGATACCTTCGCGCAGAAGAAACAGCCGGCCGGGGCAAAGGCCATCTTTGACAGCGGCGAGGGACCGGCGGTCAGGATGTCCTCGGGACCGGCGGTGAAAACCTCCACCCAGACAGCGGCGGCACCTGCCAGAGAGAAATACGTGGGAATCTCCTACAAGCTCGTCCTTCTTCGTGATGACGGCAGGTTCGACATCGTTCCCCGTTCCAGGACATTCCGCTCCGGCGAACGGCTGAAACTTCTCGTCAGGACCAACAAACCCGGCTATCTCACGATCATGAACATAGGGACCTCGGGGAACACGACGGTCCTGTGCAGCGAGCAGGTGGAGGCCGGCACGATGATGGAGATACCCAGGGCTGGCAATTTCAGGTTCTCCGGGCCGCCGGGCACCGAGAAGCTCCTCGTCATGCTCTCCGGCCAGCCGAACCCCATGGGCATGCCCTCACAGGGACAGACAGTGGCACAGGCGCCGGCAGCTCCCCCTCCTCCGGGCAGCACCGATGCAGCCCTCCCTCCCCCGCCTCCGCCGGGACAGGCTGACGTCGCGAACCTTCCCCCGCCGCCTCCGCCGGGTGTCATGACGGCTTCCCTCGCGGGCGGCAAGGACATTACCCTGGAAGACGGGAACAAGACAAGCTATGCCGTTATCTCGCCGAAGAACGGCTGGAAACCCGAGCCGAAGGGCAGGAAGGACATCGTCCTCGAATCCCGCGGCGGCGAGAACTACGGGGTCGTACCCGCGTCCTACATAGAGGACGGCAAGATCCTCACCCTCGAGATCAAACTCAATCACCGATAAGGAGAACCTGATATATGAAGAAGGAACGCGTCAGACTGTTCGCCATCATGCTCATCGGGGTGTTTTTCCTCTATTCCTGCGCATCCATGCTGCCCAATCCCGATGAGATAAAAACCGAAGAAGACCGTATCAGGGCCAGAAATCAGTGTATCGCCCTTCACACCGTCGGAGGGGCCCTCGGTGGTGCCCTTATCGGCGGGCTTATCGGCGGCGACTGGAAGGGGGCCGCCATCGGCGGCGCCATCGGCGGCGGCATCGGTTTCGCCTATGCCTGGGGCAAGTGCCTTTCCCTGTACTCCACGTTGAAAAGCCAGCCCGCCGCGGGCTACCAGGAAACGGCGCAGAAGATCGGCTACAACCAGTCCCAGGGAGACCTCGTCAAGATCCAGAGCTTCAACGCGAGCCCCGCGTCCGTCACTCAGGGCCAGGCCGTCAAGCTTAATGGTTCCTACTATGTCATGGCACCCCCGGACCGCAAGGAGATAAAGGTCACGGAGACACGGATCGTCAAGTACTTCGACCCGTCGAAGAACGAGTTCGTGGACCTGGGCCAGGTGGACCAGGAGGTCACGGCAGCCCCGGGAACACGGACCGCGGATGGCAGCTTCGATATCCCCAAGGACGTGCCTGAAGGCCGGTACAAGATCGCTTTCGTCGTCAACGCCGAAGGCAAATCCGATATGATGGAACGCGAGCTCACCGTCCGGAAGGCGACCGCATTCGTTCCCGATATCAACAGCATCTACGGATACCGCACCGAGACCGTGCTCGTCGTCGAAGAGGTCTCGATGCTTCAGAGAACGGCGGACAGGTCCGTCGTGAGGTAGGAAATATCATGAGACGGCGCAATTCACTCATATTGACCGCCTTCACCCTCCTTTTTCTCCTGGGGGGAAGCTGCGTCGTCCTTGCCAACACCACGCCGGTCACTGACGCGCACCTCACCAGCATCAACAACGGTTTCAAACAGAACGGGATAACCAACGGGTATGCCGAACTCGATACCTACGGGCGGGTTCAGCTCAAGGGAGGCTACGAGGACGACAAGCAGGTCGATCTCGCCTTCTCCCTCGCCCAGACCGTCGTCGGTGTCAAGTGGGTCTCGCCGGTGACACCGGACAACATAAAGGTAAAGGAATGGGAAAAGAGGATCGGGAGCCTCTTCAGCCGCGCCCGGGTCCTCAAGGAAACAGGGTCAGAGGGGGCCCCGGGGGCCGTGCGGAACCGCTACGCCCTCGTTGTCGGCGTGGGACACTTCAAGTACGGCATCCAGACCCTGCAATACACGGTGAGGGACGCGTCGAGCTTTTACAGCTTCCTCGTCAATCCCCGGGGGGCGGCATTCCCGCGGAGCAACGTCTACTATCTCACGGACCAGACAGCGACACGGGACAACATCATGAAGTACCTTAACACGATAAAGAACGCCGCCGGTCCCGACGACCTTGTGGTCGTCTACATGAGCAGTCATGGCACCCCTCCCGACAAGTTCGGAGGTGTCCATATCGTCACGTACGACACCGAGGTCAAGCCCCGCGAGCGCGTGTGGCACACGGCGGTGACGGAGAACATGCTCAAGGACTTCGTCGAGGGCTTAAGGGCCAAAAGGCTGGTAATGATCCTCGACACCTGCTACAGCAACGGCGCCTACCGGTCCATACCGGGCTTTCTGCCCCCCGGCGGCAAGTCCCTCGGGGCGGATGACGACGAAGGCTACGGGATATCGAAGGACTACGGGAAAAGACTTCTCGGCTCCAAGGACATAGTGCTCGACGAGGATCCCAGGAAGGCCTCGGGAGCGGCCAAGGACGTCGACAACCAGAACGGTTATGGCAAGGTGCTCCTGTCGGCGAGCAGCGCGGGTGAGAAATCCTGGGAATCGGACAGTCTCAAGAACAGCGTTTTCACCTATTACTTTGTCGACGGGCTGAAGAGGTACAACGGCTCCGTGAAGGACGCCTTCACCTACTCAAAGCCTCTCGTTTCCCAGAGGGTAAAGCAGGAAAAAGGGGCGGACATCAGCCAGACGCCTCAAGCCATGGCCACGAACAGTAACTGGAACATGTGCATCAAGAAAACGCCCTGATATCAAATAAGGAGGAGGATAGATAGATGAGGAATTGGATCGCAGTCGCCACCATAGCTATTCTGGTTTCTGTGGGGCTCATGGGAATGGGATGTGACAAGATGCCCTGGTCAAAGTCGGAGCCGAAGGCCGAACCGCAGCAGCCGGCGCCGGCCCAGGAAAAACCGGCCGATCCCGCCGAAGCCGCAAAACCTGCCGCCGAAGCCGCAAAACCTGCCTCGGGAGAGCCGAGCCAGGAGGTGAAGGCACACCTGAAACAGGGCATGAGCTACGTGAGCATCGCGAAGAATGCCACGTCCAAGAGCGTCTACAACGAGAATCTGCAGAACGCGATCGCCGAGTTCTCGAATTCCATAAACAAGGACCCCAACTATGCCGAAGCCTATTCGAACAGGGCCGTGGCCTACATGCTTCAGAAGAAGAACAACAAGGCCCTCGACGATCTCAAGAAGGCCAAGGAGCTCAAGCCGGACAACGCGACGATCCGTTACAATCTCGCATCCGTCCATTCCCTCATGGGGAATACCGACTACGGCCTGGATGAACTCGACGCCGCCCTCGACAAGGGTTTCAACGACTACGACAGTCTGAGGAAGGACCCCGACATCAACAACCTAAGGAAAAGCAAGGAGTTCCAGAAGATACTGGAGAAACACAAGGTCTTTATAACGAAGTAACGGCCACAGCTGCAAAGCAAGCTTCTTACAGGCCCCGCGGATCCCGATGGTCCGTGGGGCTTTTGGTTCAAAGGCGGGTAATAGGTAATGGGTAGAAGAGGATGAGGGTTTTTCCTATCACCCATCACCCATCACCCTTCACCCGCTTCTCTCTTTTCCTCCACTCCTTGACTCCCCGTCGGGTTCCTGCGTATAATTGATTCACAACCAACATGAGAGAAACGAACGGTCCCGAAAACGAAGTCGCTGTCCTCATAACGGATATCCATCAATATTCAAGACTTACATCGAATATGAGCGCCGAGGGTATCCGGGATTACATGATCGGTTATCACGGGCATCTGCAGACGATGGTGATGGACGGCAAGGGGAGGGCCGACGAGTTCGAACCTTGTGCCGGGGACGCTTCAGTAGCGATCTTCAAGCAGAAGGCAGGCGAAGGCAGGGAAGAAAAATGCAGGCGGGCGCTGAAAGTAGCCCTTACCATCACCGAGGCCATCGAAGCAGGAGAAATCCCCTTCACCCGGATCGGCATCTACGTCGGCGATATCATAGAGGCTCCGTTCGGCGCGCTCACTCTCAGGTTCGGCAACTGCTTCGCGGCCGCCAACAGGCTCGAGGAACTCTGTGCCTACTTCGGGACAACCATCCTCATGGACCGCGAGGTAGCACTTGCCCAGAAAGATCTGGCGAGATTCATCGTAGCCATAGGCAAGGTAACCCCAAAGAGTTTCGAACACCCCATTCACGTCTATTCCATCTACAAACCGGGAATACACAAGTGTCCGGCGGACATTGACGAGAGCGACCTTCAGTCCTTCATCACATTGAAGAACGAGGCGATCGAGCACTTCATCGGAAACGCGCAGAAGGAAATAACCCCCAATTTCCAGATCGCGGAACAAAAACTGCGTGAAGCGGAAATGGCATTCAGGCAGAGCACGGGGCAGCTTGATGTGGCAACGCTGCGCATATCGCAGTACATCCACGAGAATCCCTATCCCATCGATACCTTTGAGCTGCAGGGCATGACGATAGATGAGAAGCAGGGGCACTCCATCGGGATCAGGCTTCTTCTTCTCTCGCAGCAGCTTATCAAGGCCTTCGATCAGGAATTCTATTACGCCCTGATCGAGAACACGGACTGGGAGAACCTGTTCAGGATACAGTGGTTCAAGAAGGGCGATGTCATCATGAGGGTAGGTGATGAACCGAACGGCATCTACTATCTCGCCCGGGGAAACGTGCGCGTTCAGGACGCCGGGGGGGGAACCATCGCCCAGTTGTCTGAAGGTGACATCTTCGGTGAGATGGCCTATTTCACGGACGCTCGCAGGCGAAGCGCGACGGTCGTCGCCATGACGGACATCGCCGTTCGCCGGATCTCCACGGAAGACTTCGAGAAAACACCCATGCTTCACGGTCTCTTCGCCGAGATAGCCCGGCGAAGAGTGAGAGCCGTCTGATTCCCCTTAAAAAGCTCAAGAGTTAAACAGGCCGTTACTGAAGTCCCTCTTCTTCGTCATTCCGGCGAAGGCCTGAATGACGAAGAAGAGGGTTGCCGGAAATAATGAGAGAACATGAACCGAATTCAGATATAACTTTGTCTACACGCTCTTAGGGGGGTTCAAGGGCCAAAGGTCCAAGAGTTCAAAAGACAATCTTCGTGGGTTTTTGCTAAGACATTTTGGTCTCGTGCCGATAATCCTATCAGATACATGGGAGGTGGCACATGACAGACACCATAATATCGACAACGCCCTGCCCCCATTGCGGCTCCAGGATGTACGCGGACTTCGACGTTGCCAACGCGGTAAAGGTATTTGTATGCTCCAAACCCACATGCTTGCACCGTATCTACCCGGACTACCCAACAAGAACGGGAGACCAGGAAATGTGCTATCTCTGCGGGGAGTTATTTACTATCAATGACGATTGCGCGGGAGTATTGTGCCCGCGATGCAAAGCCGAGATGAAAAAGGTGAGGGCCAAGGCGCGCCGGGAAAGAAGGGGACGGCCGCAGGGGAAGGCCGCTCACTCCCGTGAGCGCCGCCTCACGGCCTGAACCCCAAAATGACACCGTCCCTCGCTGGCCTATTCTAACTTTTCAATAACATTACCTGTTTCACTGAATGGAAGGGCAATCTTTCTCTTGCAATCTGCACGACCACTATGTTAAAAAATGTACAAGCGAGGTAAAAATTACATGAGTAACTTTCTGGATAAACTGGCCGTCAGGCAGATGGTGAAGGAGGATCTCGACGCGATTGTTGAGATCGATACAAAGGTCTTGGGCGAAAGCAGGAAGGATTACTGGGTCACGAAGATCATAAAGCAGGCGGAGAACAGGCCCCCCGACGCTTCACTCGTGGCAGAAATAGACGGGAAGGTGGCCGGGTTCATCCTCGGCGAGGTCAGTGGTTGGGAGTTCAAGGTGCCCAACAACATAGGCTGGATAGATACCATCGGGATAGACCCCGACTACCAGAACAGGGGCATTGCCAAGGTCCTCGCCGTGGGTTTGATCGAGAATCTCCAGAAATACAGCGTCGATACCATATATACCCTTGTCAACTGGAACGATTGGGACCTTCTCCAGTTCTTCCACGCCATGGGTTTCTCCCGCGGCGACATGATAAACCTGGTACTGAAGGTCTGAAAGGCCGCTTGAGCCGCTTGAGCCGCTTGAGCTGATTGAGTTGTTTGAAGGTTCAGACGCGTTCATTCCCGTACATGATTATCTTGTTCAGAAGTTTGCGCGAAAAGATGAACTAAGTTAAGGCAAGAGAAAGGATAAGAAAACCTTCCGGATCCCGGATCAAGTCCACGGACCAGAACGTTCAAGCGTTCAAGCTGTTGTCGGTTTACCCTTCTTTTATTATTTTGAGCTTGGCTCTTGCGTTGATCTTGTTGCTCTTGAGCTTGTTGGCGGTTTTCAGGTCGTCGACATCGATGCCATACTTTTCGGATATGGATGTCAGCGTTTCGCCCTTCCTCACCGTGTGGTACCGGACCTTTTTCGCCGGTTTTGCCGCCACCCGGACCTTCTTCAACTCGACGTGGCTCACGAGACGGATCTTCATATTGGGGTATACCCTGTTCCCCTTGAGCCTGTTTGCCGAACGCAAACTTGCTACATCGATCCCGTAACGGTCGCTGATCTCCGAAAGGGTCTCTCCCCTCTTCACTACATGAAACGTCTTGACGGGACGGTCTTTGATCTCCTTTTCGGGACGCGGGGCCGGTTCACTCTTCTTCGCCACAGTCCTCGGCGACAGGGTCTTCGCGGGAGTGGTGCTGTCATCTTTCTTACGTGTGGCCTTCGACCTCTCCACTGCCGGCGGGTCCTGCGCCACCGCCCTGGCAAGCTCGGTATAACGTTTCGTCTCCCCCGAGAACTTCGGTATGGCGATCACCATCCCCGGCTTGATCCTGAGTTCGTCATCACTACTGTTCACAAGGACAAGGTCGCGCTCACTGACACGGTACTTCTTGACGATCCTTGCCATGCTGTCCCTTTTCCGCACCTTGTAGGTCACGACACTCTTCACCGCCGGGAACCTTTCAAGTTCGGCCTTCAAACGCTCAGCAAAGACCTCTCTCTCAACTTCCGAGGGAAGCTTTACCATGTAGTCGTTCTTGCCCGGAGGGGTGATCCCCCGGAGGATCTCGGGATTACATGTACGAATGGTCTCCATATCGCGTTCCGAGGCCCTGGCTATTGCTGCGAGCGGGGTGGCCGCGGGGACCTCAGCCTCTGTGAACCTGACGGGAGGGTCATAGGTAATGCTGCCGAAACCGAATTTCGCGGGGTCCTTCGCAATGATGGCCGCAGCTATCAACTGGGGAATATAGTTCCGTGTCTCACGGGGAAGCGTGTTGTACTTGTAAAGCTCCCAGAAATCGTTCGTGTTGTGTTTCTGGATCAGCCGCTCGATCCTCCCCTCGCCCGCATTGTACCCGGCCGCGGCCAGATACCAGCAGCCAAACTGGTCGAAAAGGTCCTTCAGGTACTTGGCGGCGGCGATGGTTGATTTCTCCGGGTCACGCCGTTCATCCACCCAGTGGTCGACCTCAAGGCCGTATCGGCCGCCCGTGGAATAGATGAACTGCCACGGCCCCGACGCCTTTGCGCGTGAGTACGCCTTCGGGTTGAAACCGCTCTCTATCATGGCCAGATAGACCAGATCCTCGGGCATGTTCTTCTCGCGGAGGATCTCGGTGATGATGGGAACGTATAACCGGGAACGCTTCAGCCAGTTGGCGAATACCTTCTTCTTGTCCTCGGAGAACCATTTGATGTAGTACTTCACCGCGTCATTGAAAACGATGGGGATGTCAAAATTCTGGTCATAGTTCGTGGCAAGGAGAGTGGTGATATCGTCATCGTCGTCGATCTTCAGTTGCAGCGAATACGGCTGGGGCCGTGTCTTCCGCACGGAATCCTGTGTCTGCCTCGTGTGGGCAACGATCACCTTCGTCTTCATCGACCGTATCGCCGAACCCTTGCCTGTCCTGTGTACCCCGGAGGCATCCCCCTCAGAGGCCCCGGGCTCGGCGGAAACCGGGTCCTGTGCGACTAGAGGAAACCCCTCGCTGCCGATACCCATCGATACCTGATTGTTCGTTGCACATCCTGCGAGAAAAAGAAAAAATGCTACAGCGGCGATAAGTCGTTTCATGATCCCCTTCCCGTAGTCTCCCTGCTATGGCCTTATCTTGATGATATGTGCAATATGCCTTTCCTGTCAATAAAAAAATGGCAATTTATGAAGCTAATTCAATGACTTATCATGTAAGTCCCTGTATCCTCTAGAGAAATCGTACGCCTTCATGCGCTTCTTGTTCTCCAGCTGAAGCTCTCTGATGATGAGCAAACCCTTACCGGTAGCGACTTCCAGCCCCGCTTTCGTTACACCCGTGACGGTGCCGGCGGGCGCCCGCGCCTCCACGCTCTCATCAATGAATGAACTGTATATCTTGAGCAGCTTTCCATCGAGATAGGTGAAAGCCGTGGGCCACGCCACGAAGGCCTTCACCTGGCAGTCTATCCGGGCAGCAGTCAGGGTCCAGTCTATCTTTCCCATCTCCTTCGTGATCATGGGGGCGTAGGTAGCCGCTGCATGGTCCTGCACCCTGCCTTCCATCATGCCGTCTCTCCCGATATCATCCACTGTTTTTTGCAACATCTGTGCCGCTCTCTCCGAAAGCCTTTTCGACAGGGTGATGTAGTCGTCATCCTTCTCTATAGCCATTTCCTCCTGAGCGACGATGTCCCCTTCGTCCATCTTCTCGTTCATCCTTATGAAAGTGATCCCCGTGACCGCATCGCCGCTCAAGAGGGTCCATTGCATCGGTGACGGGCCGCGATACAGCGGCAGGAGGGACGGATGAATGTTGATGGGCGCGACGGACGGGATGTCGAGGGCCCACTGCGGCACGATGAGTCCGAAGGACACGACAACATAAAGGTCGGGGTGATGGTCGGCTATGGACCGCGCCTCAATATCCTTGAAGGAGTCTATCTCGATGAGCGGCAAACCAAGGCTGAGCGCCGCGCTCTTGACCTCGTTGTCATCGATCTGGTAGCCCCTCCCCTTGGGACGCGCCCTCTTTGTCACGACGGCAACCACGGAATCCTTGATCTTCAAAAGGGATGGTACGGAAAAGGCGGAGGATCCGAAGAAGACGATCCTCATTCCTTTTTACCTGTGTACTTTTTCTTGAAAATGTTCTTTTTTATGGGACTCAAAAGATCGATGAAAAGCACACCATTGAGATGATCGATCTCGTGCTGGAATGCGCGGGCAAGTTGCCCCTCGCACTCAAAGTCGATGGTATTGCCCTTGAGGTCCGTACCACGGGCATGCACTTTCTTGGCCCTCTTGACAAACTCATAATAACCGGGAACGCTCAGGCACCCTTCCTCGCCGTTCTCTACGAGGTGGGTCTCGACGATAACGGGATTGATGAGGATGATGGGTTCCTTTTCCCTCGGGTTCAAGGACGCATCGATGGCTATGAGCCGCACCGGGAGCCCTATCTGCGGCGCCGCAAGCCCCGCTCCGTGCGCGAGGATCATCGTCTCGATCATATCCCCGGAAAGCTTCACGATGGCGTCTGTGATGTTCTCGACAGGCTTCGAAAGTTTCCTCAGGACAGGATCAGGAATAACACGGATATCAATTGTGGACATGCACTATTTTAAAACCATCCGAGGGCGGAGTCAATAACTGGAAAGGCATATCTCTCGCCCCTTTATCTCTTTTCGTTCCTCTCTCGGGTCCGCAAAGGACGCAGAGAGAAAACGGTGGCCAGGTCGCGGCTTGCTGGCCCGGCAGGAGCGGGGCACCGAACAGGCCCTTAGAAGGAGATCGCCAGGCCTCCCATGAAGACGTCCGCGTCGCGGTCGTAGTCCGTGATAACCCGGTGAAAGACCGCGCGGAACCCCAGGCGGGACGTAAACCGCCAGGCAGCTGTCAGGGAAACCACCCCGTTCGTCTTGTCCGTCGTGCTTTCGCCGTCTCCCCCGTACCTGTCCCGGGCAAGGTACGCTCCCGCGCCGATGCCCAACCCAAGGCGATCGCCATAGAACGTCCGCACTGCCCACACCTCGGACATCACTCCGTAACGGCCGATTGGGTACTTGTGGCCTTCATGAAGCCATGCCACCGTCCAGTCAAAATAGGGAAAGAGGTTCCGGCGATATTCGACACCCCAGGAGACGGCACTGCTGTGCTCGCAGTTGGAAGCCGTCCCGCCCAGAAAGAGGTCGAGTTCGTTCCTTCTCGGCTGACCGCCGGGTGGAGGACTCCTTTCGCCTTCGTCACCGAGCAGATACCCTATACCGACGGAGGCCGAAAAGGTGTCGAAACCGTTGGAGCCATTGATGTAGTTGCCACGCGCCTGCAAGAGGAGAGGGCTCAGGGCGTACCACGTGATCGCGCCGCTGAAGATAGCCCCCAGACCATGCTGGATCTCGCAACCGCCCCCCGACGTTCCGTCTCGCGTGTCGGAGAAGAAGTAGGGACCTACCCCTCCGGCGAAGGAGACGTTCGGACCAAACGGGGCTCCCCGTCCCCATATCTGGAAGGCAATACCATCCCTGTGGTGGTCCGGCTGATGTCCTTCGTTAATAACGGATACGCTGACTGTCGCATGGTCGGTGAGATGCTGGAAATAGGACACAGACCAGTGGAACTTGCCGGACGTATCCTTCTCCGTGCCGGCGGCAACCCCGCCGTTCACGAATATCTCCTGACCTGCAACGGGAAAAGCGGGGACGAAGAGGGTCAGCAGAAAGAATGCAGCTAAACGGGTCTTTGCACGTTGCCAGCCTGCCGCATACACGAAGATGTCCTCACTCTACGACGCGACCGTGCTCGATCTGATCCCCGCGCACGGTGGTCAAAGCGGAGCCCGGCAAGCCAAAAGGAACGGTCTTCCTGACCATGCAAAGCGCCCTCCTCCGCAAGTACGGACCGAATGACCTCCGATCAGACATACATCAGTTACAGGCTAGCACAACACATCTCCAATCTCTGTCGCAACACCGACATTAATCATGTAGTGCTTTCGCACTTCATTCTGTCATCCAAAGGTGCTACAGGAATGATTCCTTCCACCGGTCCTGTCGAAGAGCGGATCTTTTTTTGCCTCCCGCGAAGCGGGGGCGATGCAAAAACGGCCGGATCCTGGAAGGTTTCAGGATCCGGCCGAGTCTTTTCTCTGCGATCTTTGCTGACTCAAGCGAAGCGGGCGAGAAGCAAGGTCCTATTTCCCCGGTTTCTTACCCTCCACCAGGCAGTCCATCCTGTCACCCGTGCGCAGGAGCTTGATCTCCTCGAAGCCCGCCTCCGTCAAACCCCGCTTCACCTCTTCGAAGGTGTAGGTGCTGCCGCCGCGGGTGTTCACGAGCATGTTGATGGCGAAGAGCGCGCCGGGGGACGGTGCGGTGTGGGTCTCGTCCATGATGTGATCGCGGATAAGTATGGCCCCGCCCGGGACGAGGGCGGCCAACGCCTTGCGGTAGAGATCCACGTTCTGCCGGGAATCGTTCTGGTGGATTATGGCCGACAGGAGGACGAGGTCGTGCCCGGCAGGCAGGGTGTCCTCATAAAAGTCGCCGGGTATGAGGTCCACCCTTTCGGAAAGGCCCTCCAAGTCTATCTTCGCCCGAGCCATGGGTATGACCGCTCCGAGGTCGAAGATCGTGGCCCGGAGGAGGGGGTTCTTTCGCAGAAAGGCCACCGTGTAGGTCCCCGATGCCCCTCCCACATCGAGGACTCTCCTGTACCGGCCAAGGTCGTAGGAATCGGCTATCTCAAGGGACAGGTCCCTGCCTATGACGTCCATGGCTCCGATAAAGGCCGCCAGCGCCCCGGGGTCCATCCGGCTCCCGTGCTTGCGCTTCCCCGTAAACCCCTTCTTCACGATGCGTGAAAGGTCTCCCCAGGTGTCCCAGAGGCTGTTCATGTGGAGGACCATGGGACGGATGGACCCGGGATGACGGGAGGACAGGAGTGCTCCGGTCTCGGTGAGAGAGTAAGACCCGCCGTTCTTGGCAAGAAAACCGAGAGAGGCAAGGGCATCGAGAAGGCGCGAAAGGCCCCGGGCATTGAAGCCCGCCTTTCTCGCCAGGGCCGCCGAGGTTTCGGCCGTTCCATCCAAAAGCGTGAAGATATCGAGCTCCGCGGCGGAAAGGATCACCCTGCTCTTCGTGAAGGCACTGGCGTCGGACATCAGTGTACCGTATGGTGCGTGTTCGATCATGTTAGTCTCCCTGGAATATCCCGCAGCGCTCACCGCGCCGCGAGGTGAGTCACCGTGAAGGCGCGCTTCACGGGGTCATAGATCAGCGAGGAGTTCTTTCTCCAGTTCACGTCATCCTCCCGGGGATGGCCCTCCCGGGGATGGTCCTCCCGGAAGAAACTTCCCTGGCTTTCCTGCCTGGCAAGACTGGCGGTGAGGATAGCCTTCAGGGCCACGAATGCCGCCGTCAGGTCCACCCTGGCGCACATCTCGCGCCTCGTTCCCGGCACAACACCGTCCAACTCTCCCCCTGGATATCGTTCGCGGCCTCAAGGCCTTTAGCCAGTCCTGCCACCGAGCGATTTTTGGCCGCGAAACAAGGGTGTTCAAAGGGTTTCTGTCAGTTCTGACCCCTGTAAATGGCCCTGAACTCCTCCACAAGGAGCACGTTGAGAAGGTCCTTTGTGCGTTCGGGAGGCTTCCCGAACCAGGAGAATTTGCCTTCGACGGCAAGTATGCTGAAGGTCTTCTTCTTTACGGGATCGTACAATACAATGACCTGGCTTGAATCGCACATGTGAGGCTTGCAGCACACAACCAGGACAAACTTCTCCCTGGATACCTGTATCATCTTGTTCTTGCCGGTGGCAGTGCCCGTGAGGGACCTCACCCAATCCTCAAAGTTCCCGTCCCGAAGCATCGCCGCGTAGGCTCCCTGAAAATCCTCCACCTTGAGGGTCTCCCAGGGGTAGACCTCGTATCGCTTGTACTCGTTCGGAAAGGAAACAAACTCGATCACGATCTGGGACCTCCCGCTCTTGGGCTTTCCGCCCTGCTTATCAGGCGATTGTCCCCGAACATCGATGGAGCCGAGAAAGAGGAGGACCGCCGCTATTGCTATCGGGATCATGATCTTTCTCATCGCGCCTCCTCGCCAGACCGCTATATGTCCAGCAGATAACCTTTTTTCGCAAGCCATTCCTTGCGTAACTTGTAGTCGGGCATAACCTTTCCGATGTATTCCCAGAATCGCTTCGAATGGTTCTTGATCTTTATATGGGCGAGTTCATGGACCACAATATAATCGATGACATCGTAAGGAGCCATGACCAGGCGAAAACTGAAGGAAAGCCTGTTGTCGGGTGAACAGGAGCCATACCGCGTCCGCGCGCTGGTTATCCTTATCCCCCTCCACGCCAGGTCAAGACGCCGGCCGTGGAGGTTGACGCGCTCGGCGAGTATCTGTCTTGCCCTCTCCCTGTACCAGGCCCGGAACATCTCTCGGCCATCGGCGTTGTGGTCACGACACAGCCGGAACACCCCCCGGTACAGGGTGAGCTTTGCCGACCCTCCTTCGATGACCTCCAGGGGATACTCTTCCCCCAGGTAGAGGAACTTCTCCCCCGTCACATAGCACCTCGGCCCGCCCGCCTTAACGATAGCTTCCCTGTATTCCTCAAGCTTTCTCGCTATCCAGGGGACCTTGGACCTGAAGAACCGCTTTATCTCCTCACCTGGCGTCTTCTCGGGGACCAGGATGACAACTGCCCCGTTCCTCTCCAGCTTCAGCGTCATCGTTCGTTTGCGCATCTTGCTGCGGACGATCCGGTAGTTGAGAAAATCTGTCTCGTTGAAGAGAGAAGACTGCCCTTCCACGTTCCCTCTGAGGCCATGTAGCTTTCCCGGACCATCCGGGCTTTCAGATCTCCAGTTCCTCTCCCAGGTGGGGCACATAGGTCGTGAGCCCCAGTTTTTCCCTCACAGTCTTTTCGAACTCCAGGGCGACGGGTTCCTCGCCGTGGACGATAAAGACCCGGGGGTTTGTCGTGAAGGTGCCCAGCCACTCAAGGAGCTCGCCCTGGTCGGCATGGGCCGAGAACCCGCCGATGGTATACACCTTTGCCCGTATGGCCATCTCCTCGCCGAGAATATACGCCCTCTTCGCCCCATCGACGATGTACCGGCCGAGGGTTCCGGGCACCTGGAAACCGGTGAAGATGATGCTGCACTCCTGTCTCCAGATGTTGTGCTTGAAATGATGGCGGATCCTGCCCCCTTCGCACATCCCGCTGCCCGCAATGATGATGGCGCCTGACTTGATCCGGTTGATCTTCTGGGACTCCTCTATGGTGGTCGTGAAGTGGATCTTCATCCCGGCCGAGCTTCTGAATGTGAAGGTGTTCAGTGTTTCGGCATCGAAGAACTCCGGATGGGACATATAGATCTTCGTGGCCTTGTCGGCAAGGGGGCTGTCGACGTAGACGTCGAGGTCCTTGAGTCTGCCCTCCCTCACCAGCTTGTCGAGGATATAGAGAACGTCCTGGGTCCTGCCGACCGCAAAGGATGGCAAAAGAACGTTTCCTCCCCGCCTGAAGGTCTCCTTGACAGCTTTTTCCAACTCCTCGATGCTCGCATCCAGGTCTTTGTGAAAACGGTTCCCGTACGTGGATTCAACCACGACGTAGTGGGCCTCGCTGATGTGCTGAGGGTCCCTTATGATCGGGTTCCCGTTCTTGCCTATGTCCCCGGAGAAAACTATCTTCTTGTCCCGGCCTCCGTCATGGAACCACAGTTCCAGGCTGGCCGATCCCATTATGTGCCCCGCGTCGACGAAACGGAACCTCATCCCTCCCGGGAGCTGGTGCAGGGAATCGTAGCCGTTCTTGTCAAATTGCGGGAGGCAGGCCCTGACATCCTCCGTTGTGTAAAGGGGCTCGAACACCTGGTCCTTTCCTGCCCTCTGGGCCTTCTTCGTGTGCCATTCGGCATCCTTTTCCTGGATATGCGCCGAATCGAGGAGGATGATCTCGGAAAGCTCCGCCGTGGCGGACGTGCTGAGTATCTTGCCCGGGAAACCCCCGGCTGCCAGCCGCGGTATCAGCCCCGAATGGTCAAGGTGCGCGTGGGTCAGGAGCAACGTATCTATCTGCTCGGGATGAAAACGGAAAGGCTCCCGGTTGAGGGTGTCGGAATTCCTCCCCTGGTTCATACCGCAGTCCACAAGGACCTGGGTACTATCCGTCAACAGATGGAAACAAGACCCCGTGACCTTTCTGGCAGCACCGAGAAACCTGATCTTCATTCGTCACCCCGCAGGAATCAATATGGAACCGAACCGGATCTAAGCCTGAAACCACTTGATTATACCCAGAGGGTCTCGTCTTTTCAAGGGATTAAAAAGACCGCTTGAACCGCTTGAGCCGCTTGAACCGCTTGAGCCGCTTGAACCGCTTGAACGCCAGGGCCCTTGCGTGATCGTACGGCCCGTTCCACCGGCGGGAGCCGGACCCAAAACCTTCACCAATCCGACCACCCCAGGTCTCTTGTTATTTCGTTCAACAGTCTGTTGATAAAGTGATTTCTGAAGGCGGTTCGTGCTCTTTCATCATTCCGGCGAAGGCCGGAATGACGGAGAAAAGGAGCTTGTCAACAACCTGTCAAGGGGTTCAAGCGGTCTTTTAGGATTCTGGGCTGCGGTAGTAGGGGAAGTGGGTCACCATTTTGGTCTCGATGTCGTCGAGGATCGCCTCGGCGAATTCCCTCAGGTCGGCGGCGGCCTCCCAGCCGGGCGGGTCGTAGTCCTCACCGCTCACGATCATCAGGAAATTGACGAGCCGCGGCGGTCTCCAGGTCATCATGGCGTTGACCGTCTCCGCCACGTCTGTCTCAACGACAACCTGGCCCTTCTCGATCGCATGCAGGGCAGCGTGCACGCAGTGCAGGCTCTCCTCCCGTGCTTCCTGGCCGTGGACCTCGAGAAACGCACGCGCCTTCACGTTCACGGGCATCCTGTTGAACTCCCTGATGATATCGCTGTCATTCATGGCGTACACCCGCTTTTATTTACACCTACGACGTGAGGATAATCAAGGTTTTTTCAGATCGCCGACCTTGTGAAAAAACATTGACTCGCCTCCTTTTCCAGTGATATCATTAGTAATGTTTGGTCTGGGCGTTCCTGAGATAATCATAATTCTGGTCATCGTGATCCTTATATTCGGTGCCGGCAAGCTGCCTTCCATCATGTCGTCTCTCGGCAAGGGCATCAAGGACTTCAAGAAAGAGGTCAAGGACACCGACAGCAAGGATCAGTAAGGTTACACGTTGGCATCAACTATGGGGGCATGGAGGTACCGGCGTGGACACGAAGATCTTTATCGGAATCGGTTCCAACATCGGCCAGAGCTTCGAAAACTGCAAGACAGCGATAGAACGGATATCCAGCGATAAAAGAGCGGACCTCAAGTCCATATCATCCTTTTATTCCACATCACCCGTCTCGGACGTAAAGCAGGATGATTACATCAACTGCGCCGTTGAGATCGACTGGCAGGGCACACCGCTAGACCTGCTCCAGTTCCTCAACGATATCGAAACCTCGATGGGCCGCGTGCGGGAGGAAAAGAACGGGCCGCGGATCATTGACCTCGACATCCTCATGTACGGCGACGGCATCATCGACGACGACCGCCTTACCGTCCCCCACAGGGAACTTCACCGCAGAAGATTCGCCATAGTTCCCTGCATAGAGATAGACCCCGACCTCATCCACCCGACACTCAAGAAACCCTTGAGCAACTTCCTTGCAGAGATCCCCCCCGACCAGCAGGTGACCAGGCTCGAGGGGATAAACTACTAAGGAAGAGTGAAAAGACCGTTTCAGGGTTTGATTATGACCTTGATCGATTCGCGGCCGTCGGAGACGAGCCGGAAACCCTCGACTATGTCGTCCAGCGGAAGGCGGTGGGTTATGAGGTCGTCCACGGTCACCGTACCCGATTCGATGAGGTTCATTGCCTCGATGATGTCGGGTGGGCCGCAGTAGTAGGAGGTGAGGATGGTGATCTCCTTCATCCAGAAGTCGTTGACGGGTACCACGACCTGCTCCTCGGGCCCGGGGACCGCGAAGAGAACGACGGTGCCGCCCTTATCGACGCATCTCCACGCCTCACCCACAGCCTGAAGCGCGGAAGAGCACAGAAGCACGATATCCGCCTTCCTTCCGTTCCCGGCGATGACTCTCTCCGCGACGTTCTCCGAACCGTCGACAACCATCGCGGCGCCGGCCTTTGCGGCAAAGTCGAGCTTCGTCGGGTTCACGTCGACGGCAATGGCCTTGCATCCCTTGGCCGCGGCCAGCTTCACATGGAGGAGGCCGGACATTCCGCAACCTATGACGAGAACGGTGCGCCCCTTCCTCGCACCCGCAAGCCGCTGGGCCCGTACGGCACATGCCAGAGGCTCTATAAAGGTGCTCTGTTCGTAGCTGATCCCGTCCGGAAGGGGATACGTCCCTTTCTCCACGAAGATCTCCGGCACGAGGACGTATTCGGCAAAGGCGCCGGGCAGTCTCTCCTTGACCTCCGTGCACTGAGGAAAGTGTCCGTTCGCGCAGTAGACGCATGATCCGCAGGGTATCTTGGGAGGAATGAAGACCCTGTCTCCCGGTTTGAACCTCTCCACCGCGGAGCCCACCGCCGCCACCTCGGCACCGATCTCGTGGCCCTGCACCAGGGGTGCCCTCGGAAGCCGGTACCATTCCACGATGTCACTTCCGCAGATGCCACAGGCGTGGATCTTCACCACCATCTCCCGCGGACCGGGGACGGGTGTCGGAACCTCTTCTATCCGTATATCCCGATTGTTGTACCAGTAGGAGACCTTAATATCTATCCCTCGTCAAAAAGACTCCCGACCTCAACCTTTCTCCTTCAAGCTCTTGTAGAGGTCGAAGGCATCGGCCGGGGCCATGTTCTCGTGAACAACGGCGTTCACCGCCTGTATCATGGCAACGGGCGCGTCAGACTGGAAGATATTGCGCCCCATGTCCACACCGGACGCTCCCTGTTGCACGGCGTTGTAGGCCATGGTCAGCGCGTCGAGCTCGGGTATCTTCTTGCCGCCCGCCATGACGATGGGCACCGGGCAGGATGCCGTCACGGTGTCGAAATCCTTTTCCACGTAATATGTCTTGATATAATGCGCGCCAAGCTCCGCACAGATGCGGCAGGCAAGCTGGAAGTACTTGGCATCGCGCGCCATGTCCTTGCCCACCGCGGTGACGGCAAGCGTCGGGATGCCGTAACGGTTCCCGATGTCGACCATCCTCGTCATGTTGATGATGGACTCCTTCTCGTACTCTCCGCCGATAAAGACCTGGACGGCCATCGCGCACACGTTGAGCCGTATGGACTCCTCGATGTCCACGGCGATGTCCTCGTTGGAGAGTTCCTTCAGTATGCTTGCCCCGCCCGACACCCTCAGGACGATCGCCTTCGACGTCGATGGCGGAACGATGCTGCGGAGTATCCCCCTCGTCAGCATCAACGTATCCGCATAGGGCACGAGGGGAAGGATATTGATGTCCACCCTTTCAAGGCCCGTCGTCGGCCCCTGGAAATACCCGTGGTCGATGGCGAGCATGACCGTCCGCCCCGACACGGGGTTGAATATCCGCGCCAGCCTGTTCTTGATACCCCAATCAAGCGAGTTCGACCCCTTCAGGAAGAACCCCTCGCACGTCTGCGGTCTGTCGGTATGAAAATTCTTGGCTTCCTTTATCCCATCGATATCAGGCATTTCTCGCTCCTTTTCTCTCGTGAAGTATCCGGCATTACCAAAAAGTGCTTTACTGCGCAGAGTATAAAACAATGCAGGCTACCGTTCAAGCCGAAAAGGGAAAGACATGCCCCGCCCCTTCGCGCCCTGGGCAGAGTCACGGATCCAGGCCTGGTGGGAGCGGGCGGTGAAGGGATAGGACAAATAGGACGCTATAGGACTTATAGGACTGATCGATGGCACTGTGGTCCGGCAGGTTGTCTCCTTGTGTCCTATAGGTCCTATGCTGTCCTATAGGTCCAATATGTCCTATTGGTCCTATCTTGTCCTATAGGTCCTATCACCCCCCGCTCCCACCTCACAGTCAGCGCTCCAAAGATAAGCCTTCCCCGTCCCCGCCTATCTGTGTTAGAAATTTACGGAAAGGATGGTGCCATGGCAGAGAATGCGAAGATCAGGGAGATCATCGAGATCGGGCGCGATATGTTCCTACGGGGTCTTGTGAGCTCTCATGCGGGGAACATCAGCGCCCGGGAAGGTTCGCGGGTCCACATCACGCGAAAGGGGGGTATGACGAGCCGTCTCTCAGCCGCCGACATCGTGGAAGTGGACATGGAGCGCGCCGATGATCCCGCCGTCCTGCTGGCCTCATCGGAATACGTCATCCATCGCGCCATATACCACACCACCGGCGCCGGTGCCGTTGTCCACGCCCACCCGCCCTACGCCACCCTTCTTTCCATGAGTGGAGAGCTTGTCCCTGTCGATGTCGAAGGGGGCTATCACCTGGGGCGCGTCCCCGTCGCCACCCCCCGCAATCCCACCGCCTCCGAAGAGGCGGCCCATGCGGTAAGCGAGCTCATGAAGGCGAACAGGGTCGTCCTCGTCAGGGCCCACGGCAGCTTCGCCCGCGGCCAGACCCTCGAAGAGGCCTACATGCTCACAAGCACGCTGGAGGCGTCCGCATTTTATCTGTGGCACATAGACAAGACCCGGGCTTGAACCGCTTGAACCGCTTGAACCGCTTGAACGGAAAAACCTATTCTTAGGATGTCTGGTTTGCGGATTTGACCGACCCAATTAGAGGCATGACAAGACCTTCTGTTTCTTCTTTCACGCTCAAGCGGTTCAAGCGGCTCAAACGGCTGCAACCGTCTTTCCGGTTCAAACGGTTTTCTTCCTGTCCAATACCTTCCTCACCACCTGCAGCAGTTCGAAGGGGGCTACGGGTTTGGGGAGAAAGTCGAATTCGGAGTCGGCGATGCCGCGGTTCAGAATAGTATCCTTTGTGTGGCCGCTGGTGAAGAGAAATGCAATCCCGGGATCCACCTTCCTGACCTCTTCGTAGACCTCTCTCCCGTTCTTTCTCGGCATGACGGAATCGACGATGATTAGGTCTATCCCCTTGTTTGTCCCATACTTATCTATCGCGTCCTCGCCGTCTACCGCCTCTATCGTCCTGTATCCGTGCTTGGTAAGCACCTTCGTCACGAGACGCCTCAGGTCCGTATTGTCCTCGGCCACAAGGATGGTCTCCGTACCCCTGTGCGTCCTGGGCTCGGGTCTTTCCTCACGCGGCACCTCCGAGGCGACGAGAGGAAAGTATATGCGAAAGGTAGTGCCCTTGCCCGGTTCGCTGTAGACATTGATGAAACCATCGTGCTGCTTCACAATACCGTAGACGGTGGAAAGACCGAGTCCAGTGCCCCTGCCAACCTCCTTCGTGCTGAAGAAGGGGTCAAAGATCTTTTCTTTCGTCGCCTCATCCATTCCCGCTCCGGTGTCGGAGACGATCACCATCACGTATGCACCGGGCTTTCCGTAACCTTGCGCGCGGATAAAGCTCTCGTCAATGTCGCTCTTCGATGTGGCGATGAGGAGCCGTCCTCCCTTCGGCATGGCGTCACGGGCATTGGCCACAAGATTGAAGAGAATCTGGTCGATCTGGGTGGCATCGGCCATGATGACCATGCTCTCAGGCTCCAGGGATACCCGAAAGTCTACATCCTCCGTCAGTAGCCGCTTGAGGAGCTTCTCCGTCGACCTGATCGTGTCGTTGATGCTCACAGGATCAAGGACGATGGGCTGCTGTCTCGAGAAGGCAAGGAGACCGCGGGTCAGGTTCGCCGCCTTCTGGGAAGCCGAGATGATCTGGTCCACGTAGAGTCCCAGGGGGCTGTGCTTGTCCATCTCCATCTGGAGGAGGCCGGCGTACCCCATCAGCGTGGTAAGGATATTGTTGAAATCATGGGCGATCCCTCCCGCCAGGCTACCTATGGCCTCCATCTTCTGGGATTGGTGCAGCTGTCGTTCGAGTATCTTGAGCTCCGTGATATCCTCGCACGTCACCAGCTGATCGCCGGAAGCCAGTTTCAGGGGAATGAAGTTGACCACTTTCTGCGAGCCATCGGCACAGGTGACGGCGAAGACCTTGAGTTTCTTCTCCCCCTGCCTGAGGCCACTGATCTCCTCTTTCCAGGCCGTTATCGCGTCCCGCCTCAACCTGTCGTCCGGGTAGGCTCTCCTGAACCACGTCTTTCCATCGGGAATATCGTTAAGGTCGTATCCGAACATATCCCTGAACTTCGAGTTCATGTAGGTATAGCGGCCCTCCTTGTCTATGAGCACCATACCGAAGGGCGCGTTGTCGGAGAGCGTCTTGAGCTTGAGCCTTTCATTGTTCAGGGCTTCCTCGGCTGTCTTGCGGGCCTGAATGCCCCGGATCACGACGAGCATCCTGTCCGCGGTTCCGAGGCGGACCAGTTTCATCAGTATCTCGACCCAGAAGGTCTTGCCCTCCCTGTCGCGTATCTTCCACTCGAAGAACTGAGGCTCGCCGGCCCTTACCTTCGCGGTAGACTCCTTCATGTTCCCGGGTGTGTAAGGGAAAAGGCCATCAGTGCAAAGCTTTTCCAGGCTGAGGCTCCGCAGCTCGCCGCGGTCATAACCGAACATGTCGCAGGTGACCCGGTTCATGTCAACGATGAGGCCCGTATCGATATCCTGCAGGAAAATGGCGTCGCTGACGGTGTCGAAAATGGTCCTGAAACGCTCTTCGCTTTCCCTGACAAGTTCCTCGGCCTGCCGCCTCTCGACCACCTGCCGTTCCAGCGCCTGCTTGCTCTCCTCGAGCTGGGTCATCTTCTTTTCGAGCTTCGCGATTAGCCGCTTGGTGTGCTCCGTCAGATAGTCCTGCTCGTCCACAAGCGTTTCCGTGCTCTTCCGGGCCTCGTCCGCCCGCACCCTCTCGCAGGCCTCCTCCTCCAGCCGGGCGCTGCGGGACTTTACGCGCACGTGCAGGACAAGGTTGTGGGCCACGACGAGACAGACGGCGACGAGCAGTGAGAAGGCAAGCCACTTCAGCCAGGCCGGCAAGAGTCTCGGTCTCAAGGACCCCGTCCATTTCTTGAGGCTCCGGTAATAGAACGAACCCTTATCGGCCTTGAGCGCCTCGATGTGGCGGTCGAGAGCGGCAAGGAGCTCCCCGCTTGCGCCCTTCGGCGCGGCAAACCTCAACTCTACGGGGTTGAACAAAAGGTTCGTCGGGGCAACGCTGTATCTGGTCTCGTATAAGAGCCCGAAGAACCGGCTCACGACCCCGGCGTCAACCTTGTCGTCATCGATGAGTCTGAAAACGTCCTCATGGCCGCCGACCTCTCTGAACACGGGTTTGATCCCAAATGCGCGCAGCATATCCTGGATAGCAAGATAGTGGATATCGTTCTTCACCACCGCGACATTCTTGCCTTCCAGCTGCAGGTATGAATCGATCTCTTTCCCCGCCGGTGTGTAGACCCGTCCCCAGCTCGAGACGGCCGCGCTCCGGGTAAAATCGGCATATTTCAACCTCTCTCCGGAAAGGGCGATGCCCGCGAGAAGACCGATCTACCTGTTCTTCAACATCGAAAGACATCTGTCGAGCTCGCAGGGGACATACGCCAGGGTCCATCCCTCCTTATTCGCCACGTACCCGGCGATGTCCATGAGAAGACCCTCTCCCTTGCCGTCATCGTCAACCGATGCAACAGGCAGGTTGCGCTCCGCACCAATACGCACCGGGCGGCCCGCCTCAATAGGGCCCGCCGCAAAATTGAAAAGAAACGCAAAAACGGAGGCGATCAGTAAAAAACGGGTGGACTTCGAAAGGGCGTTGTGTCCCATGGCGGTCCTTCTGCTGATCAGAAGATGCATCAATACAACCAGATTTCACGCAGAATACGGCTCCAACCGCTTCAACTGATCGGCAAACGGTTGATAAACCCCCTACCCTGCCTGGTTCGTGCTCGACCGTCATTCCGGCTTCAGGCTGGAATGACGGGAAGAACAGCCTTTACGTTCAAGCGGTTCAAACGGCTCAAGCCGTTCAAGCCGTCCCTAGAGCTTCAGCTTAAGTCCCGAGTCCTTCTTTTCGGCCGCGTCGTCGGGCTTCATCTCGGCCATCTTTATCTTGAGGCGCACGTCGTTGGGGCTGTCGGCGTAGGCGATGGCGTTGTTGACGTCCACGAGACCGGACTGGTACATGTCAAAGATGTGCTGGTCGAAGGTCTGCATTCCTTCAAAATAGGACTCCGCCATGGTCTCTTTCAGGAGGGTGATCTCACCCTTGAGGATAAGGTCTTTCACCCTCGAGCTGTCGAGGAGTATCTCGATGGCCGCGGCCCGCTTGCCCTCCACGGTGGGGATGAGCCTCTGGGATACGATCGCCCGTATGTTGAGCGAAAGCTGCATGTAGATCTGGAGATGGCGCTCGATGGGAAAGAAGTTGAGTATCCTTTCGAGGGCCTGGTTGGCGTTGTTCGCGTGGAGAGTGGCGAGGCACAGGTGGCCCGTTTCGGCAAAGGTTATGGCATCCTCCATCGTCTCCGCGTCCCTGATCTCGCCGATGAGGATGACGTCGGGCGCTTGCCGCAGGGTGTTCTTGAGGGCGTTGTAAAAGCTTAAGGTGTCGAAGCCGACCTCCCTCTGCGTAACGACGCTCATCTTGTGCTGATGGACGAACTCCACGGGGTCTTCGATGGTGATGATGTGGCCGGGCTGATTGGAATTGCGGTAGTCGATGAGGGCGGCCAGCGTTGTCGACTTGCCGCTGCCCGTGGCGCCGACGACGAGGACGAGGCCGCGCTTGGACATGCATATGTCCTTCATGATAACGGGCAGTCCCCAGTCGTCGATGGTCTTGATCGTGAGCTTGATCTGGCGTATGACGATGCCGATGAAGCTCTTCTGCCGGAAGATGTTCACCCTGAACCTGCCGTATTCGGGCTGGAAGATGGCCAGGTTCATCTCCATCTCTTCCTCGAACTTCACCTGCTGCCGCTCGTTCATGATGGCGTAGGCGATATTCTTCGTGTCCTCGGCGGTAAGTGCCTTGTCGCCGTAAAAAGAGACGACGCCTTCGATTCGGAACGCCGGGGGTACCCCCACGGTGAAGTAGATGTCCGACGCATCCTTTTCGACCATGTACTTCAGGTACTCATTGATGATGTCCATGGATCACCTCATCGAGTTGCTCAGGTAGAAGGAAACCTCATCTCTCGTCACGAGGTTCCTGGCGATGAGATCGTTGCAGGCCGCTTCCATGGTCTGCATACCGATCCCCTTGCTCGTTTGGATCATGGAGGGTATCTGGGCGATCTTGTTCTCCCTGATGAGGTTTCTGACAGCCGGCGTGGCGATCATGACCTCGAAACCGGCGACCCTCCCCCTGCCGTCACGCCTCTTGAAAAGAGCCTGCGAGATAACAGCCTGAAGGGAACCTGAGAGCATGGACCGCACCTGGTTCTGCTGGCCCGCCGGGAAGACATCGATAACCCTGTCTACCGTGTCGGGGGCGGAACTGGTGTGGAGGGTGGCGAAAACGAGGTGGCCCGTTTCAGCCGCCGTCAGGGCAAGCTGGATGGTCTCGAGGTCCCTCATCTCGCCGACGAGTATGACATCGGGGTCCTCACGCAGGGCGCTTCTGAGAGCGTTGGCAAAGCTCTTCGTGTGCGGCCCCAGTTCGCGTTGATTGACGAGACACTTCTTGGAGTCATGGAGGAACTCGATGGGATCCTCGATGGTGAGGATGTGTTCCTTCACGGTATCGTTAATGTAGTCCACTATCGCGGCAAGCGTCGTCGATTTGCCGCTGCCCGTGGGGCCCGTGACGAGGACAAGGCCCTTTTCCAGGCCCGCTATGTCCTTGAACACGCGGGGCAGGTTGAGCTCCTCGAAGGTCGGTATCTTGCTGGGAATTGTCCTGAAGACCGCCGACTCGCCGCGATGCTGCTTGAAGACGTTGACCCTGAAGCGGGCCAGGTCGCCGAGGCCGAAGGAAAAGTCGAGTTCCAGGTGCTCCTCGAAGACCTTCCGCTGGAAGTCGCTCAGTATGTCATAGATCATGTTGTGCACGTCTTCCTTGTCGAGGGGCGGCAGGTCGACCTTCGTCATTTCGCCGTGTATTCTGATCACGGGGGGCTCCCCGGCGCTGATGTGCAGGTCCGATCCTCCGCTCTCGAGGGCGAAACGCAGCAATTCAGATATGTCCATCGTGTCCTCCTATCCTTCGAGCGATTCTATCTCCTTATATGTCGGCAGATCCTCAAGGCTCTTTAGTCCGTAGACCTCCAGAAACCTCTGTGTCGTCCCGAACACCATGCGCTTCCCTGCCTCACCGTTCCGCCCGGCGATCTCGACGAGCCTTCTCTCCAGGAGATGCTTGATCGCCCGCGCCGAATCGACACCGCGCACGAGATCGATCTCCTTCTTTGTGACGGGCTGTTTGTAGGCGATGATCGAGAGCGTTTCAAGCATGGGCCGGGAAAGTCCCACGTCCTTTTCCCGGACAAAACGCCTGACCCAGTCGCGGTAGGCAACCTTCGTCCTCATCTGGAAACCGCCGGCCACCTGCGCCACCTCGACAGACCTCCCGGGCTCGGAATACTCCGCGACGAGCGTGCGGAAGGCGTTCTCGATCTCCTCAAGGGAGAATTCGCTGAGACGCCGCGCTGCCTGCTTTACCGTCACCGGCCTTGGCGATGAAAAGAGGACCGCCTCTATGATGTTCTTAAGCTCCATCGACCCGTAAACTCCGATACAGTTTCGATGATCCCGTCCATGTCACGAGGATATACGAACCATCGCATGTCCTTCTCTTTTGCAAACCAGGTGAATTGCCTCTTGGCATAGCGTCGGGTGTTTTTCTGTATATCTTTTACCATATCTTCATATCCAATGGAACCACTAAGATACCGCAGGACCTCGCGGTATCCGATGCTCGAAAAGGGCTTCGATCCCCTCGCGTAACCCCGCGCCAGAATGCCCTTTACCTCGTCCACGAGACCCCGGGAGAGCATGGCAAGGACCCGCTCGTCGATCCTGCGGTAGAGTTCCTCGCGCGGTGCCGTAAGGCCGATGCTGCAGATGTCATACCGGGCCTCGCGGAAGCCGTGCTCCTTCTCGAGCTCCGAGAACGGCCGTCCGCCCAGAAGGAATACCTCCATGGCCCGGACCGTCCTGATGCGATCGCGGAAGCTGATCCTCAGAGCATACGCGGGATCGACCTTTTTGAGCCTCTCGTAGAAGGCAAGGGGGTCACGGGCATACTCGGCCCCGAGCCGTTCGCGGAGGGCATCGTCGCTCCCGGCCGGGAAAAGACCGTAAAAGAGGGCCCTCAGGTACAGCCCGGTGCCGCCCACAATGATGGGCACCGCGTCCCGTGACGCGATGTCGGAGATGGCCCTGTCGGCGGCGTCGCGGAAAAGGGCGGCATTGAATTCCTCATCGGGATCCGCGATGTCGAGGAGATGATGGGGGATGCTCACACGGGCCTCGGCCGAAGGCTTCGCGGTCCCTATGTCGAAATAGCGGTACACCTGCATGGAATCGCCGTTAACGATCTCACCCCCGAGGCCTTCCGCCAGCGCGACTGCAAGGTCCGACTTGCCCGTACACGTCGGCCCGCCTATTGCGATCACCCTGATCCTGTTTGATAACATGGGTGATATACAGTATAATAACCCCCGAATGTATTCAAGGATTATAAAGTTCACCGTCATCCTCGTCATGCTGCCCATGATCTTCGGCGTCGCCCTGGGATACGGCCTCGTGAACTACCTCGAGATCCCCGATGTGAAACAGCTCGAGAGCTATCGGCCCAAATCGGCCACGAGGCTCTATTCCGATGACGGAACCCTCTTTGCCGAGCTCTACGTCGAGAAGAGGATACCCATCCCGCTGACGGAGATGCCGAAGAACCTGAGGCTCGCCTTCGTCGCCATCGAGGACGTGCGGTTCTACAGCCATTTCGGAGTCGATATCCGCGGGATCGGGCGCGCCTTCCTCCGCAACGTCATGAGCAAAGGCATCACGGAAGGGGCTTCCACCATCACCCAGCAGCTTGCCAGAAATCTGTACCTGACACCCCAGAGGACGTACAAGCGAAAGATCGAGGAGGCCATCCTCGCCATACAGATAGAGCGGACATATTCCAAGGACGAGATACTCAACATGTACCTCAATCTCATCTATCTCGGCGAGGGCGCCCACGGGGTGGAGGCGGCGGCATACACGTACTTCCACAAGAAGGCAAGGAACCTCACCCTCGAGGAGTCGGCCATGCTGGCGGCGCTCACCAAGTCGCCTTCCCGGCTCTCCCCTTACAAGAACGCCGCGAGGACGGTGGAGCGGCGTAACCTGGTCCTCAGGAAGATGTACGACGCGGGGTTCATCGACAAGGCAAGCTATTCGAAGGCGGTCCAGACGACCCTCGCCATCGCGCCTTTCAAGACCTATGAAAAGAGAACGGGGTATTTCACGGATTGCGTGAAACAGGTGCTCGAGGAATACGTGGAACATGCCCAGGACGTCTTCACGAGCGGTTTCAATGTGAAGACGACGATGAACCTCAAAATGGTCCAATATGCCTATGAAGCCATCGCAAAAGGCATGGAGGGCTACAAGAAACGCCACCCCGGGGTCAAGGAACTCCCCGAGGTCGCCCTCGTCGCCCTGGAGGTCAAGACGGGAGAACTGAAGGTCATCGTGGGCGGGAAGGACTTCTCCCAGACGCCATACAACAGGGCGGTGCAGGCAAAAAGACAGCCCGGTTCGTCCTTCAAGCCCCTCATCTATCTTACGGCGCTGGAACAGGGACTTGAGCCCGACACGATCCTCAACGATTCCCCGCTCACCTACACGAATCCTTACACGGGCGTTGCCTGGAACCCGCATAACTACGGCAACAAGTATTACGGCAGCGTGACCATGCGGCAGGCCCTGGAGCTTTCCCTCAACACTGCGACCATACGCCTCCTCGAACAGGTAGGCATCGAGAATGTCATCGACATGGCCAAGCAGCTTCACATCACGAGCAGGTTCGAACCGAACCTTTCCCTCGCTCTCGGCACCACCGAGATAGCACCCATTGAGCTCGCCGCCGCCTACGCCACCTTCGCCCGCGGCGGTGCCTACGTCCAGCCCATATCCGTCAAGGCCATAACGACCCTGGACGGGGAAGAGCGCTATCGCGAGGAGGCGGTGGAAGAACCCATCGTTACACCCGAGACCGCCTACACCCTCGTGGACATCATGAAGGGTGTCGTAAAGCACGGCACGGCACGGGCCGCCGCCGGCATGCCTTACTACCTTGCAGGGAAAACGGGCACCACCGATGACTTCCGCGATGCCTGGTTCGTCGGTTTTTCACCAAACCTCCTCTGCGCCGTCTGGGTCGGTTACGACAAGAAGACAAATCTCGGCGCCAAGGAAGCAGGCGCGACAACAGCCCTTCCCATCTGGATGGAGTTCATGTCGAAAGCTCTTCCCACCTACCCCAACACGGATTTCCCGCCGGCCACGGTGGACTTCCACCAGCCATAGCAGGAACAAGAGATCATCTCACACCGGACCGGGCCCAAAAGACCCCTCATGCTCCCGCGCCTCGTCCCGCTTCATTCCGCATTGCCCATCATCCCAAAAGAATGTACAATTTCCAGATTTTTTCATATAGTATGAGACCATGCCTATGGACGTCAAGCAGAGGGTCGCCCTCCTCGCCGCGGCATCGGCCCTCGTGCTGGCCGCAGGCAAGTTCACCATAGGGCTCTTTTCGGGTTCCATGACGGTGGTGTCTTCCGGCCTCGACAGCCTTCTCGACGTCTTCATGTCCGTCATGAACTTCTATGCGGTGAGAAAGGCGTCTGAACCGGCCGACGACGAGCACCGGTACGGGCACGGCAAGGCGGAGGACCTGGCCGGCGTCTTTCAATCGGTGGTGATCGTACTGTCCGGGGGGTTCATCGTCTTCAAGGCCGTGCAAACGTTCATTGGAAAGGGGACCATATCATACTCCTTTTTCGACCTTCTCGCGATGTGCCTTTCCCTCGTCTTCAGTTTCGTCATATCAACGGCCCTTCTCAGGGTCGGCAACCGAACGGATTCAAACGCGCTCAAGGCCGACGCTCTCCATTACAGGAGCGATCTTTACTCCAACTCGGGGGCCATAATCGCGATCATACTCACCTATTACACCGGCATCACGTTCTTCGACCTTGCCTTTGCCGTCGTTATCGGACTGATCATCATCTACTCGGCGATCAGGATCTTCCGGGGCAGCATGTCGGGCGTCATGGATTCACGCCTTGACGATGAGGTGGAGCGTCAGATCAGGGACATGATCAACGGGATGCCCTTCCCCATGGCCGGGTTCCACAAACTGCGGACCCGCCATTCCGGGAGCAGCAAGTACATAGACTTCCATCTCCTCGCGTGCAGGAAACTTCATGTCGACGAAGCGCACGATCTTGCCCAGGGGATCGAGGACAGGATAAAGATGAAGATACCCCATGCCGATGTCATCGTACACGTGGAACCATGCAAGGAACAATGCGACCTCACGGAGATAACGTGTGTATTTAAGAAGAAGTAGGAACCGCTTGAACCGCTTGAACCGTTGGGATCGTTGGAAGAGGCTGTCGGCAAAGTTCTCTTCCATGTCATCCCGGCATTCCTCATTCTCCGTCATCCCGGCGAAGGCCGGGATCCAGAAAAAGCCTTTGTTGCAACAGAAAGCACACAACGGGATAATCCCCGAAGAAGACAGAATGAAAGGTGCCGTCGGACTTCTTGCCGTGAAGTGGTCATTTACTGCCGATCCTTCCTGGATCCCGGCCTTCGCCGGGATGACGCGAGGGGATGAAGCGACTTTGCAGACGAGTTTGTCAACAGCCTGTTGAGGGAAGGGAATATGTCCCGCAGTAGAAACAGAATGGCAGTATACACCAGGGTCCTGACGGTTCTCCTTTGCCTCCTTGTCCTTTGCGGATGCGCGGGGCAAAAGGTGAAGTATCTGAAGTCGCGTGAGAATCCCGAGATGTATCAGCGGGTGAACCGCATCCTCACGGACTCACGCGGGGTCATCGACCCCTACCCCATCTACCGCTTCCGGTTCGCCATCGTTGAGGACAAAGCCCCCAATGCCTGGGTGAACACGCAGAAAGGCGTCTTCGTCGTAACCACGGGTCTTCTGAGGATGTGCGACGACAACGAACTTGCCCTCATCTTTCTTCACGAAAATGCCCACATCAAGTATGACCATGCGGCGAAGAATTCCCTTCTCTCCGATGCCACCTCGGCGGCGTTCACCATAGCCGGGCTCTTCCTTCCCGGTGTGGGCTACGGGAATCTCATCGTCAACCCTCTCATCACGAGCGGATACAGCAGGTCGCAGGAACTGGAGGCGGACAAGGACGTCGTCGACCAGTGCCACCTTTTGCGGCTCACACCGGATAACTACGTTTCCGCCCTGGAGAAGATGAAGCAGTACGCCGCATCGAAGGGGGAAAATTCAGACTCGACAGGCCTCTTCGACACCCACCCCAACCTGCAGTACAGGATAGATACGATAAACAAGATGACGGGGAAGAACCGTTAGAATCGTTGGAACCGTTGGAATCGTTGGGATCGTTGGAAGAGGCTGTCGGCAAAGTTCTCTTCCATGTCATCCCGGCATTCCTCATTCTCCGTCATCCCGGCGAAGGCCGGGATCCAGAAAGAACCGGCACTTTACGACCACCTGACAAGGAAAAATCCCACGGCACCTCTCAATTTGGTGTCCTCAGGGTGTTGTCTATTGTGTGCTTTTCGCTGCGACAGGAGTTTTCCTGGCTCCCGGCCTTCGCCGGGATGACGAAAAGCAGGGCTTTATCCACACGCTCCCCAACGATTCCAACGATTCCAACGGTTCAAGCGGTTCAAGCGGTTCAAGCGGTTCAAGCGGTCGTCCTGACGACCAGTCTTCTCTTCCCCACCCCCGTCGTGAAGGGGTTTGTCGAGGTGAAATTAGGCTGGGGGACTTCGAGGGAACCTTCCATGACCGCCTCGCGAACGGCAGGCACCGTCATCGCGGCCTTGTGGGCCGTGTTCGCCAGGTCGCCGTCATCGGCTTTGCCGGTATAAAGATGGAGGACGAGCCGGTCTTTATCGTCATCGCGGACCAACTCCACCGAGTAATTGATCAATCCCGGAACAGGAAAGAGAGCTTCATCAAGGTCGGGGATGGTCAGGACGTGATTCCGGCCGACGGGCACCCTGCCCTCGAACCTGCCCGAGACCCTGCCGAGACGCTTGAGTGCGGTTCCGCAGGGACACGGTTCTATCATGAAACGGGAGATATCCCCGGTTCGGTACCGGACAAGCGGCATACCCTTCCGGGTGAGCGTGGTGAAAACGATCTCCCCCTCTTGCCCGTCGGGACAGGACAGGCCCGTGACGGGATCCACTATCTCCACGTAGAAGTCCGCTTCGCGGATGTGGTGACCGCTCAAGGCCGCGCATTCGACGGCGAAACCCAGCCCCGTCTCCGTCGTGCCGTAATGGGAAAAGACGGGACAACCCCATACCCTTCCGATCTCGTCGACGATGGCCTTCGGGACATAGTCCGTCGAGAGGAGCACGCTCCCGATCCTGCCGGCGGGGATACCCCTGCCCCCGTGCCGTACCATCCACAACACCTGGGTGGGTATGCCGACAAGACAATCGATGTCGAACTTCACGATGTCCGACAGGGCCCTGTCCACGTCGCGCACGGGACCGTGAACGACCCCCTCCACGTTCATCCTGGCGAGTCCCCTCTTCAAAAGATCGCCGACACTGTCCCTCTTTTCCCCCGGGAGGAGTATGAGCACCCGCTGCCCGGGGGATACGAGGGTGGACATGCCGTGGTGAAAGAAATCTATCGTCAGTTCCAGGTCGCCGGCGGTAAAGAAGAGCCGCTTCGACGGGCCTGTCGTGCCTGATGTATTAAGGGTGACAACGCGGGCTATTTCGTCCTGGGAGACACAGAGAAAGCTCAGGGGAGAATCCTTTATGTCCCGTTCCGTGGTGAAAGGCAGGGCGGCGACATCCGCGAAGGAGTCAAGGCCACCGCCGGAGAATCCGTTGAGGCGCCTTGCGTAGTAGGGACTCCTGTCCCTCGCATAGTCCACGGCCTCACGGAGTCTCTCGAGGTGGTAGCGGTCGAGGTCTTCCCGCGATACAAAGGAGGGGGCCCCCCGGCCGCCATGCACCTTCCCGGCGATCCAGCGATCGAGAGGTGTTCCTGGCGCCTTACGTTCCACGGTAGAGTGTCCGCCCCGTTTCGCTCGTCAGGTTGTAGGCGCAGAAGGGGATGAGACGTCCATCGCGGGACATTATGGAGATACAACAGTCCCGGAGCCGGTCGAGGTCAATGTTCCATACATCCTGAAAGGCCATGCAGGAGATGGAGAATCCAAAGTCCCTTCCCCTCTCCAGGAAGGCATCGAGGTCCATGACATCCCCCTCGGAAACGAGGGGTCTCCCTGACCTCACGTCCGGGTTCTCCAGGGCACCCCCCTCGCAGCAGGACGAGGCCGGGGACCATTGCCTGGCAACGGTGGAAATGGTGCGCATGAGCCCTTCCCTGCCGTCGCTTCTCCCCCTGCAGCACAGGTCGGCCGACGGTGATGTGGCCTTCAATCGGCCGTCGGGCATCACGAGGAAACTGCCGTGAAAGGAGCAATGGTCGTTCTCGGTGCCCGGCGGCAGAAAATTCCATCGGTCGGAGAGATCGCCGGCCTGCCCGGCAATGGCCGAAATGACCTCGGGAAGGGTAAACCTCCGCGCAGGCTCGGGTGCAAGGTGATACCGGCCAAAGTAACTGAGGGGTTGAAAATGGACGCCTCTCACGATGGGGCTCAGCTTCACACCAAGACGGATGATGGATCCGATGTTGTCCGTGTTCACGCCCGCCGCGAGGGTGGGAACGAGGACAACCCCCAGTCCCGCCGCCGCGCACTCCTCGATGGCCGCCATCTTCTCGCCAAGCAGCGGGCGCCCCCTGAGCTCGGTGTAGATCCGGTCCTCGGTGCCGTCGAACTGGAGAAAGACGGTGGAAAGACCGGCTTCCCGCAGTATCTTCGCGTAGCCGGGCCTGCCGGCGATGAGGATCCCGTTCGTGTTAACCTGGATAAAGGAAAAACCTTTCTCCACCCCCAGGGCCACTATTTCCGGGAGGTCCTCCCTGAGCGTGGGCTCACCGCCGGAGAGCTGTATGCTGCAGGCGCCTGCCGCCTCCATGACCCGCTCGTACCACCAGCCGATGGTCTGAAGGTCCGGCTCATCCGGCGTCGAGGGCGCACAGGATGTGTCGGCAAAGCACACGGGACATCCGAGGTTACAGCGGTTCGTGACCTCGAGGAGCACCGAGCAGGGATACTGGCGATGGACCGCGCAGAGCCCGCAATCAAAGGGGCATCCCCTCTCCACCCGGCCATAGAGCACCTCCGGGTGGGCGGGGCTTTTCGGCCGCGTCCATTCCTCGTACCGCGGTTCTCCCCTCCACACGGGAACGCTCCATCTACCGTGTCCCTCGCAGGATTTTTCCAGGAAGACCTCGCCGCCCTTTTCCACCAGGGTTGCCTGGAGGACCTTGAGGCAGACGGGGCAGAGACTCTCCGACCTCTTGACCACACGTGCCGCAGGGGCGTCACTCATTCACGGTATCTCCGGGGCGCACCCCGTAACTCTCAAGTATCGAGAGCGCCTTGTCATAGGTTCCGACGATCAGCTTGAGACAGGCCTTCTTGTCAGGGCTCGCGGTGAGGATGTCCACACATTTCTTTCCGCCGTAGGGACCCCTGGTCTGGCGCTCAAACCACTCCGCCAGGTCGTGGATGGCGAAGGGAAGATCGTCCTTTGCCGTCTCATCGTCGGAGCCTTTCCCGAGGATGAGGGAAATGAGACAGACACCTCCGAACAGAACACCGCATGTTTCCCCGGCATCGACTATCCCCTTGCACAATCCGCCTACAGCCCGCACGAGGTCCGGGTTTTCCCTGCCCATCCTTCTCAGCATCATGATGGCCATTATCTGGGTACAGCAATAGCCCACTCCGTTGAGCCTCGCCGCCTCAAGCACGCGTTCGTTGAGTTCGAGCACTTCATCTCCCGCATTGGTCCCCATTTATCCTCCTTGCCACGAGAAGATAATATCCCACACCCCGCCAGGCGAAGAATGTTTCTCCACCGCCACATCCGCCGGCCATATGATAGGGCGGCAGCGAACAGCCCGACATGATGAGTTCCGCCGCAAGTTTCCTGAGATCGGCGGTCCTGTCCTCCCAGCTCACGATATCGAAACCGGACCGGGCCAGATACTCCTGTAACCGCTCCCTATCGAGGACACTCATTCCTTGCGGTGCCGAAACCTCGCTCGACAGCCGGTAAAGGTCGGAAAGCACAAGAAAGCCCCCTTTTTCGATAACCCTGGAAAATTCCTTCACCACTGCCCCGGCATCGGTATGGGAGAGAACGCATTCACACAGGACGCCCTCAAACACCCCGTTCCCGAAAGGCATTGCCTCCATCCTTGCCCGGACCAGGGGGCCTTCATATTCCCCCGCCCGGGCCCGGGCGAGCATTTCCATTGAAAGGTCGAGACCGCAAGACCACGCCCCGTGGCACTCCGCGAGATGCTTGAGCGTGACACCGCTGCCGCACCCCGCGTCGAGCACCCGGCCGTCACGGGGCATGCGGCACAGTTCAAGGCCCCTGTCCGTCATGGCCAATCCACCGGGCCTCAAGGTCCCGCCGGTTATCCTCTCAAGACATGTACCCCGCTCGTTATCTTCCATCGCGCGTTACTTGTCCTCAAGCATCTTCTCCGCCAGTGCCATCCTCCGGGTAGCATCCTCCTCGCTTACGAATATGCGCTGACAGGAAGGGCACGCGGGTATGTCGACACCGAAGGTCTCTTCCATGTATCTAAGCTTCACCGTAGCCAGCTCGAGCTTTCTGTCGCACTTCGCACAGGTCCAGTCCAGGATCTCCTGCTTCTTTGCGGGCATGTTGAAACCGTGCAGTATCTCCATGCGATGCGAATAGGCCCTGTATATCCTGTACGCATCGCCTTCCCTGCTGAACTCGACCCAATAGGTCGTAGTCGATGGCGTGAAATAGGCCAGACAGCGGCCAGTCTCCGGATGGACATAGACGTTCCCTGATTCCCTCGCGAACTCGATGACCCTTTCGATATCCTCGACCCTGATACCCCTTTTCTCCAGGATAAGCCCAACTTCGGCATCGATCTCCAGCTTTATCCCTTCTTCCATGATGCACTTCCATCCTTCTTAAAACATTTGTCCACCGCGTGCTGCCGGTGGACAAATGTTTTCCCGATCGTTCTTCAATCTTCCGTGCATTCACGGGTATTGACCCTGCCGCCTCCCCGCGGCCCCGACCCGTACGGCAGCACCCCTCCCTTGCAGGCGGGGCATATGGCGCCCCGCCCGGAGGGGTAGGGCTCACCGCAGGAGGGGCATAGGGCGATGGGGCCACCCTTTGTCTTCTTAAGAAGGTCAACAGCGACCTGGATCCTTTCCACGGAGCAGATCTCACTCCCCGCCTCCTCTATCTCTTTCATGAGGCGGGCCGTGTCCTGCTCCTTCTTGGGGGTCAGCTTCAGGAGCCAGGCCTTTATCTCCGGCCAGGGGCCAAGCTTCTCGGGGTCGATGAAAACCCGTATTCCCTTGCCGGTATACTTGTCGTAGAAGGCAAGGGCGAAGCGGCCCGTGTCCATGATCTTCAACCATCCGTTGCCGATAGAACAGGGGGTAAGGAGCTGCACCGCATCGGGCAGGCACTTCTGCGTCTCACATATGACATCATAGAGACCCTCCTTTGGCAGGCAGCCCAGGGCGAGGTCCACCATGGACCCGCCGATCATGATACCCGGGGCGACACTGCCGTGGAAAGCCTTCACCATCCCGGCGAACTCCTCGAAGGTGTGGGACCGAACCATCATCTTGCCTCTTACTATATCACGCTTTCCGTATAGAACACAAAAGTCCCTTCCACTCGGGGTATCCCATGATCGGCTCACGGGCGTTGCAGTCAGTGAGCCTGTTGCAGTTCCCCTCCTCCGGCCAGCCGTGGGGAACGAGGACAACACCCTCCATGACCCTCGCGTCGACGGAGGCCTTCATCTTCACGAAGCCCCTGTCCGTCTCGACGATCACGTCGTCGCCGTTGGCGACACTGTACTTCTTCGCCGTCTGAGGCCCCAGCTCCGCCTTCGGGTAGGGAGACCAGACCTGGAGGGACTTGATGTTGTGGAGCATGCCGCCGTTGAAGTAGAAGTCCCGTGTTCCCGTCGCGAGGACGAGGGGGTATTTCTCGCCCAGTTCGGCCCAGCGCCGTCCCTGGGGGCTCTTCGAGGGCTCGAGGTAGGTGGGCAGCGGATCGTGGCCGACATCGGCGAAGGCCTGGGAATAGATCTCGATCTTCCCCGTCGGGGTGGCGAAGGAACCCTGGCGCAGGGTGTAGTCCTTCTCCTGGTAGAGGGCACCCCCGGGCTTTGCCATGAGGTCGTCGAAGGTGAGGGCGCAGGGCTGGAGCTCGTACTTCACCACGTCCTCGTCCTTCTCCCAGGCGAACTTGTCGCCGAAGCCGAGCCGGTTCGCGAGGTCCGTGTAAACATCCCGGATGGAGCGGCACTCGTAGTAGGGCGGAAGGAGTGCGGGCCTCAGCATCAGGTAGGGCAGGCAGTGGCAAACGTTGTAGTTGTACGCGAGGCCCCAGAACTCAAGCTGGTTGAGCGCCGGCAGGACGTAGTCGGCGTACCGGGCCGTCTCGGTGAGGAACTGCTCGTAGACGACGACGAGGTCGAGCTTCTCGAAGGCCTCCCTCAGAGCGTTACTATCGGGCATGGTGACGAGCGGGTTGCCGCCTGCCACGATAAAAGCCCGGAGCTTACCCGGAACGCTCTCCGGCACCATGTTCATGACCGCGTAGGGGCTCGTCCTTCCCCAGAGCTCGTAAAAGAGCGGGTACTCGTCCGCTCCGAGCGGCTTGCCCTGGAAGGGGAGAGACACGTCGTTGAGCCTCAGCCTCGGGCTTATCACCCAGCCGCCCGGGACGTTGATGTTGCCCGTGAGCACCTGGAGGATGGAAAGCGCCCTGTCGTTCTGGGAACCGTTCGCGCACTGGTCCTGGGTGCAGGTGCCGTGGAAGATGGAGGCGCCCTTCGTCGTGGCGAACATCCGGGCGATCTTCCTCGTGACGTCCGCCTTTACGCCCGTTATCTTCTCCGCCCACTCGGGGGTGTACTGCTGGACGTGGGGGACAAGCTTGTCGAAGCCGTAGGTCCACTCATCGATGAACTTCTTATCGTAGAGGTCCTCGTTGATGATGACGTTCATCATGGCTAGCGCCAGGGCGCCGTCGGTACCCGGCCTGATGGGGGTATAGATCTCCGCCCTGTCGGCGATGGGGATGCGCCTGGGGTCGATGACGATGACCTTGGAGCCCTTCTTCAGGTTCTCCTCCATGGCCAGCGAGAGGGGAAAGTCCGATGCCGCCGGGTTGTGGCCCCAGAGGAGGTAGAGCTTGGAGTCCATCTCCTCCACGGGGTACTTCCCGAAGGTGATCTGCCGCGCCCTGATCCGCATACGGTAGCAGATGGACTCGACGGAAAAGAAGTTCGGGGAGCCGAAGGCGGCCTTGAACCGGTGGGTGAGCGATATCATCTCCAGGTTCTCGACGCCGATGGAGCCGCAGAAGAAGGCAAGAGCGGCGGGGCCGTACTCGTTCCTCAGCCTGTCGAGCTTCCCGGCGATCTCCGACATTGCCTCCTCCCAGGAGACGCGAACGAACTCCCCGTTCACCCTCTTCAGGGGGTACTTCAGCCTGTCGGGGTGGTACAGATGCTCGATCATCGCCTGCCCCTTCGGGCAGAGCTTGCCGTCGTTCAAGGGGTGGCCCTTCTGGCCCTCGACCTTGATGGCCTTGCCGTCCTCTATGGTCACCTCGACGCCGCAGCTGTGGTAGCACAGTGCGCATCCGCTGTAAGCCTTGTATGGACCCTCGTTACTCATGTCATCCTCCTCAATGTTGGTTGCCGCCCGTGTTGCCGCAGGGAGGCGATGTCATATTCCGTGTTCTTCGGGGAACGCCTTCGCCGGTCCTTTTTTCCTTTCTACTGGCAGATCATCTGACGTCCACTGTATCCTTGCCGTCTTCCATCGATCTCCGGGACTTGTAATGAAAAAAATAGCGAAGCCGGCCCGTTAAGGTGGGAGTAGGAAGGTTTTTTCGGGGTCACGGACCGGCTTACTGTATCTCTCGCTATTTGCATATTTATCGCCATCATCCTCCGACCCGGCGGGCGTCACGTATCACCGCCGCGGGGCCGTTCAATCATCCCTTCGAGGTATAGTCATAGAAACCCTTTCCCGTCTTGCGCCCAAGCATTCTGGCCATGACCATGCGCTTGAGCATCAACGGGGGCTTCAGCATCGGATCCTTCGTTTCCTCGTACATGTGCGCGCTGATCGCGTAGAGCACGTCGAGGCCGAAGAAATCCGCCAGCGCTATGGGCCCGATAGGGTGCGAAAGTCCCTTTACGGCTCCCAGGTCTATGTCTTCCGCCGTCGCTATTCCGCTCTCGACCATGCGCACGGCATTGAGCACATTGGGTATCATCTGGGCATTGACGATGAAGCCCGGGGTGTCCTTGGCAACGATCACGCTCTTGTCCACGCTCTTGCCGAATTCAACGGCCATATCCATCGTCTCTTTGCTTGTCTTGACACTTTCCATGATCTCAACAAGGGGCATAAGAGGCGGGGGGGTAAAGAAGTGTATGCCCACGACCTTTTCCGGCCTTGAGGTGGCCATCGCCATGTCGATCACGGGAAGACAGGAGGTGTTCGTCCCGAAATACGTTTTCGGCTCGCAGACCTTGTCCAACTCGGCAAAAAGCTTCTTCTTGAGCTCCATGTCCTCGTAAACGGACTCTATCACTAGGTCACAGTCCCTGTAGACGTTGATGTCGGTGGACCCCTTGATGCGGCCCATCGCGTCATCCACCTGCTGCTGCGTAATTTCCGACTTCTTAACCTTCTTCGCCAGCCTGTCCTTTATGGCGGCTATCCCTCTTGCGACGGCGTCATCGGAGATGTCCGTGGTCACCACATCGTATCCCGACACGGCAGAGACCTGAACGATGCCTCCACCCATGAACCCGCAGCCTACCACTCCAACTTTCTTGATCTTCACAGTGTACTCCTTTTCCGCACAACCGCATTCCGGCGTGTCAGACCTTGCGGCACGCCGGAAGCGGCTCTTGATCGCTTATATCTTCGCACCTACGTCGCGGCCGGAGTTCATGGCCTCTCTCAGCCTCTTCTTTCCTCCTCCGCCGGCGCTTTCACCGACAACGTACACCTCTGGGACCTTGCCCTTCAGCTTGTCGGCAAGCTCCATGTTCTCTTTCAGGCCAAGGGCCAGAAGGACCGTGTCGGCGTCGAAGAAGACCTCCGTTCCGTCTTCCCTTGCAGCCTTGACACCCTTGTCGGTTATCTCCTTCGCCTTCGTCAGGGTCTCCATCGCGACGCCGCCCTTTTTCATCATGTCCATCTCCACCCACCGGGTGACGGGACCGATATCCGCGCCGAGACGTTTCGTCTCCTCTATGATCCTCACCTGCTTTCCCTTCTCCATGAGGGTCAGTGCCAGTTCGCAGCCTGCAAACTGGCCGCCGATGATGGCAACCCTTTTCTTGATGGGGAAATTGAGGCCCAGCATCTTGCGCATCAGAGCGGGGCTGCCGGCCACATCCTTTCCGACCTTCGCGGCGAGGGTCCACATGAGGCCCTTCTTCGTGCTCTGGCCGCTCACGAAGGCTTCTATGTCGTGACTCGAGATCACGTTGTCGCTGTCTATGCCGGGAACGTTGAGGTCCATGGGGTTACCGCCCGCGGCAACGATGACCACGTCGGGCTTGAAGGCGTCGACGGTGTCGGCCTTCACCTCGGTCCCCAGCTTCACCTCGATATTGAGATCCTTCACCTGCTTCACCAGCCAGTCGTGAAAGGGTTCGATCTCGGAGTTAAGGACCGACGCCAGTGTCGTCAGGCCGCCGAGCCTCTTTCCTTTCTCGAAGACCGTCACCTTGTGGCCCCGCATCGTGGCCACCCTGGCGGCCTCAAGCCCGGCCGGGCCGCCGCCGACGACCATGACCTTCTTCGGCTTCTCGGCCGGCGCCTCGGGAAGGCCCTCGAGGTTCGTGTTCACGCTGCAGGTGATCGGTACGCCGACGAAGTTGTCGTCCATGCAGCGGCAGCAGGTGATGCATTTCCTGATGTCGTCCAGTCTGCCGGCCTGGGCCTTGTTGACCCAATCGGCATCGGCGATGAGCTGACGGGCCATGGCGATCATATCGACCTTGCCCGAGGCCACGATCTCTTCCGCCATGATCGGGTCTTTCAGCCTGTAGCCCACGGCGACGGGAACCATTGCCACCTTCTTGATGGCCTCGCCCAGATAAACGAAAGCTCCTTCCGGAACCCATTGCTGAACGAGCGGGATCGGGCTTTCATGCCATCCGGCCTGGACATTGAAGTAGGCAAGACCGGCCTTTTCCAGGACAGGGATCATCTTCTGGACATCCTCTATCTTGTTGCCACCTTCCAGGAGCTCATCTCCGGAGATCCTGGCAGCAAGGGTGAAATCCGCACCCGCTTTGGCCTTGCACGCTTCGATGACCTCAAGGAAGAAGCGCATCCTCTTCTCCGGGGTTCCACCGTACTCGTCCGTCCTTCTGTTCGAATAGGGGGACAGGAACCGGTTGATGAAGTAACCTATGCCGGCGTGGAACTCGACCAGGTCGAAGCCGGCCTCTCGGGCCCTCCTCGCTCCTTCGGCATACTGGTCGACTATGAGCCGGATCTCGTCAACGGTCAATTCCCTGACTTCCTTGACACTGGGTCCGCCCGCTCCCGCCGAGGGCCCGACGCCTTCCAGCGGATTATCCTTGTTCGCTCTCCACTCGGAGCAGATGACCAGCTGGCATGCCGCCTTGCCGCCGTTGTCGTGAATGTTCTTCGCCACCCTGCTCAGGCCCGGTATCTGGTCGTCAGTCCATATTCCGACACCCGAGGCGATATTGATGTAGCGGGGGGTAACGCCGGAGAGGTCGAAGGGATATGCCGAACCGATGACCACGAGACCGGTCCCTCCCCTGGCCCTTGCCCCCATGAAGTTGGCGTACTTGTCCGTAACGTAATAATTGTCGAGAAAACCCGTGGTGACCCCAAGCATCATCACGCGGTTCTTCAGCTCCACGTTGCCTACCCTGACAGGTTCAAACAGCTTTTTCGGTGCGCTCATAACTCTCTCCTTATCGTGTATGACTTTGAGGCAACGCCGGCCGCGCATCTCCCCCGTCTCTTCGGGTATGGCCGGTTCTGCTCTTCTTCACAACGGGACCTTGCATCCGTCATTTCTTTTTCCTTCCCTTCAGCGGGTTCCGTATGGGCGCCGCCGCAAGGCACAGGACCTGGTTGCGGTCCTCCATGTAGAGCGCTGCCTCAAGGCTCGCGGACCCGATGTTCTGGTTTGCCGCCTCCTTGGTGAGCCTGAGTCCCAGGGGAGACTTGGCAAGCATCTTGTCCGCGATCTCCCTGGCCTTGCCCATCAGCTTCGCCGCCGGGACCACATAGTTGACAAGACCTATCTCCAGCGCCCTCTTCGCGTCGATGACATCTCCCGTGTACAGGTACTCGAGGGCGCGGGCGAGGGTCACCTGCCTCGGGAAGTGAAAGCTGCTTCCCATGTCCGCCGCGGACAGTCCGATGTTGATATATGACGCTACGAACTTCGCCGTCGGGTCCGCGACCCTGAGGTCCGCGGCCACCGCCATGCTGAAGCCCCCGCCGGCGGCGTACCCGCGCACGGCAGCTATTACGGGCTGGGGCGCCCTTCTCATGAGGAGGATGACATCTGACATCTCATGCTGGAACGAGTATATCTCGTCGGTAGTCCATTTATAGAAGGGGTGTAAGGGGTCATCCATTTCATCGACATCCTGCCCGGCGCAAAAGGAAACTCCCGCGCCGGTCATGATTATCACCCTGCACCTGTCCTCGGACTGCATGGCACTCCAGAACGAATGGAGCTCCGATCTCGTACGTTTCCCGCAGGCGTTCAGCTTCTGCGGGATGTTCAACGTCAGAATGCCCAGCCCGTCTTTGAGTTCAAACTTCAGGTCCTGATACTTTGCTTTCATGCGGAATCCTGTTGTCGTTCCCTATATCCCTTTGGCCTCGAGCGCCTCTACCAGTTTGAATTTCTGGACCTTGCCAAGGGCCGTCACAGGGAACTCGTCCATTATGATGACCACGTTCGGAACCTTGTAGTTCGCGAAGCGTGCCTTGCAGTACGCGATTATATCCTTGTCCGTTATGTTGCTCCCGGGAGTGGGGATTATACAGGCGACTATCTTCTCGCCCATCACCTTGTCCGGCAGACCGACCACGGCAACGGATTGGACGCCGTCGATGAGGCCTACCTGCTCCTCAAGCTCCGCGGGGTACACGTTGAAGCCTCCCCTGATGATCATCTCTTTCTTGCGCCCCACGATGGCGAGCATGCCGTTGTCCAGGTATTTTCCCAGGTCTCCCGTGCAGAAGTAACCGTTCTTGTCGTAGGCGGCCTTCGTCAGATCGGGTTGCTGATAATACTCGGTGAAGAGGATCGGGCCCTTGAGGCAGACTTCACCCACCTCGCCGTCAGGCACCTTCTCCTGCTTGTCGTTGGTGATCACGATGTCCACTCCGTCCAGCGGACGGCCGACGGTCCCGATCTTGAGGGATTCATCGTCTTCCACATCGTTCATCGAGCAGGCCCCGCACTCGCTCAAACCATAAACGGACACAAGTTTGCAGTTCATCCTGTTCCGTACACCGGACATGAGCTCTTCGGGGATGATGGCGCCGCCGGTGTAACCCGCGCGGCTGCTCGAAAAATCTGTCTTCGAGAAATTCGGGTGCTCCAGCATGAGGACAAACATCGTCGGAACACCGTAGATGAGGGATATCTTCTCCTTGTTGTACATTTCCAGCGCCTGGCCTGCGTCGAAGGTCTCCATCATGACGATGCGGCACCGGCCCATAAGGGCGTTCGGGAACTGGATAAAGGCACAGAGGGTGTGGGAGCATGGCACGACCATCAGGGTCACGTCATCCGGGGTGATCCTGAGCCGCCGGGCCACCTGCAGGGCGCCAAAGACAAAGGCCCGATGGGTCATGACAACGCCCTTGGGCAGACCGGTGCTGCCCGAGGTGTAGAGTATGGAAGCGGTATCATTGTATTTTGGAAGGTCTTCCCTGAGCAGCTTCTCATCGAGGTCCTTGCCGAGGTCAAGGGCTTCCTCAAACGGGCGGCCCCACGACGGGACCTTGGGGCCCATGACAAAACAGAACTCCAGGCCGGGCAGTTCGGGACGAACCTTGTCGATGATATCGGTGAAGCTCGTCTTCAGGTACTCGTCGATGGTGAAGAGAACCCTTGCCTGCGAATGCTTGAGCATGTAGCTCAGCTCGTACTCCCGATAGCGGGTTGAGAGGAGGACAAAGACGGCACCGATATAGAGGACGGCCTGCTGGACCACAAAGAAGTCAGGACAATTGGGAAAGAGGGCGGCAACACGGTCGCCCTTCTTGATGCCGAGCTTCCTGAGGGCCATCGCGACCTGCATTACCCGCTGGTAGAACTGTCCGTATGTGATCCTTTCGCCGTTAAAGACGATCATTTCCTTGTCGGGAACATCGCGAGCGAGGCCGTCAAGTATCTGGCCAAAGGTCTTGCCGTCGTAATCGCTGTAGTCGGGAATCTTCGCAGTTTGTTCTTTCATGGTTCTACCACTCCTTTTTTAGTGTGATCTCAGGTTTCATTAGTACATCCAATTCGTCCGACAGACATGGTATTTCTGCTCTGCCCGACACGCATCCCCCCGGGGGGGGAACCTCTGTCAGGCAGACGGTTGGGCGCACGCCGGTTCTTTCTGAACAGTCTTGCAACTCCGATGAACGGGACACGGCTGAAAGACAAGACGGTAAAACGGTGGAACGCTGTATCACGGGCCCTTCGGGCGTGACAGGCGGCGGCATCGTCCGATCCTTCGGATAACCAGGCAACAAAGAAGGTTGACACACGGGGTGTCCCCGACATTTCCACCGGACCGCAATAAATGTTTTGTCGCCCCTGCATTGCCGCTCTCCATCAGCACCACTCGTATGACGCCCAAACAACTCTCTTGCGAGGGATGCCGGGACCGCGCTCTAAAGCCCGCATCTCTCTCGTACCTCTTCGCTCTCGGAAAGGAACTGGCATGTCCCCTCGCACTTCACGAGTCCCTTTTCCAGCACGTATCCCCTGTCGGACATCTTCAGCGCAAGGGCTGCCTTCTGTTCGACGAGAAGAAGGGTCATCTTCTCCGTTTCGCAGAGCTTCTTGATTATGTCTATGAGCTCCCATATGATGACCGGCGCCAGTCCCTCGAACGGCTCGTCGAGAAGGACCAGTTTGGGGTCGCACATGAGGCCCCTCGCGATGGCAAGCATCTGCTGCTGGCCGCCGGAAAGATACCCCCCGCCCTGGGACTGTTTCTCCTTCAGGATGGGAAAGTACATGTACGCCTTCTCCAGCATCTCCTCCTTCCGTGCCTTCGTCATGTCGGGGGCGTTGCTGGTGCCTATCATGAGGTTCTCTTTCACGGAAAGCCGGGAGAAGATCCTCCTGTCTTCAGGAATGTAGCTTATCCTCATCCGCGCGATGACATCGGGCCTCATCTTCTGGATCTCCTTCCCCTCGAACCTGACGGTGCCCTTGCTGGGGGTGACAAGTCCCATGATCGATTTCAGCGTCGTCGACTTCCCGACGCCGTTCCGTCCGAGAAGACAGACTATCTCGCCTTCATTGACGTCGAGGTTGATACCCTGGAGTATATGGCTTTTGCCGTAGAACGTGTTCAGATCCTTGACCTCGAGCATTACATTTCCTCCCCGAAATACGCAGACTTGACGGCCTCGTTCGCCTTGACCTCTTCGGGAAGACCATCGGCAAGGAGGTTTCCCTGGTCCATCACGACGATCCTGTCGGAGACCGCAAAGACCATGTTGATATCATGCTCGATGATGATTATCGTGACCATCCCTTTCAGCTTGTGGATGAGCTCGATCGTGGCCTTCGTCTCCATGGGGGTCATTCCCGCGGTAGGTTCGTCGAAGAGGACGAGCGACGGTTTCGCGGCGAGGGTCATACCGATCTCCAGGTATCTCTGGTCACCGTGAGAGAGCGTCCCGGCCCTTCTCTCACGAAGGTCGAGAAGACCGAGCAGGTCGAGTATCTTCTCCGCTTCTTCCATGGGCTCCTTCAGCTTCGAGACATGGGAGAACATCCGTTTCGTCCCCTTCCGCCCCTGGCACGCCAGGCGGATGTTCTCGAACACGGAAAGCCCCTGGAAGATGTTCGTTATCTGGAACGATCTCGCAATACCCCTGTGACACAGCCTGTCGGGGGGCATCCCGGTTACCCGCGTCCCGTTGAACATCACTTCACCGCTGTCGGGCGGGAACACGCCGGTGATAACGTTGAAGAGGGTCGTCTTCCCCGCCCCGTTGGGTCCAATGATGGAAAGGGTGGTACCCTCGTCAAGAGTGAAGGAGACGTTATGAACAGCCTGAAGCGCACCGAAGGACCTGCACAACTCCTTAACCTCGAAGAACATTATCAACTCCCATTATTATTTCTGTCTTTTCTCGCGAACAACCCGAGAAGCCCTTTCGGCATGAATATGACGACAACAACAAAAAGCGCCCCTATTATAAGGTGATGGGCACGAAAATACGTGGAGATGATGGACTCGAAGATCGTGATGACCACCGCTCCGATCATCGGGCCGATCAGGGTGCCTATTCCCCCTATCAGGGCCATGACGATGACCTTGCCCGAAAGCAGGAAGTTAAGCTGCTCCGTGTCCGCATAGGTCTTGAAGGCCGTGAACATCGCCCCGCTGAACCCGGCGAAGATACCCGCGAGGACAAAGGCCGTCACCTTGCTCCACTTCACATTGAAGCCGAGGAAAGGAACGCGGTTCTCGTTTTCTCTTATTCCCGACAGGATACTGCCGAAGGGGGAACCGACGATCACTTTACAGACCATGTAGGAGAGGTAGGCAAATGCCACCGCCACCCAGTAGAAGTTGACCGTGTTCCTCAGGTCAATGTCGAAGAACCCGAGGTGCAGCATTGGTGTGGGCACGCCCACAAGCCCGTCGGAACCGCCCAGAGGGGTGTTGTATGAATGGAAGATGATCCTGTAGACGACCTCCGCAAAGGCAAGGGTCAGGATGGCAAAGTATATGCCCTTGGCCCGGATCGATACGAAACCGATGAAGAAGGCCAGGATGGCGGTGCAAAACCCCGCCAGAATGAGCCCCAGCCAGAGGGAGGGGAACAGGAACTTGAGCATGACACCCATGGCATAGCCGCCTATCCCGAAGAACGCAGCGTGGCCGAAGGTGGCTATCCCGGCATAACCCATGACCAGGTCGAGGCTCATCGCAAAAACGGACAGTATGATGGCCTCGACTGCCAGCTTCTGATGGTATCCATTCAGAAACAACGGCAGGACGGCAAGTGCCGCAAGGATGATCGCGTGGACCAGGAACGTTTTCTTGAAATTGGATCCGGAATTGAGCTTTGCCATGGCGCTACCTCTCCCCTGCCTTTCCGAACAGCCCTGCAGGTCTGACGATCATGGTAATGATGAGGATTATGAACACGAGCGTTTCCGCTATGGTCGGCGAGATCCAGATAGAGGCGAGTGCCTCGACCTCTCCTATCATGAGAGACGCCAGCAGCGCCCCCATGACATTCCCCAATCCTCCGATGACGACGACGATGAAGGCCCGCAGGATAACGTCTATTCCCATCGTGGGGTAAACGAAGCTTATGGGGCTCATCAGCGCCCCCGCGAATCCGGCAAGGGCCACACCGCACATGAAGACCGACGTGTAGATGACCGGGACCCTGATGCCCAGAGCCCATGCCATCGTCCTGTCCTGCGCCACCGCCCTGATCTTGGCGCCCACATCCGTGTATCTGAGCACGTACCATATCAGCAGGATGACGCATATGCCGATGCCCAGGATGAGTAACCTGTAAACGGGATACATCATGCCGAGAAATTCGACGGTCGCCTGAACGGGAGCCTCCACCCTCCTCGTGTCGGCGCCCCAGATGAGCTGGGCGGCTTCGCGGAGCATCATTCCCAGTCCGAATGTCAGCAGGAGGTGAAAGATCGGATCACGACCGTACAACCTTCGAAAAAGCACGTACTCTGTGAACAGGCCCAGGATGGCAACGGATACCACTGCCGCCGGCACGGCTATCCAGAAATTCGGGATGACGCCGAGGACCGTGTACCCCATGAAGGCTCCTACCATGTAGTACTCGCCGTGGGCAAAGTTGACGATGTCCATGAGGCCGAATATGATGGTGAGGCCCAACGCTATAAAGGCGATCACCGTGCCCCATACGAGACCATGGAGAACCTGCGGCACAATTACGTATATCAGGTAATCAATCAAAAGCTACCTCCCTCCTCGGGCCAGTTCAGCTGCAAGCACCGACTGCATATTCCTTTCTACCGGGTGTGGATCGTTGAAGGGAGAGGCGGCGGCGAACCAAAGCCGCCTCTCCTCTTTCAAGTCTTGTTCTTCTAGTTGGCCCTTTCCAGGATCTTGTACTGTCCTCCGTTGGCTATCTGGATCATGTAGACTTCAAGAGCGGCCTGGTGGTCAGGACCCATCTTCTTGCTCCCCTGGGGGCCTTTGTACGTGGAGCCCTCGAGGGCCTTGACCAGCTTGTCCGTATCGGTGGAGCCGGCCTGCTTGATGGCCTGTGCGACCCACATGACACCCTCATATGAACTGAGTGCCATCTTGCTGGGCGCGTCTTTGTAACGGGCCTCGTAATTCTTGACGAAAACCTTGTTCTCCGGCGTGTCCAGAGATGAGACGTAGAAATCGGCTATGATGATGCCATCTGCATTGCTGCCATGCGCCTTGATGATATCGGCGGACACCAGGGAGCCGTCCGCGGCCAGTTTCATCTGTTTTCCCAGACCGTACCGGTTGACCTGGGAGACCAGGGACACGGCGTCGTTACCCGCGCAGATCATGAGCAGGACTTCCGGTTTCGCGGCCCGGATCTTGCCGAAATAGGGTGCAAAGTCCTTCGTTCCCAGGGGGAACCAGGTTTCGCCGATGATCTCCGCCCCGTTCTGTTTCAGGAACTTGGTGTAAACTTCCGCTGTCGACCTTGGCCAGGCGTAGTCCGCTCCGATGATATAGTATCTCTTGCCAAGGTTCTTCACCATCCACTTCGACTGAGGTTTTCCCGTGATCTCCCCATTACCGAAGCAACGGAAGGTGACCTTGTTCTTGTTCTCACCGGTGATCTTCATGGACTGGGCCAGCGTGACCATCATGAGCTTGTTGTACTTCAACGCGATGGGCATCATGGCGAGTACGGCAGACGAGGTCGTGGGAGGAATGACGAAGTCCACTTTCTGATCGAGAATAAGGCGCTCAAGTTTCTGCGTCGCCAGCGAGACGCTTGTCGCCGAATCCTCGACAATGACCCTCATCTTCTTCCCAAGCACTCCACCTGACTTGTTGATCTCGTCAACAGCCATCTTTACTGCATCCACCTGCTGTTTCGACAATGCTGCGTAAGTGCCTGTCAGGTCGGAGATACACCCGACGACGATCTCGTTCGCAGCATGTACCACGGAACAGAAGAGGACGGCCGAAACGACAATTAAAGCGACGGCGAGCAAACGTTTCATAAAACTACCTCCTGAAAAAAGTTTAACAACAATCCGCTGAATTCACGGTTCGACGGCCATGTTGTCCGTATAAGCCCGAAAGACCACCCGGACGTGTTGCCCCGGCAGACTTGCCAGACCTTACCTTCTCCTCCGCCGCTCTCACACCGTGTTGATTCCGGACTTTCCGCACGCGTCCCCCCCGGGTGGTTCCACCATCAAGACCTGCGTGCCGGAGGGCACATTTCAGCGTGCGTTCCATGAGATCATGTAATCTACTTGTTCTTGAGCGGCTCCGTTTTTGATCGCCGGTTCTCCGCCGCCGCTCCGTTCGTGGCAGCCGCCGTTTTGGCTTCCTCGCAACTCACCGGCTTGATCCCGTTCATGAGCAGCTCGATCGTCTGCTCGCGGAACTCCAGAAGGTCCCAGCTTTCATCCTTGAGAAGCCAGCGTGTAACGTAATGCTCAAGAGTACCGAGGAGCAGCTCCTGGATGATGACCGGGTCCATGTCGTTCCTCACGGACCCTTCCTGCTGCCCCTGCTCGATAATGTCGCGAAGTGTCTTCAACCAGCCCCTGAAGAGGCGGTACCCGTTCGTTTTCTGGAAATTCTTGTTGACCCTCAGTTCAAGCATGGCTATACGCGCGTACTCGGGGTTCGCCTTGAAGAAATAGAGGTAGTACCACGCGAACTTGGCCAGCTTGTTCCGGGCGTCCTGGATCCCCTGCAGGTGGAGCTCCAGGCCCTCACAGAAGGCGTTCGTCCTCTCGTTCGGTATGAAGAAGAGGAGGTCTTCCTTGTTCTTGAAATGCTGGTAGATCGTCCCTTCCGCCACTTCCGCCCTCTGGGCGATCTCGGAGATGCTGGCCTCAAGGTAGCTCTTCCCGCCGAACACCTCTATGGCGGCCTTGACTATCTGCTCCCTGGTCGCGTCCTTTTTTCTATAATGAGTTGCGCTCATAAATTAGATGAATATTGTTTATCTCATTCCGTGCCAGAGGTCAAGACAATAATCACAGAATCTGGGCGTAATTATTGGTCCGTGCATAACTATTCAATATCGCGGGTTAATATTATATCACTCTCCACGGAATATGCGGTTTTCACCAACTGAATCCTCTTCAGTTTTTTTCTGAATGTTATTCAGTTTTGTGAACGTGGTGCCTCGGGATCCACAGAATGCACCTCTAGCACATTCAATGACACTCCAGCCCCTCCTCATGAGAGGGCCGCAATGCCCTGACGCGTCTACAGTCTTGTTTTAAGGGGGTTGACGATCGACCGGGAACTGAGACAGAGGACCTGGTTGCACCTCCCCAGCTGGATTGCCTGGTACAGGCTGGCCGACACGTCCCTGTTTATTGTCTCCTTCGTCATCCTGAGATTCAGGACGCACTTCGCGACCATCTTTGCCGCTATCTCGCGAACATGCATACCATTGAGGAAGACCGCATCTTCTCTCTCCACCATCCCCGGCGCCCGGCCGAAGCGCGTTTGCAACGGCCTATTCCTTCCCTTTCTTCTCGAAGGGGTTCACAATCTGCTGCGACCCGAGGCACAGCACCTGGTTGCGATTCTCGAGATAAATGGCCGTCTCCAGGCTGGCCGCCCCTATGTTCTGCCCGATGACCTCCTTCGTCATCCTTAGACCCAGAACGGATTTCCGGATCATCTTCTCCGCGAGCTCACGCGCCTTTGCCATGAGTTGGTCCTCGGGCACGAGGTAATTGACAAGGCCCCACCTGTAGGCTGTCTCGGCGTCCATCGTTTCCCCGGTGAGAAGATACTCGTTAGCGATGGCCAGCGGGACCTGCCGGGGGAAATGGAAACTGCCGCCCATGTCCGTCCCCGTCAGGCCGATGTTGATGTAGGAGGCTATGAACTTCGTCGTCGGATCGGCCACGCGCAGGTCGCAGGCCAGGGCGAGACTGAACCCTCCTCCCGCCGCCCATCCATGAACGGCACCGATTATGGGCTGGGGCGCACGTCTCATGAGGAGGATGACCTCGGAGATCTTGTCCTGGTCCATGTAGCGTTGCTCCGGGGTCTGCTTGTAGACGGGCGTGCCCGGATCGTCTATTTCCTTAATGTCTCCGCCGGCACAGAAGGCCCTGCCCTTGCCCGTCATTATGATTACCCGGCATTCTTCCTCGTTGTTCTGTCTCTCCCTCCAGAAATGGAGGAGTTCCGCCCTCATCTGTATTGTGTGGGCGTTCAGCTTGCCGGGAACATCGAGCGTCAACGTGCCGATCTGTCCGTCGAGATCGAAATGAAGCGTCTCGTACATCATCGAGCCTCCTTTAGGATTTGCACCAGTTACGGTTTATTCGCCTTGTTCGTGGCGAGGGTCGCGGGGAGCTCCTTCATGAACTCCCCCCGGCGGCTTACACGCAGAAAACGACCACCGACCCCTACGAGTTCAGGGAAAAGCTGGCAAGGATACGCAAACAGGGCTACATCATCGAAGACGGGGAGGCCATCGAAGGTATCTCGGGCATCGCGGCTCCCATATACAACTTCACGGGATCCGTCGTGGCGGCTGTCGGTGTGGGCTTCATTTCCTCCTCGGTGGACGCAACAGGCAGGGAAACCCTTCTTGCCGAGGTCCTGAAGACCGCCCGGGCCATCTCCCGGGAAATGGGCTACGGGGGTGCCGGGTATCATTCCGCAGCCGCCGGCTGACGCGCCACTTCCCTGTCCAGGATCTCGCGGATCTTTGTCAGCAGTTTCTCGATGAGGAGAGGTTTGGCGATGAAATCGAACTTCCCCTCTTCCACGCCCTTGTCGAGAACGATGTCCCTCGTGTAACCGCTCATGAAAAGCACCCTTGCGTGGGGGTCGATCCTGCGGATCTCCTCGTACGCCTCGCGCCCATTCCTTTTCGGCATGACCGAGTCAAGGATCACGAGCCCAATGCCGCCGTGGTCCCTGAAACTCGAGACCGCCTCTTCGCCGTCGACGGCCTCGATTATCCTGTAGCCGTATTGCTTCAGGGCGACGCGCATGAACCTGCGCACCTCCGCGTCGTCCTCGGCGATCAGGATCAGTTCATCTCCCCGATGGACCGGGGGCACCTGCCGCTCCTGCCTGCTTGCCGCGAGGTCCACGGCCGGAAGGTAGATATGGAACGTGGTACCCCGCTTCGGCTGGCTGTCGACCGTGATATACCCGTTGTGCTGCTTCACGATACCGTACACGGTGGCAAGGCCGAGCCCCGTTCCCCTACCCAGCTCCTTCGTGGTAAAAAAGGGTTCGAATATCTTTTCCCTGGTCGCCGCATCCATGCCCGCGCCGGTATCGGAAACGTATATCAGCACGTAACGTCCCGGCTCGCCGAAACCGAAGGTCCTGATGAACCTCCGGTCCATGTCGACCAGGTCCGTCCCTATCGCGAGCACCCCACCCTTCGGCATGGCATCGCGCGCATTGGTGGCCATGTTGAAGAGTATCTGGTCGATCTGGGACCTGTCGGCCATGACCACCGTGCCTTCCCTCGTGAAGCTCGTGGAAAGCTCTATATCCTCCGTGAGCAGTCTCTTCAGCAGCTTCTCCGTTGCTCGGATAGCGTCATTCAGGTCAAGCGGCGTGAGAGTGATGGGCTGCTGTCTGCTGAAGGTCAGGAGACTCCGGGTAAGGTCGGCCGCCTTCCTGGAGGCGGAAAGGACCTGGTCGATATAGGGCAACAGCGGGCTGTCCTTTTCCATCTTCATCTGCACGATGGTCGCATAACCGATGAGAGCTGTTAGTATATTGTTGAAATCATGAGCGATACCGCCCGCCAGCGTGCCCACGGATTCCATCTTCTGTGCCTGACGGAGCTGCGAATGGAGCCTCACCTCCTCCGTTATGTCCCTCTTCAGGGAGATATACCCGGTGATGCCGTCCGAGGAGCTCATAAGGGGACTTATGATGGCGTCCTCCTGGATGAGGGCGCCGTCCTTCCGCCTGTTCGTGATCTGGCCCTTCCAGATATTGCCATTCCTGATGGTATCCCAGAGGCTTTCGTAGAAGGCCCCGTCATGGACGCCGCTCTTCACGAGCCGCGGTGTCTGGCCGATGGCCTCCTGTCTCGCGTATCCGGTAATGTTCTCGAAAGCGGGATTCACGTACTGTATCACCCCTTCGGCATCCGTAATGATTATCTCTTCCGCCGCCTGTTCGATGGCGACGCTCAGCCGCCTCAATTCCTCTTCCGTGTGCTTTCTCTTTGTCACGTCACGAACGATCGCCTGAAGGTATGCCTCGCCGCGAATGTCGATCCTCGTCAGGCTGACCTCGGCATCGAACGGGGTCCCATCGGTGCGAAGATACTTCCATTCGAAGAATTGAGGCGCTCCCTCAAGACATGCCTCTATCTTCGCCGAAGCCTCTTCCGTGGAATTCCTGCCGTCCGCCTGGAAAGGGGGAGAGAACTCAGCAAGGGTCTTTCCCACGATCTCATCCCGCGTGCAGCCGAACATGGCAAGCGTCTTCTCGTTGCAGTCGATCATCACGTCCTTCGCTATGATTATGGCGTCGCCGGCCGACTCGAAGAGGGCATGGAGCCGCTCCTCGCTCATGCGCAGCGTGTCCTCCATCTGCTTGCGCTCCGTGACGTCCCGCATGAAAGAGCAGGCATACTCCATGTTCCCGTAGCTGAGGAAGCTTGTGCTGATCTCAAGGGAAAAGACGCTCCCATCCTTTCTCCTCGGATAGGCTTCAACGAGCAATGAACCGTTATGCCTGAGTTCCGCCCATGCGGGCGCCCATGCCTCCCGGGGATAGGTGGGGACGGCATCGAAAACGGTCATTGCCAGGAGTTCTTCCCGCGAATACCCCAGGGACTCACAGGCGGCGTCGTTGGCGTAGAATATCGAGCCTTCATCCCTTACCCACACGATCGGTTCCCGTGCGCGGTCCATGGCGAACTGGGTGAATCGCAGGGACTCCTCGGCCCGTTGCTGCTCCGTGATGTCGACGACAGTGAAGATACAGGAGTCGGGATCCATGAAACACAATTGGATAAGGACGTCACGGAGCTCGCCGTCCGCCCTCACCATCTTCGTTCGGGCCTGTTCCTCGCGATAAAGGATCGCGCCCACCCTCTCATATTCTTCAAGGCTTTCATAGAAGATGGAAGCGCTCCGTCCCTGCAATTCCTCATGGGCGTACCCGGTGAACCTGCACACCCTTTCATTGACCCACACGATCTTCCTATCCCTCACCATGCCGATCCCTATCGGTGAAGCGGCAAGGATCGCGCTTAACGACCTCTCGGATTCGACGATCTTCCTCTCGGCCTCCTTGCGTTCCGTTATGTCGAGCAACGTCCCGATGACGGCGGGTCTTCCCTGATAGACGGTCCGGGAGCTGTAGACTTCGACCGTCCTTGTCTCTCCCCGTTTTGTCACCAGCCTGAACTCGTAGTTCTCGGGCAGTGGTTCCCCGGCAAGTCTCCCGTTCATGTTCGCCTCGACGACCGGCCAGTCTTCGGGGTGGATCGTGTCTTTGAGCCGCATCCTGTCGATCATCTCATCGATGGGATATCCCAGCATCTCCGATATCCTGGAGTTGATATACCTGAGGATGCCGTCCTGTATGAGGTAGACGCCGGCCACGGATTTTTCGGCCATGTCCCGGAACTTGGCCTCGGATTCCATCCGTGCCCTTTCCTCCTCCTTGCGAACTGAAATATCCCGGTCGAAGGCGCATGACATGAAGCGCCCATCGACCTCGAAATAGTTCGCGCTGACCTCGACGGGAAAGGTGCTGCCGTCCTTTCTGACATGACGGCCCTCGAATGACAGGCGCCCCAGGCGCTTCATGTCCTCCTTGTGGCGCTCCCAGTTCTCGGGAAGAGAGTCGGGGTCGAGCTCAAAAATCGGCATCCCCAGGAGTTCTTCCCGTGCGAATCCCGTCCATCGGCAGGCGCGCTCATTGGCGTAGACCATGCGGCCCTCGTCGTTCACCCACAGGATGCTGTCCGGGGCCCGGTCCATGGCGAACTGCGTCTTGAGAAGTGATTCCTGCTCCTGCTTGCGTTCTGTGACATCGAAGAAGAAACCGTCCCAGAGGACGCTCCCGTCAGCCATGCGCTGCGGTGTGGAACGGGCCTCTATCCAGATATGTCCCGTGCCTTTGAAAAGCCTGAAGGTGCCGTGGTAAGGTGTAAGGGACCGCGCCGATTCGAGCACCTCCTCCTGAAACCGGTCCATATCTCCGGGGTGTATCATGCCGATGACGAGAGAGGCATCGCGCATCACGTCCCCCGCGGACAGACCGGTGATGCCGTGCAGGCTCTCATTGACATAGGGAAAGGAGAAGGACCCGTCGGGGTGCATCATGAACTGATACACCACCCCGGGCAAGTTCCCGACAAGCCTCTTGTATCTCGACTCGCTTTGCCGGAGCGCGTCCTCCACGTCCTTTCGGTCGCGCTCGGACCCTTCCAGCTCTTCCACTCTTTTCCTGAGGGCCGATATCTCATCAGCCATTTCCTGAGGTGGTCTTGATGTATAGTCCATTCTGCTCTACCCTTGCTGCCATTCTCTTCTTATACACCAACAACACAAAGATGCTCGGCTGCACAGGCCTGTCGGCTCTCCTCACGGCCCGGCCCCGGGGCATTCGCGGCAGAAAGACGATACGCGGTCCGGGGAACATGCGTACCATGTACATTTATCGCACAATACACTGAGAATTTAAAAAGATCTGCCGTACAGCACCATGCGGCGGTATCGAGGCGGCGGAGGACAACGGTGAGATCGTTGAAGGACGTCAATGACGATTGGGAGGGTCTACGCGGAAAAGCGTCCCCAGGGGGATTCGAACCCCCGTTGCCGGCTTGAAAGGCCGGTGTCCTGGACCAGGCTAGACGATGGGGACCTTGGGATCATATGGGCCGTGAAGGACTTGAACCTTCGACTCTCTGCTTAAAAGGCAGATACTCTACCAAGCTGAGTTAACGGCCCAAAACGTCCATTAACATAAGAAAATTTTTCCTCAAAGTCAAGTAGAATGCGTGTATTCGGCAGTCTTCACACAGTCTTCACACAGTCTTCCATTGACTCGCCCCGGTGGTCACTTTATAATATTTCACCATGACGGCGATCGAGGATTTTCTCAGGGAAGATATCGGAACGGACGACGTGACGACCAATGCCATCGTTCCCGCGGGCCATCGCTCCCGCGCGAAGATCGTCGCAAAGGCGTCAGGGGTGCTCGCGGGGCAGAGCTTCGCGAAAGAGGTATTCACGGTCCTCGACAGGGACATCACCTACAGGGAGCACAGAAAGGATGGCGATGCCCTCGGCCCCGGCGACATCATCGCGACGGTCGATGGAGTCACACGGGCCATATTGACCGCCGAACGTGTGGCCCTCAACATCCTCCAGAGGCTCTCGGGGATCGCCACGCTGACGAAGGCCTTCGTCGATGCCGCATCGGGCACGAAGGCCCGGATACTGGACACCCGCAAGACAACGCCGGGGATGCGGGACATGGAGAAGTACGCCGTCACCATGGGCGGAGGCATGAATCATCGCCGCAATCTCACGGAGATGGCCCTCATCAAGGAGAACCACGTAGCCGTCGCCGGCTCCATACCCCGGGCCGTCGAACTGGTACGAGCGCGGTCGGATGTCCCCGTCGAGGTCGAGGTGCGCACGATGGAGGAACTGAAGGATGCGGTCGAGGCAAACGTCGAGTACATCATGCTCGATAACTGGGACACGGCGTCGATGCGCGAGGCTGTTGCCTTCGTTGCCGGACGGGTACCGCTGGAGGCCTCGGGGAACATGACGGTGGAACGCGTCCGTGAGGTGGCAGCGACGGGTGTTGATCTCATATCCGTGGGCGCCCTCACCCACTCGGCAAAAGCCCTCGATATTAGCCTGTTGCACGAAGGAGTGAGCACGTGAGCACACGGGAAACCCTTTCCACGGAAGTGATAAGGCAACGCATAGCCGCTGCAAGGGAAAAACTGGGCAAGGACCTCACCATCTTCGCCCATTACTATCAGAACATCGACATTGTGCGCTCCGCCGATTTCGTGGGGGATTCCCTCCAACTCGCTCAGATAGCGTCGGACAAGGCCAGGGCGCGCTACATAGTCTTCTGCGCCGTTTCCTTCATGGCCGAGATGGCCCGCATTCTCTGTGAGCCCCGGCAGAAGGTCTTTCATCCTGAATCCTCCGCGAAATGCCCGCTGGCCGAGATGGCGGTGATCGACGACGTCGAAAAGGCATGGGCCAGGCTCACGGGCACGGGAAGGCGCTTCATGCCGGTCGTATATGTCAACTCGCGGGCCGACCTCAAGGCCTTCTGCGGAAAGAACGGGGGATTCGTCTGTACCTCCGCGAACGCCAGGAAGGCCATGGAATACGTCCTCTCGCAGGGTGCCGTCCCCTTTTTCTTTCCCGACGAGAACCTGGGCCGTAATACCGCCCATGCCATGGGCATCCTCGATGAGGAGATATTCCTCTGGGACCCTGTTAAGGATGTCTCCGACATGGACTTCCCGGGCATTGCCGGGAAAAAGGCGATACTCTGGCGTGGTTTCTGTTACGTGCACGTTGCTTTCAGACCCTCCGACGTAGAAGAGGCCAGAAAGACCTATGGTGATATCAGTGTCATCGTCCATCCCGAATGTACTCCTGACGTTGTCAGGCTTTCCGATCACGTGGGTTCTACAAGCTACATAAAGAAGACCGTTGAGGCCGCAGGCCCGGGCACGAAATGGGCCATCGGGACAGAGGTGAACTTTGTGAACTGCCTCAAAGCCGACAACCCCGACAAGCTTATCGTACCCCTCAGGGAATGTGAATGCCGGGATATGTCCAATGTGACGCTTCTCAAACTCCTCACCGTCCTCGAGAACCTCGTGGAAGGACGGCCCCAGCCGGAGGTGGCCGTCGACCCCGAGAACGCCCGGTACGCCAGGATCGCCCTGGAAAGGATGCTCACGATAACGTGAAGATGAAAACGGACGAGACCTACTATTGCGATGTCCTTGTCATCGGCTCCGGCATAGCGGGGCTTGCCTGCGCCATAAGCGCGGCCGACCTCGGGCTTGATGTCATCATCATATCGAAGGAAGCCTCCATCGCGGAATCTAACACCTTCTACGCCCAGGGAGGCATCGTGGCCCGGGGGCAGGACGATACGCCGGAACTGCTTGCCGAGGACATCATTCAGGCCGGCGACGGCATCTCCAATCCCGATGCCGTAAAGATCGTAGCCTATGAAGGGCCCGGGATGGTCGAGGATTTCCTCGTCAAGAAGGTGGGGGTCCCCTTTTCGCGGTCAGGAGAGGATGAATTCGAATTCGCCCGGGAGGCAAGCCACTCGCGCAGAAGGATACTCCACTCCAAGGACTCCACGGGCAAGGCCATCGAGACGGCCCTTGTCGACAAGATGGCGGAATACAGGAACATCCGTGCCTTTCCCGGTTTCCCCGCGATAGACCTTCTCACCATACCCCACCACTCGACGAATCCCCTCGCACTCTACAGGGAACCCCAGTGCATCGGCGCCTACGTCCTCAACAACGCCACGGGCCACGTCGAGCGCTTCTTCGCCTCCTACACGGTGCTCGCCACGGGGGGACTGGGAAGGATCTACCTCCATACGACAAACCCTCCCGTCGCGACGGGAGACGGCTTCGCCATGGCCGACCGGGCCGGTGCACGGCTCATAAACATGGAATACATCCAGTTCCATCCCACAACGCTTTTCCACAAGGACGCCGACGGCTTCCTTATCTCCGAGGCCCTTCGCGGAGAAGGGGCACGACTCAAGACGAAGGACGGCGTTCCCTTCATGGCAAACTACTCCGAGCTCGGCGACCTGGCCCCGAGGGACGAGGTCTCCCGCGCCATGTACGAGGAGATGATCAAAAGGGGCGATGCCTACGTCTATCTCGACATCGCCTCCTACACGGAAATAAACGTCAAGAAACGCTTTCCCATGATATACCAGAGATGCCTTGATTTCGACATCGATATCCAGAAGGTTCCCATCCCCGTCGTTCCCGCGGCCCATTACAGCTGCGGCGGCGTGCAGGTGGACACCTGGGGGAAAACGTCTCTCAAGTGCCTTTACGCCGCGGGTGAAGTGGCCGCTACCGGTCTTCACGGCGCCAACCGGCTTGCCTCGACGTCCCTGCTGGAAGGGCTAGTGTGGGGCATACGCACGGCAAAGGATATCGCGGGAAACTTCAACGGCAACAAGCCCTACAAGGAATCGGACATACCACCCTGGCAGTTCCCCGAACGCGTCGAGGAGGTCGACCCCGCCCTCATACACCAGGACTGGGTGAGCATCAAATCCACGATGTGGAACTATGTCGGCATCATCCGCACCGTCAGGAGGCTGCAGCGTGCCTGGGCCGACATCGGTTATCTCAAGAACCGTATAGACGACTTCTACCGCAGGGCCCAGCTCGTCCCCATGGTCATCGACCTTCGCAACGGCGTCCGCACAGCCCGTATAGTCGCCGAAGCAGCCCTCAAGAACAACGTAAGCCGCGGCGCCCACTTCATACGGTAAAGACCGTTTCAGGTTTCAGGTTTCAGGCAAAAAACCGTTCCATGTTTCAGGTTCCATGTTTCAGGGAACAAACCCTTGAATGAGCGCTTGCCCGTATTTCCTTGAAACCTGAAACATGGAACCTGAAACCGTCTTTTTCCTTGAAACCTGAAACGGTTTTTATTCTTGGAGAACTTCCCTGAGCTTGCGGGAGATATCCGCTATGGTGAAGGGTTTCTGGACGAAGCCCCTGCATCCCTTTTCCATGATACTGCGTGCCTGCTCGTTGAGGCTGTAGCCACTGGAGAGGATAACCTTCGCGCCGGGGTTCATCTCCCGTATGCGGTCGAAGGTCCCGCTTCCCGACAGGCCGGGCATGATCATATCGAGGATTATGAGGTCGATGGAATCCTTCTTTTCCCCGTAGAGAGAGATCGCCTCCTCCCCGGTACTCACCGCGTATACCGTGTATCCCAGGGACTCGATCATGGCCCTGCTGACTGTGAGCACCGCGGGCTCATCATCGACGAGAAGGACCGTCCCCGTCCCTTTTACCGTTTCGGCGGTCTCAACCCTGACACGGTCAACGTCTTTTTCCGACGCGGGCAGGCAAAACCGGAAGGTGGACCCCTTGCCGGGTCCGCTCTCCACATCGATATACCCGTTGTGGTTCTTCACGATGCCGTACACCATGGCAAGCCCCAAACCCGTTCCCCTGCCAAGTTCCTTCGTCGTAAAGAAGGGCTCGAAGATCCTCTCTTTCGTCTTCGCATCCATTCCGACACCGTTGTCGGTGATACGGGTGCACACGTATCTACCCGGGACCACGGAATGGGCCCTGGCCTCCGCGGCTGCGAGCAGGGTGTTGCTCGTTCCCAGGGAAAGAATCCCTCCGGCGGGCATGGCCTGCCAGGCATTGAGGTAAAGGTTGAGAAGCACCTGTTCTATCTGTCCCTGGTCTCCCTCGACGGGCCAGATGTCGCCCTGGTACTTGCGGTGGATGACGATCTCCTTCTTCGTCCTTCCGAACATGGAGGAGGTCTTTTCGACGAGCTCGTTCATACTGAAGGGTTTGACAACGTACTTGCCGCCCCGCGCGAACCCGAGGAGTTGCCTCGTCAGGTCCGCGGCGTTCCTTACCAGTTCCTCGATGTTCTTCAGCCAACCATAATGCGTGTGGCCGGGAGGGGTATCGATCATCATGAGGGAGATATAACCCTGGACGCCCATGAGTATGTTGTTGAAATCGTGGGCGATGCCGCCCGATAGCGTGCCGATCGCCTCCATCTTCTGAGCGTTCACGAGCTGCGCTTCCAGTCTCTTGCGTTCGGTGATATCCTCGCATACCATGATCACGTCGCCGTTGCCGAGCTGCACGGGGATGAAGCCGATCACTTTCGTCGATCCGTCCTTGCACACCACGTTGTAAATGCCCTGGTCCCTGAGACTCTTTGTCCTGAGATCCTCAAGCCACGCTTCTATGACGCGGTGCCGGTAGGCCTCGTCGGGATATGCCTTTCTGAACCACGTCCTCCCGTCCGGGATGTCGGCAAGATCGTAACCGAATATGGCCTTGAATCTCGGGTTTATGTAGACAAAACGGCCCTTGCTGTCGATAAGGGCCATGCCGACCGGGGTATTCTCCGAAAGACTGCGCATCTTTTCCTTTTCGGCAAAGAGCTCCCGCAGTGCTTCCTTTCGCTCCGTGATGTCGCGGATGGATTCGATGGCCCCCACCACATTCCCGTGAATGTCGTAAAGAGGCCCGGCCTTCCCCCAGAGACTTCTCTTCTGCCCGCACACCAAGGGCACGTCGGTCTCCGTGTAGAGGGTATCGCCTTCCCTCTTTATGAAGGAATACTGTTTCTCGATCTCCTCGTCCCACGTGGTCACGAAATTGATAAGCATGGGCCGGCGCGTCCCGTAGAAGGGCAGCGCGTATTCATAGTCATCCTTCCCCAGCATATCCTCCTTGCTGACACCTGCCATGACCTCTATCGCCCGGTTCCAGGCGATGACCTTTCCTTCCTGGTCTATTGCCAACGTGGGGTCGGGAAGGAACTCGATGATGTCCGCCAGTCTCCTTTGCGATTCCCGCAGCTGCTCCTCGGCGCGCTTGCGTTCAGTGATGTCCCTGAATGTCCAGATCCTCCCGTAGTGATGTCCGTCCTCGCCGATCACGGGTGCTGAATAGCGGTCCAGCACGATGCCGCTCTTCATTTCGATCTCATCCCTGCTGGTCTCGTCGGGATGGCTGTAAAGATGCATTATCTTCCGAATAAATCCATCAGGGTCGACGACCTGGGCCGCAATATGATTGAGGCGGGAGGTTTCGTCCCCCTCGTCCAGGACCTTCCGGGGAACATTCCACATATCGACAAAGCGCTGGTTGTGTACGAGGTTCTTGTGATCCTCCCCGACGACCAGTATGCCATCGATGGAGGTGTTCAGCTGCGCCTCGAGCAGGGCCGTCTTCCATCGCAATGCATCGTCAGCCCGGCGACGCCCCGTAATGTCCTCGACAATGCCTTCATAACAGGCGAGGGATCCGTCGGGGCCGCGGATGACCCTCGCGTTCATCGAGATCCGGATCTTGCTCCCGTCCTTGCGGTACACCTCGATCTCGCAACCATATACCAGGCCCTTCTCGCCGAGGTACTCCATGCACTTTTTGCGGTCCTCAGGGTCAACATAGAGCTGCCCCGCGATGTCCGTGATGGCGCTCATCAATTCATCGGGTGAGGAATAGCCATATATCTTCGCCAGGGCCATATTGGCGCGCAGGTATCTTCCGTCAGGCGTACTCTGGAAGATACCCATCATGGCGTTCTCGAAGATGTCCCGATATTCCTCGACGCACCCGAGCAACACCTCCCGGGTACGCCGGTTCTCGGCCTCCGACAGTTCCAGGTCCGTGATCCTCTTTTTCAGCGCAGATATCTCTTCGATGAGTTCCTGACGGGTTTTCAAGGTGTGGTTCATGGCTGCTTCCCGCGTCACAGGCTGTGTGTCAATTAAACCTTAGACCGAACACTCACAGAAGTCAACATTCAGGTCGGACCGGCCCCCGGCAGGGACGCCCTATCTGTGCCGATTCCCATGCGGGGCTTACGCCGCTCTCCCTCATATTATCGGACATTGGCGGCACAAGTTTAGGCAACGGTCCCCGGCGTACCCCCTGTCGTCGCCCTACGGCCGGGAAGAGGTCCTCGTGATGTCCGAGATCATTGCAAGAAAAGCGGTGAGATTGGGTTCCTCGCGAACCTTCGCGTCCTTGAAACAGGTGATCCTCAGCTTCATGAAGAGGCCTCTGCACCCCGTCAGGTAGAGATGGGATATGAGCTTGATGTTGTTCTGCTCGTAGGTAAGAACGCCGTGAAGGAACTTGAGGTGGTCGCCGACGGAAACTATCTCCTTCCTGACAACGATAGAGACGTTCCTGTAGGTGCCCTGCGTCTCGAGGGAGTATATGTCCTGAAGGGCCTGATCGAACTCTTTGCTCACGATCTGCGACGAGACCCCGTCGGGTATGGGGCCCTGTGTCAGGTCGTAGAGAAAGATGTCGGCCCGCATCGTATCGGTCCGATAGGAGATGCCGGTACCGAGTCCGGCGTACAGGGGTTCGTAGTCGGTGGCCTTGACGAGCTTCAGCGTATTGACGGGATCGGGAAACATGAGGCCCGTCCTCTGGTGCCGGTATGGTTCGGCACGGGCGCTGCCGGCGGAGATCATGAGGCCCATCGCAAGAACCACGACGATGAGCGACCGGACAGACATCTTCTTCATAAGCATCGCGTCACCCTCCCTCTGTAACAGAACGGCGGGGGGTCTCATGTCCCGCCGTCCGCCATGCCGGGTCGATCTTCCTGCCTGAAACGGATGATCCCTGTCTTAAGGCATTCAATGAACCCGTTGGGTCTTGCCACCAGCCTGAAGACAATGGACCTGCGGTTCCACCGGACGAACACGGTCTTGCCGAAGTTGAGGATCGTACCCGGGGCTGGCTGACGAAAACCCGCTCCTGCCAGCCGAGAGTAAGGGATGGACTCGGCCTCGTGAGGGACATTCTCCGCTTCCGCCATATCGTGCACCCTTCCTCCGTGATCCTGCAACAAAGTAGACGATACCACAATCGGCCACCTTTTGCACACCCTTCCGGTAAACCCTGTTGTAATGCGGGAACGATAACGCCCATGCCCGCCCCCCGGTTGCCGCGGGTCAATCGGGGACAGTCTTTTCACCTTCTGAACCCGCTGCACATGGCCCGGAATTCGGAACAGACCTCCCCGGTTTCCCGGCACTGAAGTACAGCCAGGCGAGACCCAGGATGGCGGAGACCAGGGACGCCAGTATGATGCCGATCCTCACGTTTTCAAAGAGGTCAGGTCTGCCGGCAAAAGCCAGTTGCCCGATGAAAAGCGACATGGTGAAGCCGATACCGCCAAGCCATGCGGCGCCGAGGATATGGCGCCAGGAGACACCCCTGGGGAGCCGCGAAAGGCGCAGTTTCACGGCAAGCCACGCAAAGCTCGCGATACCGCAGAATTTCCCCAGGACGAGCCCCAGGATAACACCCAGCGTGACAGGTTGAACGATGACCTCCCGGAAGGGCATCTCGAGAACATTGAGACCGGCGTTCGCCATGGCGAAGAGCGGGATAATCGCGAAGGTCACCCATGGCGAGAGATGATGTTCCATTCGCTGCTGGGGCGACTGCACCTCGGAGGATGCCTTCTCGAGATTTTCGGCAATTGCGCTCATGCGGTAAACGCCCAGAGGCGTGTCGGTCTCTTCGCAACTGACGGTCTCTGCGTGGAAGGCATCCCTCATCTCCTTGAGTTGCTCGTCGAACTGGTGCGGCGTGTAGACGGGCCGGGCCGGGATGGTGAACGCCAGAAGAACACCGGCCAGTGTAGCATGTATCCCCGACCTGAGAAACGCCACCCAGAGAAGAACCCCCAGGATCGCATAAGGCAGCGGATGACGGATACCGCCCCGATTAAAAAGAACGAGGATGCTCAGGATGCCGGCCCCGACACCCAGTAGCATCATGTCTATGGTCTGCGTGTAGAAAAGCGCAATGACGAGGACAGCGCCCAGGTCGTCGGCAATGGCAAGAGCCGTCAGGAAAATGATGAGATTCCTGGGAATGCGCCAGGCAAGAAGAACGAGAATGCCAACGGAAAAGGCGATATCCGTGGCCATCGGGACACCCCAGCCCGCCGAGGCGGGTCCGGAACGGTTCAGAAGAAAGTAGATGAGGGCCGGCGCCAGCATCCCGCCAAGAGCCCCCGCGACGGGAAGCGCTGCGTTGCGCAACGAGGCCAGTTCTCCCACCATTATCTCACGCTTCAGCTCCAGGCCGACAAGGAGAAAGAAAAGGGCCATCAATCCTTCGTTCACCCACACGTGGAGAGGCATTTTCACGGCGTGAGGACCGATGTCGATACCTATGGGAGTCTCCCAGAGGTGCCGGTAGGCATCACCCCAGGGTGAGCTGGCCACGGCAAGCGTCAGTAATGTCATGCATATGAGCACGATGCCGCCGGCCGTTGTCTGGCGGAGAAAACGTTCGAAAGGCCCGATGATCCTGCCGAAAAGGGGTTCTAGCGGATACTGGTTCATTGGGTCTTGAAATATCACTTTTCCCGGGACATTTCAAGACGTCATTCCTTGATCCGAGCGAAAAAAACGGAATCTCAAAGGATCTCAGGGCAGGTACCGCACGGACCGGGATTGCTCGCCCGAGGATTTCTCGTCCTCCTCGCTCCGGGTCCTGCAACCGCAGGAAACAAGCCTTTCCCCGCACCTGGGGCAGCGTTCCATGTAGCACCCCTCGTGATGGAACCCCCCCGGCATGACCCCGCACTTGGGACAGCGTTCCGTTTCGTGCCTGGGATAGGGAATGCGGGGATGGGATTCCCCGTTGGGATAGTCGACATATCCCCCGGCGCAGGTGATCGTTCTGGGATCGTGGATGTTCTTGCCGCATTGCCTGCACAGGAGGACCTCTGTCGTCTCATGAAACTGGGTCGCCACCACCTCTTGCGCCGGTGCCGCGACAGGTGGCGGTATCTCCGGGGAAACCTCTCCTTCAGGGGCCCTCTTTGGGGAGGTATCCTTCTTCATCGCGGGGTCCTTCTTTGACACCGCTATGTTTCGCGTCCTGAGGTAGCTCGCGAGGTTGGTAGGTGACGTCTCAAGGATACGCGCCAGGGAGGCCTTGCTCACGCCCTTCGACAGGTATTCGATGATAAGCTCTTTCTTGCCGTCCAGCTTCGACGCGGAGAGGCTCCCTTTAGGCCTGCCCAGGACCACGCCTTCTTTCCTTTTTTGAGCGAGAGCCCCCCTGACACGCCGGGAGGCGACCTCCTTCTCCACCGAGGTTAGCATGGCGAACAGGGCGGTAGCAGCCTTCGCGGAGCTGTCCCCGACACCGCCCAGGTCCATCTCCTGCTTCGCCGCGATGAACCGAACCCCTCTCTCCAGAAGACTACCCACTATGGCAATGACATCGGCAATGTCATCCCCCAGTGCCGCAAGGTCCGATACAACGATGACATCCCACCGGTTAACGCCGGCGAGGAGCTCCCTCACCCGGCGACCGCGCTCCTTTCTCTGGGAAGGAAGCTCCACGGTGATATAGTTGTCTATCCGGAGGTTCTTCGCGGATGCAAATTCCCCTATCAGGTTCCTCTGAGATCCCGGGTCCTCACCCTCAACGGATACCAGCAGATATGCTATGGTCGCCATTATCCATCCCTTCTCGAAAGACCGGGGGCGGCACCCGGACAGCAAGCGCCGAACCGCAGGTCATCCTTTTTCGTAGTCTCTATGAAATGATCAAACTCGCCATATCGTATGATCATAATGTCCGATAAAATCATCCAGGCAAAATACGGTATTTCTTTATAGCACACTATTATGCTCCGCGGATGAAATTGTAACATACCTTCACCCACAGATTACCTGCAGATTGAAGAAAATTCAAGGGTCAGACGTTTACCGGCCCGAAACGTGTCTAGACCCCACAGTCGGACGGGTCGCCCTGAAGTTTCGCCAGCGCATGAGGGATGGCATCGATGACAAAACCGAGGCATTCCACGGCCGCCTTCTCACTGCCGGGAAGATTGATGATGATGCTCCTGCGGCGAATCCCGCAGATGGCGCGGGAGATGATGGCGCGGGGGGTGATCCTGTAACTTTCTGTCCGCATGATCTCCGCGAAACCGGGAAGATCGCGCTCTATGATGGCCCGGGTCGCCTCGGGAGTGACGTCCCGTGCGGAGAGACCCGTGCCCCCGGTCGTGACGACCAGATCCACACCCTCCTTGTCGATGGCCTTGATCATCGCGCCAGCTATGACATCCACCTCGTCGGGCACGATAATGATGTCACCCACGGCAAAGTCCTTCTCAAGCATATTCTTGATGGCCGGGCCGCTCGTGTCGACACGTTCCCCCCGTGAACCCTTGTCGCTCACCGTTATCACCTGCACACGGTAGCTCATGCAATGACCTCCAATTCGTCTCCCACCGAGACATCGCCTTCGGTGAGCACCTCCGCAAACACACCTTCCCGCGGCATGACACAGTCACCGACGGCCTGAAAGATGTTGCAACGTGCGTGACATTCCTTGCCTATCTGGGTCACGCGCATAAGAACGCCGCCCGTTGTCTTGAGCCTCGTTCCCACGGGAAGTTCATGAAGCACGATCCCTTCCGTGGTAAGGTTCTCGGCGAAATCGCCCGCTTTGACATCAAGGCCCTTTGCCCGGATCTTGTCAATGCTCTCCCTAGCAAGAAGGCTCACCTGGCGGTGCATGAAACCCGCATGGGCATCGCCCGTCAGGCCCTTGCCCCTGAGAAACCGGCAGGTTCCAATGTTGTGTTTTTTCTCGCCCTTCTCCTCACTGACATTGACGGAGATGATCTTCCCTTTCGCATTCACGGTCTCAGGATACCTTCCTTTTGTACGCGCCGCTCTTCCCGCCGCTTTTCTCGAGGAGAAAGAAGGGCCCGAGCTCGATACCCTTGTCCACGGCCTTGCACATGTCATAGATCGTGAGACCCGCGACGGTCGCTGAGGTCAACGCCTCCATCTCGACGCCCGTCTGTCCCTTCGTCCTGACGGTCGACAGGATCTCCACCGTCCGTCCCGTATCGTCAAAACGGAACTCCACGTCGACATGCGTGATGGCGAGAGGGTGGCACAGAGGTATCAGGTCGTGGGTCTTCTTGGCCGCCATGATCCCCGCTATCTTGGCAACGGTGAAGATGTCCCCCTTGGGCCCCTGCCCGCCGCGTATCAGCGCGTAGGTCTCGGGAGCCATGGTCACTCTGCCCGAAGCCACCGCCTCCCTTTCGGTCTCCTTCTTGCCGGAAACATCCACCATCCTGGCTTTCCCGTCACTGTCAACATGACTCAATTTCGCCAAACCGAACCCCCATCACTATTTTTTTCGTCTTTCCCATCACTCATAACCTATCACCTGAAACCGCCTCTCTTTTTGCCTTTCCCTGAAACCTGGAACCTGGAACGTCTTTTGCTACCCCCCAATATTCCTCAAGCTCCTCTGGCACTTCCGTATCGCGCCCATTTCGAGCTTCCTTTCCGGTTTCACCTTCACAACGCCGCGGATGAACTCCTTTACCTCTTCGTCGCTCTTGCCGGACCGCAGAAGTGCCTTTACATTATATTCCACATCAGAGAAGAGGCAGGGACGTATCATGCCCTGCGAGGTCAACCTTATACGATTGCATTCCGCGCATATGTGGCTGGAGACAGGGCTGATGAAACCTATCCTTCCCGAGCCTCCCCCGATGTCGTAGACCCTGGCGGGGCCCTTGCCGCGCTTCATTGAAGGAATGAGCTCGAACTCCCGGCGAATGACCTCCTCGATCTGCCCTGAGGTTATTATCTCGCTGGACTTCCACAGCGACATGTCACCAAAAGGCATGAACTCGATGAACCTTACCTCGTGGTCCCACTTCCGCGCGATACGGACAAAATCAAGTATCTCATCGTCGTTAAAGTCTTTTATGATGACGGTATTTATCTTGATCGGGTTCAGTCCGGCATACGAGGCCTTCTTGATACCGTCGATAACCCTGTCGAAGGCGTCGACGCATGTGATCCAGGCAAACCTGTCCTTTCTTAACGTATCAAGGCTGATGTTGATCCGTTTGAGCCCTGCCTCCTTCAACTCCTCCAGATGGTCCGCGAGAAGCACGCCGTTCGTCGTGAGACTGATATCGGTGATGCCTTCGATGGCACCGAGTTGCTTGAGGAGGTGCGGCAGGCCTTTTCTCGTGAGCGGCTCCCCGCCGGTGAGACGGACCTTGTTGACTCCCATCGAGGCACATATCCTGACAAAACGGATGATCTCCTCATACGAAAGGACCTCGGTGTGGGGAATGAAGGGAAAGTCACCATCGACACAGTACCTGCAGCGCAGATTGCACCGGTCGGTGACAGAGATACGCACATAATCAATGACCCTGTTGTAGTCGTCTATAAGCTTCATAATGCCAGGTAACCTCTTCCTCCGGGAGGCCTTAAGCGGCCTCTCCTGTTTCCGGTCTTCACCTGCAGTTCAGAAGCATCGGCGTGTCCGGGATACCGGGAGCTCTCTATCCCGGACATTCATCTGAAATGGATTTTCTATCGGGATCCCGGCTGCAGTCAGAGAAGACACCCACTATAATACCCGTAAACGGGCATTTTTTCAACAAGGCAAGGGGAAGGGCGGGATAGAAGCGATAAGACCTATAGGATGCGTAGGACCTATAAGACATATCGGACCCATAGGTCCTATTGTCCTATTTGTCCTATCCTCTCCTATTGGTCCTATCAGAAACCTTGTCCTCTCCCTGTGCCCTATTCCTTCTTGAGTAATTCCTTGAAAACAGTTATCATTATGCCATGGAACTCAAACCGAAACGGATCATCCTTGTGGATTTCGAGAATATTCAGAAGTTCGATTTCGACCAGATCGATACTACCAATACCAACATTGCCATCTTCGTGGGCAAATCACAGAACAAGATCCCCTTTTCCCTCGTTGAAAGGGCTCAGTCTTTCGGGGACCGCCTGGTGTGGGTGAAGATAGCCGGGGATGGCAAGAACAACCTCGATTTCCACCTTGCCTTCGAGCTGGGAAGGCTCAGCGAAAGAATGGACAAGGATGTGGAGCTTGTCATACTCTCGAAGGACAGCGGATACGATTCCCTCATCAGGTACGTGAACGAGATGGGCATCAAGACGCGAAGGATAGCGAATCCCGCGGAGCTGTCCGACAGCAAGAAACAACTTCCGTCATCGAACTTCACCAACCACATCGTCAACAATCTGCACAAGATCGACGGGCAGAAGCGGCCCAGGACGATACGGACCCTCAAGAAACATATCGAATCGCTCCTTCGCGACAAGGCGGGCACCGGCGAGATAGATGCCATACTTGAAGAGATGTTCATAAAGGGTCTCTTAAGCGAGATCAACAACCGCCTGAAATACACCTTTGACGCGGCTGAAGAGAATAAGTGATGAAGACGGGTAATGGGTGATAGGTGATGGGTTATAGGAAAACCCATCCAACACACCTCTTTCCCCTTGCCTGTCCTTGCTGATTCTTTTTTTCCATTACCTATAACCCATCACCTATCACCTGTTTTCATCAGCACAACAGGGTTCTCCCAGTCGAAGAGCACTCCCCTGTCTTCCGAGGTGATCACCTTCATGTGTTCCGGTCCGAGCTCCCCGAGGAGGATCTTCTCTTTGGACGCCGTACCGGGTAGGATCCTTTCATCTATGAGCCGGGCAAATCGTTCCGGTCTGGGAAGCCAGATGATCAGCAACCCCTTCTCTTTCTTCACACGTGCGAAGAGGTAGACGGAGGTCCCGCCCTCCGTTTCTTCCCTCAGGTTCGCGAAATGACACGCTCCGGCCTTGAGCAGTATCACGTCAGCCGTCTTTAGCACCATCTCTCTGTCGCCTTCCATCCATGCGAGTCTCAGCCGGCCATTCCGGCCATCATCCCCTACCCTGACCACGACAGGGCCGCCATCAGCGGCCATCCAAGTCCCTTCCCACTCCCCGGGATCGACAAGGACGGGCGTGTCCCCGACGGGCCGCCCGGAGGTGACCACCGAACAACCCCATACCCCGAGAATGGTGAGGAAACCCAGTACAAACAGATATCGTTTCATCATGACACCTCCAAGGTCATATGCTCCTATTGTAAACAATGACCAGAACCTTTACAATGGACAAGGCCGTCCGTCGACGGACCCTCCGAAGGAGAATGAGACATGGAAAGAAAAGAAACGGGAACAGTGGGGCTTACAGTGATCTTCGTCCTCATGGCGGCGCTGTTTCTGCTCTCGCCGCCGGGGGTCGCGGGCGCTGAGCAGCAGTTTTTCAGAATGGGGGATCTCAGGCTGGAGGGAGGCAGTGTTATCCGTGACTGCGTTCTCGGTTATCGCACGTTCGGGAAGCTAAACGGATCGGGATCCAACGCCGTCGTCTTTCCGACGTGGTTCATGGGGACTTCGGCCGAACTCGAGGCTGTCATAGGCCCGGGAAAGCTTGTCGATCCCTCCCGGTACTTCGTCATCGCCGTTGACGCCTTTGGAAACGGAGTATCATCCTCTCCCTCGAACAGCACCACGCAGAGGGGTGTTCTGTTCCCCGATCTCACTATCGCAGACATGGTCCACGCCCAATACCGACTTGTCACGGAAAGGCTGGGCATAAAGCATCTGCATGCCGTCATCGGTATCTCCATGGGCGGGATGCAAACCTTCCAATGGCTGGCATCGTATCCCGGCAGCGTCAGCAAGGCCGTACCCATCACCGGAACACCAAGGCCCACCTCCTACGACCTTCTTCTCTACCGAACGGGCCTCGCGGTCCTTGACAGCGGTCAAGCCAGGGAAGTCTGGGATGATAGAGCGCTGGCCGTGGCCGCCGGCGTTTTCGCGATGGCGTCGGGCACCCCGGATCATTTCATTGCCAGTCAAGACCGCGCGGGGTTGTCCTCGTACCTTGAAAAAGCTGAAAGAGAGATGAAGGAACACGATCCCATGGATATCGCGTGCCAGCTGAAGGCAATGATCAAACACGACGTGTACCCAGCCCTCGGCAATCCTGCCGGGGGCGACCGGAAGATCACCACCGAAACGCTTACCGTGGTCTCCGCCCGGGACCTCATGGTAAACCCCGGGCCCGCACGCGAACTCGCGGGCTTCCTTGGAGGCCGGTCACTGGTCCTCAACAGCAGCTGCGGCCATTATATACTGCAGTGCGAAGGGACAAAGATAACGGCGGTGGTTTCAAGATTTCTCGAAAAATGAACTAAAACAATGGTTCAGGGAAAAAGCCTGGTGATCATTCTCAGTTTGTCTTCCATCTCCTTGCGCGCCGTTATATCGCGAAAATAAACGAGAGAACCGGGTTCGCCCATGTAAACGACGGGCGTTGCCGAAACCTCTATGAAGACGATGGACCCGTTCCTGTGTATCCCCTTGAACTCATAACGGTCCGGAACCTTTTCGCCTCTCTGGCGCATGTGGTTGATGGCGAGAACGCGCTGGCGGTCGTCAGGATGGATCGCCACGGTTATGCTCTTTCCGACTATATCATCGATGTTCTTGAATCCGAACATCTCAGAGAGTCTCTTGTTCACGTAAACATAGTTCTCTCCGCGGACTATCGCCACGCCATCGTTCGAATGTTCCACGGCTATCCTGTAACGTTCCTCCGATTCGCGCACGAGCTTCTCGGCCGCCTCCCGCTCGGTCACGTCCCTGCCCATGAAAAGGATGCCGCCGCCTTCCCTCTGATTGAGGGTCATCCCGGTCCACTCGATGACCACAACGGAACCGTCGGGACGGCCGGTGGCAACCCTGGCGGGTTTGCCCGTCTTTCCGTTCTGCTGGATGGCCTCGAAACACCCGCGCACGGCCTCGGCTCCCGAGGCATCCAGAAAATCCTCAACGCGCCGGCCTATGAGGTCCCGCGGATGGTTAACGCCGAAGAGGTTGTACGCCGCGCTGTTCGCGAATATGATCCGCCTGTCGGCAAGCGTGAGAATGGCGTCGGGCAGGATCTCGACAAGCTGGCGAAACCGTTTTTCACTCTCGAACAGGGCCTCCTCGACCCTCTTGCGTTCCGTGATGTCCTCGACAACGGATACGACCCTGGTTATCTTCCCTTTCTCGTTCTTGAGGGGCGTGGAGTTGACGCTGACATACGCCGTCGACCCATCCTTCTTGACCATCTGGTACTGTTTGTTGTACGAGGAGCCTTTTTTCACGACCTCCTTGAGTATCTCGAGGGCCCGGTGGAGATGGTTGGGATGGAACAGGGCGGCTATCGACCTTCCGATGACCTCCTCTCTCTCGTAACCGAGCACTTCTTCTATCTTTCCGTTGCAGTCGACGATCCTTCCTTTCTTATCGACTATGGCGATCAGGTTCGCCGCAGATTCAAAGATGGACCGGTAGTTGTCCTCGCTCGCCCGGAGTGCGAGGCCCCCCTTCCTGATGGCGTCCTTGAGCTTCCTGTGGTCCTTCAGCAGGTCCAGAAGATGCTCCGCCTTGACGGTCTTCATCCCTTCCTGGCCGGATATCACGGGATTACGGAAAAGGAAGTTCTCGTAGATGTCGTCGCCGATGATGAGGGTCGGATAGGTCGCCAGGACGCGGAACAAGGCCTCCGGTGAGAGCCGGTCAAGACCGTACATGAAGACCATGAGGCACTTCTCGCTCACCATGGCCTCAAGACGGTCGATGGCGAAGGGAACGCAGAAACCTTCCTCTCCGGTCTGGTTCAACCGGATGGTATCGTCCACGGCTATCCTAAGGGAACTATAGGCCGGATGCGGCGTATCTTCGACAGGTAAAGGTTCCGGACCGATGAGGGCCATATCCCGTGCCATCTTCTCGCAGGAATCCGCCTCGCTCTTCTCCACCTGGAGCTGACCCGCCGTCATGGCGGAATCCACATCGATCTCGCTTTGCCTGAGGAACTGGACGAGAGCATCCGCACTGTGATCTGCCGTAAAGTAGATGATCTTTTCCCTCTTGTCCAATCCCTGACGGATGAAAGACAGGGCAAAAGCGTTCGATTCCGATTCGCTCTCGTAAAGAAAACAGTGATAATCCCCTGGTTTTAGTGATCTGAGTCTCGTCACCTGCCTACCCGCTGTAACCCCTGTTGGGCCAGTTAACCCGTACCCCGGTCTTTTTTTATCATATCATGTTCGCTTTTTCTTCAAAAAATTGAAAGACTTCGGAAAAGAAACCTCACCTGAGGTCGCGTCAGGTCGGCAATTCGATGGGGATGATCACTTCCGCCAATGCAGACTCAAGAAAGCTCCCGGCCCCGGTGGCGCACCTATCGGAGCATCCAGTGGATCGAGGCACCGCATACTATGAGAAAGGCAACGAGAACGGTGAGTATCGTCTGCCATTCCCACTCGCCCATCTTTACGACCTCTCGCCAGCTGCAACTGGTGCAGTAAAAGACCTTGCGGCCCGCGAACTTCAGTAGCCACTCCACCGGATGAAGCCGGTAGCTGCGTTTCACCTCGGCACCGCATTGAGGACATGACAACGATGTAAGGGCACACCGCAAATAAAGCGGCCCCATATCGGAGGCTGTTCTGTGGGTATTGAACTGAATGAGGTTTTGAAGATGGGTATGATCGGCAAAAAAATCGAGGTCTTTGAGTCCCTTGCTACGCTCCTCCACGGAAACGTGGAGATCACCTTTCGGTTTCCGCACTGCACTTTGTTCCATCAACACCCCCCCGCACGCAAACTTCCCTTCATAAAATGCGTTCAAGCATTACGCAACTGCAACCGCCGGTCAAAAGAACTTATATAATGCCGAAGGCGGGATTTGAACCCGCACGAGTCTCCCCGCCACCCCCTCAAGATGGTGTGTCTGCCACTTCCACCACTTCGGCATTTCTTATCATTTGGTCCCCTGCGCCGGAGCGTTCTGCTGCTGGCTCTGCGCCGGTACACTTCTTACGCTGCTTCCCTTATGACTATAAGTATACGCAAGCACAAGACTTGTCAACATAAAAACGACCGCCGCTATGGTTGTCAGCTTCGTCATGAAACCCGAAGACCCGGAACTGCCGAAAAGGGTCTGACTTGACCCTCCGCCGAAGGCAGCCCCCATGTCCGACCCTCTTCCTGTCTGCAGGAGCACTATGAGGATCAGGGCGATCGCTATTACCACATGTATGATGGCAACTGCTATTGTCATTAACCATTCTCCAATGCGCGGCTTATTATACCAAGAAAGCTTGCGGATTTCAAGGATGCACCGCCGACAAGTGCACCATTTATGTTTTTCATGGCGATCAATTCCCCGAAATTCTCCGCGGTGACGGAGCCGCCATAGAGGATCCGCACGCCCTGTGAGGCGTCCTTATAGAGGTCATGCAGAATATTCCTAATAAATCCGTGTACTTCTTCCGCCTGCCCCGGTGTCGCGTTCTTTCCGGTACCTATCGCCCACACGGGTTCATACGCGATGGTGATGTCCCCGAGATCGGCTATCCCCGCCAGGGCCTTCTTCACCTGGATCCCCACAACGAACTCCGTAATGCCCGCCTCGCGCTCTTCATCGGTCTCACCGACGCAGATAATGGGCCTCAATCCGGACGCCAGGCACTTCTTCGCCTTGACGTTCACGCCCTCATCGGTCTCGTGGAAATACTTCCTGCGCTCCGAGTGGCCAATGATGGCGTACGTGCAACCGGCATCCTTCAGCATCGCCGCCGAGATCTCGCCTGTATACGCCCCTTTGTCCTCGAAAAAGATGTTCTGCGAGGCGAGGGCAACCTTGCTGCCGCTGATGACATCATGAACGCTCTTGAGGACCGTGAAGGACGGAGCGAGAACGACCTCGCCGCGCCCTGCGATATCGGGCAGGCCGGCGACGATCTCCTTCGCGAGAGCCACCGCCTCCCCTGTCGTATTGTTCATCTTCCAGTTCCCCGCTACCATCCACGTTGCCATTTCAACCTCCGCAGGATTCGAGGGCCTCTACGGCCGGCATCGTCTTGCCTTCGAGAAGCTCAAGGAACGCCCCGCCGCCGGTGGATATGTAGGATATCCTGTCGCTGACACCGGCCTTATGCACAGCCGAATCAGTATCACCGCCGCCTATGATCGACAGGGCGCCCGAGCCGGCAACGTCCTTCGCCAACCCGAAGGTTCCCTTGCTGAATGCCTCCAGTTCGAACATGCCCATGGGGCCGTTCCAGACTATCGTCTTCGCCTCTTTCACGGCGTTCCCGAAAAGCTTCGCCGTGTCCGGCCCGATATCGAGGCCGAGGGCATCGTTCGGTATCTTCTCGACGGCGACGACGTTTGCCGCCGCGCCCGCTTCCGCCTTGTCGGCAACAACACAGTCCACAGGCAGGAGGATCTTCACATTCTTCGCCACCGCCTTGTCCATGATACTCTTCGCCTTGTCGAGCATTTCGTTTTCGCAGATGGACTTGCCGATCTCCAGCCCCCTGGCCTTGAGAAAGGTGAAGGCCATCCCGCCGCCTATTATGAGCATGTTCACGGTGTCGACAAGGTTCTCGAGGACGCCGATCTTGTCGGAGACCTTTGCACCGCCTATGATGGCGACGAGCGGCCGGGCCGGGTCCTTCATGGCCTTGTTGAAGTAGTCGATCTCATCCTTGAGAAGGAAACCCGCCGCGCATGTCTTCACGGCCTGGGTGATGGCCGAGTTGGATGCAGCCTTCCTGTGGGCGACGGCAAAGGCATCGTCTATATAGACATCACACAGTTTCGCGAGCTCGGCGGCGAAGGCAGGATCGTTCTTCTCGTCGCCGATATGGAACCGCAGGTTCTCCAGGAGTATGACGTCGCCGGGCTTCATGGAGCCCACCGCGGCCGCGGCCTTTTCGCCAACGCAGTCGTCCACAAAGGGAACGTCTTTGCCGAGGAGACCCGAAAGAACGGCCGCACAGGGTTTAAGTGTCAGTTTGTCCACTCTCTGACCCTTCGGCCTGCCCATATGGGATATGAGGACCAGTTTCGCGCCTTTCTCCATGCAATACCCGATGGAGCGAAGGTGGGCCTTGATCCTCGTCGTGTCTGTGATGTTGCCGTTTGCATCGACGGGCACGTTGAAGTCCACGCGCATGAGCACTCTCTTTCCAGCAATGTCAACTTTGTCAATAGAATTCATATGTTACCCCTTCCTGTTTCCTTTTTATTTCATAACGAACGACAACAGATCGAACATGCGGTTGGAGAAACCCCATTCATTGTCGTACCAGGAAAGCACCTTTATCATGTTCCCGCCTATGACGGTCGTATTTTCCATGTCAACGATGGAGGAATGGCTATTGCCATTGAAATCGCGGGAAACGAGAGGTTCTTCCGAACAGGCCAGGATCCCTTTCATGGGCCCTTCCGCATATTCCTTGAATTTCTTGTTGATGTCTTCCTTGGTTGTCCTGGTCGAAAGCGTGGCAACGAAATCGACGAGGGACACGTTCGGTGTGGGCACCCTGATGGCCAGGCCGTCGAGCTTTCCCTTGAGTTCCGGAATGACCTCGGATATCGCCTTCGCCGCCCCCGTCGTCGTGGGGATCATCGAGAGGGCCGCTGCCCGGGCCCTGCGAAGGTCCTTGTGGGGCTCGTCGAGAACGACCTGATCGTTCGTGAAGGAATGGATCGTCGTCATCAGTCCGTACTCGATACCGAACTCTTTCTGAAGGATCTTCACGATCGGGGCCAGGCAGTTGGTCGTGCAGGACCCCATGGAAATGACGTGGTGTTTCGTCTTGTCGTACACCTCTTCGTTGACCCCCAGGACGAAGGTAACATCGGGCCCTTTCGCGGGAGCCGATATAACAACCTTTTTCGCCCCCGCCTTGAGGTGCCTTTCAGCGCCCGCCCGATCGGTGAACTTTCCCGTGCTCTCCAGCACGACATCGATCCCCAGATCCTTCCAAGGGAGGGATTCGGGTTCCTTCATGGCGTATGCCTTGATCTCCTTCCCGTCGATGATGATGGCGTCTTCCTTGTGCTTCACGTCGTGGTTCATGATGCCATGGACAGAGTCATATTTCAGGAGATGGGCAAGCGATCTGGGATCCGTAAGATCATTGACGGCAACGAACTCGACATCCTTCCTGCTGAAACCGGCCCTGAGGACGAGTCTACCAATCCTTCCAAAACCGTTGATCGCGACCTTCACGGACATATCGACCTCCCCTTATTTTTTTTACAATAGTAATAGAAAGACCGTGTGATGTCAACCTCTTATTGGCATAAAGCCGCGACAGAGGCGGCTTGAACCGCTTGAACCGCTTGAACCGCTTGAGCGCTGAAAAACCAAACCAAAGGCCTTCTCATCTGGTCTTTTCCTTTAACGCTCAAGCGGCTCAAACAGTTCAAGCGGTTCAAGCGATCTTCTATTGTGTTATCGCCCTCTTGCTGAAGACCGTCCATCCGCCGATGATGTAATGGATGCCGGATACGATGGTGGCTGCCGCCGTGGTAACGAAGAGCGCCATGTCGTAGGACCTCAGGTCGACCCTGTCCGCCGACCAGAGCGCATAAAGTATGGTTGCGATCTGGCAGGCCGTCGTCACCTTGCCGAGGATCGTCGGCCTCGGTTTGACATTGCTCGCGTAGCGGTACAGGACGAGGTAGCCGGCGGCGATGACGACGTCCCTTCCCAGGACGAGGACCGTGAGCCAGCCCGGAATGATATCGACAACATAGAGCATGACGAAGGCCGCGACAAGCATGGTCTTGTCGGCAATGGGGTCGAGGTAGGCGCCGAGTTCGGTCTTCGATCTCGTCACCCGCGCGATGAAGCCGTCAAGAAGGTCCGATATGCCCTGGATGAGAAAGAGATAGAGGGCTAGGCGCATCCGTCCCTGGTAAACGGCATAGATAAAATAGAACGTAACGAAGAAACGGAATATGGAAAGGATATTGGGAAGGTTCATGGACCGCCTGGCGTTACCCTTCGTCATCTTGGTAGTAACCGTTCCTGAACGTGGCGCATTTATCGATAAAACTCAGCTTCACGGTATCGGTAGGACCGTTGCGCTGTTTTCCGATGATCACCTCGGCGACACCCTTATTGTCGTCCCTGTCCTTATTATACACTTCATCGCGGTAAATGAAGAGGATAACATCGGCATCCTGCTCGATGGCCCCTGACTCCCGAAGGTCGGCAAGACGCGGCCGCTTGTTCTCCTTCTCGCGGGTCTCCGGCGCCCTGTTGAGCTGTGAAATGGCAATAACGGGGATGTTGATCTCCTTTGCCAACGCCTTGAGGAACCTGGATATCTCCGATATCTCCTGTTCCCTGCGGTCCCCACCGCCGGAGCGCCCCCGCATGAGCTGGAGGTAATCGACGACGAGAAGGCCCACGTCGTGCTCCTTCTTGAGACGACGTGCCCGTGCCCGCAGTTCGAGGACGGACAGTGCCGGCGAGTCGTCGATGAACATGTGGGCCTCGCTGAGCTTTCCCGCTGCCCTGACCAGTTTCGGCCATTCGTCCCGGGAGAACGTGCCCGTGCGGAGTTTCGAATGCTCTATCTCGGACTCGGAACTCAAGAGCCTTGTGACGAGCTGCTCTTTGGACATTTCCATGGAGAAGATGCCAACGGGAATGGGGTTCTCCCTCAGCATGGATACATGCTGGGCGATGTTCATGGAGAAGGAGGTCTTCCCCATACTCGGTCTCCCGGCGACAATGATAAGGTCCGAGGGCTGCAGGCCGCTCGTCAGCCTGTCGAGGTCGATGAAACCCGTGGGCACCCCCGTGACCGTCTGTTTCTTCTCGTAGAGACGTTCGATGGTCTTTATGTTGTCCATCACGAAGTCTTTGACGGGCAGGTAGGTGGGCTTGAGCTTGTTCTCCGAGACCTGGAATATGAGCTTTTCGGCCTCGTCGATATAAGTGTCGATGTCAGTCTCGGTGTTGAAACCTTTCTCGATGATCTCCGTGGCCACGTTGATGATGGTCCGGACGAGGGACTTCTCCTTTACGATCTTCGCGTAATAGGCGACATTGGCCGCGGACGGCATGAGATCCACAAGAGTGTTGAGATAGGTCGCACCGCCTACGGCCTCAAGGAGGCCCCTGTCCTTCGCGAGGCTGCTGACCGTGATGATATCGATGGCATCGTTCTTCTCGTAGAGATGGACCATGAGGTTGAAGATCTTCCCATGGGCATCGCGATAGAAATCGGATGGACCGACGACGTCGACCACTTTGTTCATGGACTCAGGATCGATGAGAAGCCCGCCGAGCAATGATTGCTCGACCTCGATGTTCTGGGGAGGGACCCGCACTCCGGCAGGGCCCGCCACATCCCTGGCATTCTTTAAGACCCGGGCCATTTAAGCCTCTTCTTTTTCCACCTCGATCTTGACCTCGGCGTTTACATCAGGCTGCAGGTGGATCACAATCGTATGCGAGCCGGTCGACTTGATCGGCTCCTCAAGGCGCACCAGTTTCTTGTCTATCTCGACACCCGAGAAGGCCTTGACGGCCTCGACGACATCCTTGTGGGTAACGGAACCGAAGAGCCTGCCGTCCTCGCCGGCCTTCTTCTTTATCGTCAGTGTCGTCTCCTCGAGTTTCACCTTCAATTCCGAGGCGGTCTGCAGGTCCCGAGCTTTTTTGTTGGAAACGCTGCGCACAATGCTCTCGAAACGGGCCACGTTTCCTTCAGTCGCGGCCACGGCAAGTCCTCTGGGAACGAGAAAATTCCTCCCGTATCCGTCCCTGACGGTCACGGTATCACCCTTCTTCCCCGTGCCCTGGACATCTTCAATGAGTATGAGCTTCATCGGTTGCCTCCGTTATTTCAGTAATGTCGTAAAGGGCAGAAAGGCAATGTGACGGGCCATCTTGATGGCCTCTTTCAGTTTGCGCTGATGATTGGCGCAGGTCCCCGTCATCCTTCTGGGCATGATCTTGCCCCTCTCCGTGATGAACGATTTGAGAAGCTTGGGATCCTTGTAATCAATGACTATGTTGGAATCCTGGCAGAACCTGCATACCCTTCTTCTCACGTAGACCCTTTTCTTCGGTGAATCGGACCGTGTCCTCATTGGTCTCGGCATCTATTCCTCCATCCAGAAAATTTTATGTGCTTTCAACTGTACCATCTCCCGCGACCGCAGTTTCTTTCTCACGAGCATCCCCGACACCATGACGCTGCAGCCCCGTGCTGCGTCGGGATGGGGCATCGCGGGGTCTCCGGGGCACTCCACGTCTATGAGGAAATCACCCTCACCCACACGGAGCGGGAAAAGTACGAACCTGTCCCCCTTGGGGGTATAGACTACACGGGGTATGGCCTCGACCTTCCCCGTCATGAAAACCCTGTTCATCAGAACTCGCCTTCGAGCTCGTCAAACACAACGGGATCGGGCGGCTTCTTCGGCCCCTCGTTCTTGTCATCGACGACAACGAACATGTGCCTGAGCACGGGGTCGAGGGTCCTGTAGAACTTGGCCATCGTCGCGACGCTGCCTTCGTCCATATCAAGCAGGAAAAAGAAGTAATGGCCCTTGTCCTTCTTCTTTATGGGATAGGCAAGTTTTCTCACCGCCCAGTCATCCAGTTTGACGATCGTTGCGCCCGTCTTTTCAAGGTTGCCCTGAATCCTTTTCATGAGATCGTCTTCTTCCTCTTTAGCGAGGTCAGGGCTGAGCACAACAATATTCTCATATCTTCCCACGTTCACATCTCCTTTCATTGTGTCTTCTGATACTGCACCACAGTGCCCTTGTCGACCTTAACACGGACTTTCTCGGCGATCTCAATGGTGACACTGTCGTCGGAAATACCCGTTATTGTACCATATAAACCACCCGATGTGATAACTTTATCTCCCTTCTTCAGGTTCTCCAGGAAGTCCTTGTGCTGCTTCGCCCTTTTCTGCTGCGGACGGATAAGAATGAAATAAAAGATGGCGAAAACTGCCGCGATAAAGATGAGCGACATGTACGAACTTCCCCCCTGTCCGGACCCGCCGGCAGGATTACTACCCATTGCATACGCTATACCTGTCATCTGATTCACCTCCTTCGTAACGTCTCTTGAAATCGCGATAAAAATCGTCGAACGTGCCGGTGCTGACGGCGCTGCGGATCTTCTTCATGAGTTCCATGTAGAAATGAACATTGTGTATGGTGTTCAGGTAGAAACTGGTCAACTCGTGTGAAACCACCAGGTGCCTGAGATAGGCCCTCGAAAAGGTCCTGCAGGTATAGCAGGTACAACCTTCCTGGATGGGCCCCTCGTCCTCGGTGAAGCGGGCGTTCTTGATGTTGATCCTGCCGTCCCACGTGAAAAGACTGCCATTGCGGGCGAAACGTGTGGGAATGATGCAGTCGAACATGTCTATGCCCCGCCTTACACCTTCCAGGAGATCCTCCGGCAGGCCGATGCCCATCATGTAGCGGGGTTTTTCGGCAGGCATGAGGTCAACCACCGTGTCCACCATGTCCCACATGAGGCTCTTGGGTTCGCCAACACTGAGGCCCCCGATGGCAAAACCGTCGAAGTCGAGGGAAAGGATGTCCTCCGCGGAGCGCAGCCTCAGGTCCGGATAAAAGCCGCCCTGGATGATCCCGAAGAGCTTCTGCGAACCCTCCCCTGAACGGGCCGCAAGGCATCGCCGTGCCCACCGCGTCGTCAGTTCCACGGATTCGCTGGTATATTCGAACGTGGAGGGATATGAGACGCACTCATCAAGGCACATGGCGATGTCGGCGCCTATGTTCTCCTGGACCCGCACGATCTTCTCAGGCGTCAGGAAATGACGGGATCCGTCGATGTGCGACTGGAAAAGGACGCCCTCGTCCTTGATCTCCCGCAGGACCCCGAGGCTGAATATCTGGTACCCTCCGCTGTCGGTGAGGATGGCGCCATCCCACCCGGAGAAGTTGTGGAGCCCGCCCATCCTCCTGATGAGTTCGTCACCGGGGCGCAGGTAGAGGTGGTAGGCGTTGGACAGGATCATCGTGACGCCCAGCTCCTTGAGCTGCCGGTGGGTCATTGCCTTGACGACACCCTGGGTGCCCACGGGCATGAAAACAGGCGTCTCTACCGTCCCGTGGCCCGTGATGAGCCTTCCCGAACGTGCCGCCCCGTCTGTATGGTCTATCTCTATCGTCTTCATGATATGAACATCGCGTCCCCGTAACTGTAGAACCGGTACCCCCCGCGTATGGCCTCGGCATAGGCCCTCCTGAGGGGCCCGGCACCCATGAAGGCGGCGACGAGCATGAGAGGCGTCGAACGGGGGAGGTGAAAGTTGGTGATGAGCGCGTCGACACAATGAAAACGGTAGCCCGGGTAGATGAAAAGCTCCGTCTCGCCGGCGAGCGTGCCGTTGCCGTTCACCCCGAACAGCGTCTCAAGGGTCCTTACCGAACTCGTGCCACAGGCAACCACACGACGCCCTTCCTGCTGCGCCGCCCGGATGCGGTCCTTCGACGTCTCGTCGATCTCGTAGCGTTCGCCGTGCATCCTGTGCTCCTCTACGCGTCCGGGGTGGATCAGCGAAAATGTCCCGATGCCAACGTGAAGTGTGATCCTCACGATCTCCACTCCTTTGGCCGCTATGCGCCCGAGAAGCTCAGCTGAGAAGTGAAACCCTGCCGTCGGCGCCGCTATGGACCCGGTCTTTTCAGCGTAGACCGTCTGGTAACGTTCGAAATCGGCGGTGCCGTCGTCGCCGTTGCGCTTGATATACGGCGGCAATGGCATCCTTCCCAGGGCCCCTATGACCTCGTCACCCTCCTCACGGGACCTGAAAGATATGGTCCAGGAACCGTTCCTGCGCGTGAGAGTGGCACCGTGGTCCCCCACGGTGACAGGGATGGCATCCCCCGTCCCGCGCAGGCCCCTCACAAGACACTCCCAGGTGCCGCCTGCAACGGACCTCACGAGGAGAACATCGAGCATGCCGCCCGTCTTCTTGCGCGCCTTGAGCCGCGCCGGGAATACCTTGCTGTCGTTGATGACGAGGACGTCATCTTCCCGCAGGTAACCGGCGATGTCGGAAAACCGCCGATGTTCTATCGTTCCCTGCTCCCTCTCGCAGACAAGCAGGCGGGATGCCTCCCGCTCGCCTGACGGGTGCTGGGCTATCATTTCCCTCGGCAGATCATAATCAAATTCTTCAACTCTCATAACACCGTCAGTACCATCAGTTGTGATAGGGGTCGTGCAAGGCGATTTCGTTGCCACCACCCGGGCTGTCAAAGCAAAATACCCCCTCAAGCCGCCCGGCCCTTTTCAAACAGGTTAATCTTATAACAGATTATACCCATATTCGCAAATCAATTAATGGGTTACACGTGCTCTTTCCATGTCGGCCACACCGGTAGAGATTCTGCTTGTGCAAAGGCATCCTTATATTTTAAAATTCATGCGGGAAAAGATGGGTATTATAACAATATCGAGAACTCACGGCTCGGGCGGGACGACGTTCGCGCGGGAACTGGCAAAAAACCTCGGTTATTCATACATCGACCGGACCCTGATCAACGAGGAATGCCTCGAGAGTGACAGACACGTTGGCTCCTTCGGCATCGATGAAGGAACGGCACCGGGACTGCACGGCACAACACAGGAGCTCATGGCGGACGCCAATTTCTACAAGGTCTCCTTCATGGCCAACATACTGGACCACGCCCTTCGGGAAAACGCCGTGATGGCGGGCATGGGCGCCGGCATCATTCTCGCCGGTATCGGGAACGCCATCAACATCCGCGTCGTCCGCCTCATGGAGGAACGCGTACGGGCCATCGCCCGCGTGAAGGGCATCCCCTATGACGACGCCTTCGACCTTGTCGAGAGGATGGACGAGGGGAAACGGGACTTCATAGCCCGCTATTTCTCTGCCGATCCCGGGGACCCTTCCTATTACCACGCCGTGGTCAACTCGAGCTATATCTCGTTGGAAGAGGCCGTCGCGATACTGGCGGAATACGCACGGAAGCATTTCACCCCGGCCTGCGCGAAGGAAGCGGAAGCGGTCCTCGGCGACCGCCTCCTGGAGAAGCGCGCAGAGATCCTCCTCTTTCATCTGGGCATGGGGCACTGTTTCGGCAAGGTGGCCTTCCAGGCCGGAGCGGATGGTACACTTTCGGTGTCAGGGGTGGTCCGGAACGAAGCCGAGAAAGACCGTCTCCTGCGGGCTCTCGCGAAGGACACGCGGATTAGGGAGATAAGGGACGATCTGGAGACCGGCGTTCTCGAAACCGTCAGCTGACCAGGCCGGTCATGCCGTCGGCCGCTCTACCTGCCGCGGAGCTTCCTGCCCATAACGAAAACATCCCCCAGTTTTTCGCCAAATCCGTAGTAGTTGCGTATCTCGGGCACCATCACGATGGGCCTTATCCTGCCCACGTCGGGAAGTCCCCTGTCGTCCAGCATATCCTCATCCATCTTTACGTCCATTATCTCGCCTATGAACTGCGTGTGGAGTCCCAGTTCGACGACCTCGCGAAGGGTGCACTCCACGAAAAATGGAAATTCCTTGATGTACGGGGCGTCCACGGTCTCACTTCTCGCCGCCGTGAGACCTGCGGCGGCAAACTTGTCCACGTCCCTGCCGGAGACTATCCCGAAGTAATCGGCTTCGGTAAGATACCTTTCCGGGGTCACGTGGACGGTAAAGGCCTTGCGGTCGAGGATGCTCTGGTAAGTGTAGGTCGCCTTTCTCAAGGCAATGTCGACGCAGGGGGGATTGGAACAGCAGGTGCCTCCCCAAGCCACTGTCATGACATTGGGACGCCCTTCTTTATCATAGGTGCCGACAACGAGGACGGGGGCCGGCAAGAGAACGGTCCGCGCACCCAGGGATCTTTTCATCTGTGAACCTCCTTGATGGCCGGTGGCCCGCAACAGGCGGGTCTGTGAACGGGTTCTAGTATACCCCATCATTGACAGCCTTGAAATACTTTTATACAATGAATGGCATCCAAAAAAGGAAGGTGGCATGCCCTACAGAAGAACGTCCCAGTGGATAGTGGTCGTTGTTTCCACATTGATCACCCTCTTCTGCCTCTACGTCCTTCTCGCAAGCGCCAGAAGCGGCGACGTGAAGGGTGTATGGATATTCGCCGCCTTCGCCTTTCTCTTCGCCACACCGCTCTTCGTCACGGTCTTTCATTTCTTCGCTGACAAGAGCCCGACCCTTGCCAGGATACACAGGGAACACATATCCCTCGGTCAGAAGCACAAAACGACCTTCATACCCCACTGGTTCGTCATAACGGGCGTGGCCCTCATCGGGGTCATTATCCTCTATACGATCATCAAGTGGCTCTTCATCTATTTCGCGCGATGACGGACCTTCCCCTTACCAGGATCGATCTTAAGGACAGGCGTTTTTCCCTGTCCTATCCCTTGAGCGACGAGAACCTCCAGTGGTCGATCGCCGCCGTCGGGATCGTCCAGCCCATCCTCCTCCTCGACCGGACACCTTACATCCCCATCGCAGGATGGCGCCGCCTCCGGTGTGCCAAAAAGCTTGGCCTGAAGAAGGTCCCCGCTCTCATCGTCGACATCGATGAGAAAACCGCCCTTTTGAGGGCCATCCACGACAACCTGGCACGGGGCTTCAACATTATTGAAAAAGCAGCCACACTCGATGCGATGGACCGGTTCGGGTTCTCAAGGGACGAGATCTTCGGGCTCATGGCGCACCTTGGCCTCAATCCCCACGAGAAGGTGCTTTCCATCCTGCTGGGGATGGCGTCCCTCGACGCCCTGGCGAAGGACTTTATCTTCAGAAAAAACCTTTCCCTGAGGAATGTCGAGTCCCTCCTCAGGTTCGAAGAGAAGGAGCGGCGCAGGATACTTGCGGCGCTCACGGGTCTCCACCTGACGGAAAGCACGCTCCGGGAGGTCCTCGAGATGCTCCAGCTTATACGGATCCGCAAGGGGAAGCTGACCGGCAGGGACATTCCCGTCATGGAAAGCCCCGACATGCTGAGGACACACCTCAAGCTCAAGACCCAACCCATCCTGACGTCCCTCGCGAAGAAACTAAAGGCTATACGGAATGCCATGACCCTTCCGCCCGGCCTGGACATTAGAGTAGACCCTTTCTTCGAAAAGGAGTATATTGATATCATATTGAAAATAGGGAATGAAGATGACGTTGATGCCGCCCTCGGCAAGATCTCGGAATTGGTTGCGGCAGGTCACGTCAGGAGAATCCTTGAGCTCACAAAAGGTAGAATTCGTTGAGACGCCCGGAAGCATCGTCAGAAAGTGCCCGGGCACGAAACACCATATCTGCTGCGGGTATCAGACCATCGACCTTGTTGAGGGCTGCGTCCTTTCGTGCTCCTATTGCATACTCAAGGCCTACCTCAGGGACGACACCGTAAGGATATCCTGCAACCCTGAAAGCATAATCGCGGAACTTGACGGAATGATAGACTCAACGCCACGCCATATTCTCCGTTTCGGAACGGGGGAGCTCTCCGACAGCCTTGCCATCGACCGGCGCTACAACCTGAACCGGTTTCTCGTAGACTATTTTGGCAAGAAAAAGAGGGCCATCCTGGAGCTGAAGTCGAAATGGGCCGATTTCAGGCACCTTCTTCCCTATCTCAACCCTTATACCGTCATCTCCTTCTCTGTTTCCCCCCAGAGGTTCATCGACGCCGAGGAGACAAGGACGAGCCCCATCCACAAACGTCTCAAGGCGGCCCGACTGGCCCAGGACAGCGGCTGTTTCGTGGGCCTTCATTTCGACCCCATCGTCATCTATGACGGCTTTGAACGGGACTACCGGTATCTCATCGCAGACATCGGACGGATCCTGGACCCCGCACGAATACTCTGGATCAGTCTCGGCACCTTGCGTTTCCCTCCGGCCCTGTATGGCCTTCTCCTGGAAAGGAGGAGAAGGTATCTGCTTACAGGGGAGTTCATCCGGGGAGAGGACGGCAAATACCGCTATATCAAGACGGAGCGCATCAGGATATACAGAATGCTCTACCGTCTTCTGAAGGACATAGACTCAAGCCTTTTCATCTACCTCTGCATGGAGAGGGCCGACGTGTGGAAGGAAGCCCTCGGCATCGATATGAAAGACAGCGAGGGCCTTATCGGGCTTTTCGACGAACGCGTAAAGAACCTGTACGGAGGGACATTATGAGATTTGAAAGCAAGGTCGTCTTTATCACCGGCGGAACAAAAGGGCTCGGAAAGGCAATGGCGCTGGCCTTCCTGGCGGAGGGAGCGTCGGTCGCGGTGAACAGCCGCAGCAAGGAGGCAGTGGACCGCTTCGCCGAGGAGCTCAAAGGGCAGCAGGTGCTCGCCTTCGATACGGACATCGCCGACCACGCCGCCATGGAAGCGATGGCATCGAAGGTCTACGAGACGCTGGGAAAGGTGGACATACTCATCAACAACGCTGGTATAGTCAATCCTCTCGCGCCCTCGGAAAAGATCAGGAAGGACGATTTCGACAGGGTCATCGACGTCAACCTCAAGGGGACATTCTACGCGACACAGGTCTTCGGAAAGAGAATGGTACAGCAGGGCTCGGGGCGGATCGTAAGTATAGCCTCGCAGGTCGCCCTCTTCGGGGAAAAGGGCTTCCTTCCTTACGCCATAGCAAAATCGGGACTCATGTTGATGACCCGGGAACTGGCGTTCGAGTGGTCGCGCCATGGCGTGACCCTGTGCGCGGTCGCGCCCGGTTTCATCAAGGGCGGAATGAACGAGGGTCTTGTCAAGAAAGATGTGTTCGTCAATTATCTCTCGGGGAGGACGCCCATAGGAAGAATGGGAACCGTGGAAGAGCTGGTCTCCACGATACTCTTCCTGGCATCCGATGACGCCCGGTACATCAACGGCGAGACCATCGTGATGGATGGCGGCATGACCGGCTACACCCCGGAAGGTCTCCTCGATTTCATGTCCAGGGGCAAGCAATAGATGGACATTATCCCCTTTATCCGTTTCACCGTGAATTCACGCTACGTGGCACGGTGGATACTGGGGGGCCTCGCCCTCTTTATCCCCGTGCTCAACTTCTTTTCCATCGGGTTCCTGTCCCGTACCTCACGGCTCATCCTGGTCGGTGGAATGGGGATCGCCACGTGGCAGGAGAAATATGAGGTCTGGATAGAAGGGGTCAAGCTTTTATTCGTTTTCATCCTCTACAACGCCATACCCTTCTTCATGTTCTCCGCCGGATTCTTCCTGACAACGCTCAACAGCTTCACCGGCTTTTTCGGTCACCTCATGATCAAGGCCGCGACATTCATCATCTTTCCCGTTTGCTCCTTCTTTCTGCCCTTCGCCTTCACCATCTTCGCCGAGCGCACCGATTTCCGGGAAGCCCTGGAATTCGAAGACATCCTGCGGGGCATCAAAGAGGTCCTCGTGGAATACATAATAGGGTACGTGGCAACCATCGGCGCCTTGTACGTGGCCCTCCTTTTCATGCACATCCCCTACCTCATAGGTTTTCTCATCTCCTCGGTCCTCACCTACTACGCCCTCCTCCTCTCCGCCTTCTTCTTCACCGGCCTCTACCGCAGGACAAGCCTGTGCATGCAGAGGGTCGTGCTGGAAGAAGAGGAGAAGAGGGAAGAAGAATAGAATAGGACCGATAGGACAAGAATAGGACCTATAGGATGCGTCGGACCTATAGGACTTGGGGCCCCGCAGCGGTTGATCTTTTTCGTGTGCTTCCAAGTCTGTTGCACCAGCCCGAACCAGGAATAAGAGGCATCCGGATCCTCCGGACAGAGGTCCTCGTCCCATAAGCCCTACCGGTCCTATAAGTCCTATGACCGTCCTATTGGTCCCATATGTCCCATAGGTCTTATACATCCTATAGGTCCTATTCTGACTCCACCCCCCCCTTCTTCCCCATCCCCTGCTCCTCTCATTGACTTGGCCTTCAAATTGTGCTAACTAATTATTCTCAACGGTGGGTGTAGCTCAACGGTTAGAGCATCAGGCTGTGGTCCTGGGGGCTGAGGGTTCGAGACCCTTCACCCACCCCAAATCAAATCTTTTGCACCTTTCAGTCCTGCGGGAAATCTCCCGAAAGAATCGTTGTTTTTTCACGGGTCATCGTATAGAATTCAGGTTAAAAAGTTTTGAGAGGTCTTATGGAAATCAGCAAGCGCAAGGAAAAGGAAGTTTCCATCGTTGCAGTTTCGGGAAGGATCGACGCGATCACCGCGCCGGATTTCGAGAAAAGTCTCGATGAGCTGATCGCGGCCGGAGACAGGGCCATTCTCATCGATCTGTCCGCCCTCGGTTACATCAGCAGCGCGGGATTGAGAAGCATCCTGTCATCAGCCAAGAAGCTCAAGGCGCTGTCCGGGGAGATACTTTTCACCGGGCTTCAGGGGCCAGTCGAGGAAGTCTTTCAGATATCGGGGTTCAAGTCTATCTTCAAGATCTTTCCCTCTGAAGCCGAAGCCCTCGGCAGCATGTGAGAATGGCGGAGAGCATCCATACCCTCTGCAGTATCGAACTCCCGGCAGCACTCGAGTCCCTGCCGGGATTCACGGCCGGGATCACAGAGTGCGCCAGGGAGGCGGGCTTCGGTGAACATAAGCTCAGTGCCATGGAACTGGCCCTGGAAGAAACCATCGTCAACATCATCAAGTATTCCTCCTCATCCCCCGACAGTGTCATCACCGCGACATGCGGCACCGACGACAGGGATGTGTTCTATATTACCATCATCGACAGCGGTCCCCCGTTCGATCCCCTGAAGAAGGACAGGCCCGACACCAGCGCCGGCATCGATGACCGGCCTGTCGGAGGTCTCGGTATATTCTTCATAAAAGAAATGACTGACGGCGTAACCTACACCCGCGAAGCGGGAAAGAACATCCTCACCATAAAGATGAAGAAACAGTAACCAACTCTCAACGGTCGATACCGGCCAGAGTTGACACATCTTCCTTTTGTCTTCGACCTGGAACCTGGGACTTGAAACGTGGAACCGTCTTCTTACACTTCTATCTCGTACCCGTCATACGCCAGATCGACCTTCATGGGGTGGGGTTGGTGATCGTTGTAGATCTTGAGATAGTTTCTCGTGTCCTCGAGAAGGACGTCGAGACGCTCGTCGCTGTAGGCGGGTTCATTGTGGAAGAGGCACAAATGCTTCACCTTTGCCTTGACGGCAAGCTCGACAGCCGCAACGTAGCTGGAATGGCCCCAGTCATCCTTCGAAAGCACCGCCTCGTTCCAGTCATACTGGGCATCAAAGATGAGAAGGTCAGCTTCTCTGAAGAAATCCAGAAAAGGATAGTTCTCTTCCCTGGCAGTGCTGTCATAGCTTGTCTTGTGTTCGGCGTCAGTGGAATAAACGACGGTCCGACCGTCCTTCTGGAACCGGAACCCGTATGAGGTCCCCGGGTGCTTCTGCTCTATGCCCGAGATCTCGAAACCGCTTATCTCGTAATCCTTGCCCGGTTTGAGGATGATGAACTGTATGTCGGCGCTCATGCTCGCAAGGGGAACGGGAAAATATGGCTGGTTCTGCTGCTTCTCAAAGAAGCCCTTCAGGTTCTTGTGAAAACCGTATATCCTCACCTTGTTCCCGGGGATATAGGCCGGTGTGAAGAAAGGGAATCCCTGGATGTGGTCCCAGTGAAAATGGGAAACGAAAATGTTGAAGACGGAACCACTTCTGCGCTGCAGGCCCTGCTCGATGAGCTTCATATGATGGTTGCCAAGGTCCCTCAGGCCCGTACCGGCATCACAGATCATATACTCTTCGCCGTTCCTGATCTCCACGCAGGGCGTATTGCTGCCGTAGGTCCTCCCGACCGTGAACGGAAGCTCGTCACGGATGAAGTCCTCTATCTCGCTATCGTTGTTAAAGCTTCGCGACTGAGCCGCCTTGATAGCGCTTACGATCTTGGTCCGAACGGTCTCCGCGGTAATAGACGCAGGCAAAGACCCCCGTGTACCCCAAAAATAGACGCGCATCCCTGCTCCCATTGAATTAGATGCATTATTTTAACTTCTTGCGCACAAATTGCAAGATTATTTTAAACATTGTAATCACAAAGCGCTAAATCGACAATGACAAAAATCACAAAGAGATAGGTAATGGGTCACAGGTGATGGGTGCAAACCCCCCTTCCATCACCCATTACCTATCACCCATCACCCGTTCTCATTACCTGTTCCCTTCATATTTCAACGCCATCATGGTGATGTCATCATACTGGGGCGCGTCCTCGCAGAAATCGTTGACCGCCTCCCCGACACAGGCGGTGATACTTGACACGTCCCCGGCGGCACATGAGGCAAGCACGTCTTTCAGGCGATTTGTTGAGAATATCTCGTCCGCGTCATTCATGGCTTCCGTCACGCCGTCCGTGTAAAGGAACAATCCGTCGCCCGGGTCGAGCACGAGGGTTCTCGTTGTATATTGCGTCCCTTCCATGATCCCCACGACAAGCTCCCCGGGGCCGTCGAGATAGCCGACATCGCCGCTGCGGCGAATGACGATGGGGGGATTGTGACCGCCGTTCGTATACTGAAGTTCCCCGGTGGTCGTGTTCAGAATGGCGCAGAACACGGTGATGAAC